>CAYPEV010000010.1:0-920 GCA_964409605.1 uncultured Christensenella sp. | reverse complement strand
ATGACGCACAGCTGCTCCGTCTCCAAGTGCTCGTCCGTCAGTTCCGGACAGAGTTTTGCCGGGATGTACGAACGGTGAATGCTGATCGGGTCATCCTTGATAGAACGAACGCGCTCGATATACTGGATCGGTTCGCCGGATGGAATCGAGAATATGCCGGAAAGATAAGCGTCCGCGCGAATCTGTTCAAAATTGACCAGCTGCGTGCTTGTTTCATATCCCATCTCTTCCAGCTGCTCGCGGATACCCATGTATGCGAGCGACTTGGTCGCAATCTTCGGCTCCGCAACAAACGTTCCCTTGCCTTGCACACGATACAGTAGACCTTCATTCACAAGTGTTGTGATGACGGATCGGACGGTCATGCGGCTGAGGTTATAGTTTTTGCTGAGTTCTACTTCAGATGGAATTGCTGTGTTCACCTCCCATTCACGCTGAATGATTGCAGCGCGAAGCACATCTTCAAGCTGCGCATAGAGTGGTATCGGGCTGTTTCTGTCGAGCATGTCGGAAGAGTCCTCCAGTTATAATGATGTGCATATACGAACATACCGGTATATACCTATTATGACGTGTCTATTTATTTTGTCAATAGGCTTTTTATTGATCAACAAGTGATCTAGCCCCACGGAACCGGGCCAGCTACAATGTTAGGAAAAAGAGAAAAAAGACTAACAAAGGAGCTAAAAGAAGATGGCAAGAAAGAACTACACAGTTGAACAGATCATCGTCAAGCTGCGGGAGGTTGAGCTACATTGCAATCAAGGCAAATCGACCTCTGAGGCCTGCAGAGGGTTTGGAATCACAGAGCAGACATATTATATTACCGCTGGCGAAAAGAATACGGCGGGATGAACACCAACGATGCCCGACGAATGAAGGAACTGAAAAAAGAAAACGCACGCTTGAAGAAGCTGGTA
>CAYPEV010000009.1:0-24863 GCA_964409605.1 uncultured Christensenella sp. | reverse complement strand
CCTATACACTCGGCGGGCGGATCGTCGCCTATGACAAGGCAACGGGCAACATCATCTGGTCTGTCGAGCAGACAAACGACTATTGGGCAAGCCCGGTCGTGGTCTACGACGCGCAGGGAAAGGCATATCTGATCCAGTGCGATCGCGGCGGATATGTCACCATGTACGATGCTTCGAGCGGCATCATGCTCAACAGCATCGACATCGGCAGCCGGATCGACTCCACGCCCGCGGTATTCAACAATCTCCTCGTCGTCGGAACGCGCGGTAAGGGCGGCAGCGGCAAAGGCCCGCAGATCGTTTGCCTGAAGATCAGCTGATCACATATCAACCGACAAAATCAGAACCTCTCAGCATAAGACTGTGAGGTTCTGTTTATATTGCCGTATTTGGTTTTGCGCAATATTTATTCGGTTGCGGTCTCTGCTTCGGGCGGCTTTTGCAGATGCTTCTGCCGATAGGAATGCACCAAATGCATCGCCAGGGAGATCGCGCCGCTGAAAACAAGAATAAAGTAAAAGCTTGCAACGCGGGAAAGCAGCATGGCGGGCACGATGAGCGCGCTTTGAAACAGCACGCGGAATATCTTCACAAATCCGCTTTCACTCGCGCCGGCAGAGCCGGGAATCGGCAGAAAACAAACCGCGAGATAGAGCACCGACTGCAGCGCGATAAAATCGAGCATGCCAAACGTCGAAAGATGGAACGCGCGGTAGATGAAATAAGGGATCACAAACTGCGCGCCAAGCAGCAATAAATAGGAAAATAGTTCACAAAAAAGCAGCCACCGATGCGCTTTGAACACCTCGGCGCCTTTTTGATACAGCGCGATCTGTTCGGAAACACGCTGCTCGATGCGTTCCGGATGCTTGACGATGCGGAGCTTGTGAAGGAGCGCGATCACGCCGTGCACCATCCGCCCCGCAAAATCTTTGGAAAACATCGCAAACAGAAGGAATAGAATCAGCCCGATGTTGATCAGGGACCCCAGCAAAAAGAGCCAGAGAAAGCCACCGAGGTTATCGAGGATCAGCCCCGCGCGAAACGGGAACAGAACAGTCGGGATCAGCAGGACGACCAGCTGATGCGCCGCGTTGACCAATAGCAGCGCAAGCGACGCATAGGAAACCTCTACGCCATAGGCGAGCATGTAGTATAGCTGCATCGGCTGACCCGCCATCCCCGCCGGAGTAACCGCGGTATAGTATTGGCCAATATAGCCAAAGCCGAGGTTGCGAAGCAGGGAAATCGGCCTTCCATACAGCGCGCGCAAGGCGATATGCAGCGCGACGCCGAACATCAGCGACGCAAACAGGGAGGCGCCGAGCGCGGCAAGCAGCCAGAGCGGATCCGCGGTCTGCACAGCAGACCAGATCTCACTCAGCGAGGTGTCCCGCAGAATGATAAAAAGGGTTACAGCAATCAAAGCCAGCATCAGCAGGGAACTGATCAGCTGGATTCGCCTGGTTCTTTCGGGTTTCCCGCTTTCAGGGATCGCCGCGCGATTCAGCGCGGATGCATGTTTCGTTTCACTCATCGAACAAATCATACTAGATTGCTCACGGAATTGCCATCACTCAAACGTTCTGAAACGTGAACTTATCATGAAGTGGAATACAATTCGATTGGACATTGAATCGATAATGTAAACGCAAATAAAAAACGCGTGCGCTTTTTGTGTAGCACACGCGCCTTTGTTTCAAGCTTTCCGATACGTCGATTTGGCTACGATTCATTCGAAAGCACGAAAAATGCATTCTGGCCGATCGCATCCGTGATCTGCAGGATGGGATGTTCGATCTCGCCGATCGGCAGAAGCAGCGGAAGCTTCGGGCGGCAGTCCGTCGACACGGGCGAGAAGATACCGTCTGATACCGTGCCAGCAGCCGCATAAACGATCGGATAGACGGGGGTGAAGGATGCGTCTTCGAGCGCAACCATGCGCTTGCCGCGCTGAAGGAGAATCTTTGCGCTCATCCGGGCGGGCTGTCTGTTCGCCGGATAGCGCAGGATGAGTTCGCTCTCGCTTTCGAGCAGAGAATGCGCGCTGGCGGCCTTCAGCTGCCGTGCGCGCAGCGTATGGAGCGCGATGGGCGAGCTGTCGACGGCGAGGAACCGCCTTCCGAGCTTGCTTGCGGCAGCAGCCGTCGTGCCGCTGCCGGAAAACAGGTCGCAGACCAGATCGCCCGGCTTCGATGAGGCTTGAATCATGCGGTTCAGCAGTGCCTCCGGTTTTTGCGTTGCGTAGCCGACGCGCTCGCTGTCCTTTTGCTGCAGATGCTCGATGTCATCCCAAACGTCGCTCGGGAAGACGGGCGTATCTTCATAATACGTATAGAGCTTGCCCGCGGAACGGATGGTAAAGCAAATCCGACCGTCTTCGTCGATGAAGCGCTTCATGTGGTTGCGCTTCTCCGGCCCGCGCGGGCGGCCGACGGCGCCGATGTCGAAAAACACCTTCGCGCTCTTTCGATAGAACAGGATCGTATCGTGCTTACGCGGAAAATATCGCGTCGCCCTGCCGCCGGATTTGTAGCACCAGACGATTTCGTTCATAAAGTTCTGCGCGCCGAAGAGCTCGTCCAGCATCAGCCGCAGTTTTGCGCTCATGCGATAGTCGATGTGGAGGTACAGCGATCCGCTCGGCGTCAGAAGTTCGCGCGCGCCGGAGAGGATGCTCCGCATCCACGCGAGATAGTCTGCTTCCTCCATGTCGTCCGCATACACGGGCAGCGTGAGCTTTGTGTGTCCGGTGCCGACCTTGCTGTGGAACGTGTCTCCCGTTCCAAAAGGCGGGTCAAGGTAGACGAGCTGCACGCGCCCGCGATAGCTGGAGAGCAGCGCTTCCAGCGCATCCTCCGCGCGCGCGAGGTAAAATTCGCCCGGGCCGCCGTTTATGTGCCGCTCGCCAACGCAATCAATCTGCATGTCGATATCCTCCCGCGTTCAAATGGAGTGGGTTCCCGCAAGAAAAAAGCGGGAGGCCGGATCGCTATTCGCTCATCCGGTTTCCCGCCGCGATGGCGACGTGGGCTTCCATGTGCTTTTTTGCGGCGTCCGCGTCCCGCTGCTCGATGGCATGGTAGATGCTCAGGTGCTCGGCGAGCGAATTCGGCGCGCGGTCGGGCAGGGTAAGGGAGCTTTGGCGCGCTTTGCGGATGTTGTGGTGCAGCGACGCCAGAATGTGCCGGATCGTGCGGCTGCCGCTGGCCTCATAGATCAGCTCGTGAAAGCGCGTATCGAGCGCGACGAGATGCGCAATATCGTTCTTTGCCGTGTAGAACTCCATCAGCTCCACAACCTCTTTGAGCTCTTTGAGCTGCTCGTCTGTCACGCGCTGTGCAGCCCAGTAGGCGGCCTGTCCCTCGAGCAGGTGGCGGATGGTCGAAACATCCTGCAGATCTTCGCTTGAAAAGCCCTTCACCACAACGCCGCGGTTCGGATGGGAGGAAACGAGATCCTCCAGCTCCAGCTGTTTGAGCGCCTCTCGCACGGGCGTTCTGCTCACGCCCAGCTCCTCGGCAATCTTCATTTCAATCAGGCAGTCGCCCGTTTGATAGCGTCCTTCGGCAATCCCGTCCCGTAAAAAGCGATATACTTTTTCGGAAAGTGAACCGTAGTCTTTATTGTCATATAGTCCGTTCATGGTTCTCTCTTTCGCGCCGTCAGATGCGGCGCATAACGATGGAAAAAAGGAATTGCCGCTCCCAATTCCTGCTTTTAGTGTAGCGTTTTTGGTTTCAAAATACAAGCATCTGTATACAAATATACAGCCGAACAATCGGATGGGGTCGACGGTGCGAATATCCGGTAATTTCGGAGGAACGGCATTTCCTTTCCGGCGGATAGAAATGAAAAAAAGGTTGCTTTTATACAAAATCCTGCGTATACTTGCAAGGCGCGATCGTTCCCCGCACGCATTCGGCGCTTGCCGAACACGCATCGAAAAAAGGATGAAAAGCGAGCACTGAACGGGAAATGCCATCAATCCGACGCAAAGCGTTCACGCGAGGGTAACATGGCGGGCGCATTGCATATTTACAGAACCCCCCGCTTGCGATATAATTTTTGGTAACTAAGAATGGAGGTGTGCATATGTCTGAAGAAAAGAAGGCCGGCACCGAAGTTTCAAAAGCTGAAATTTCCAAGAAAGAATCCGAGGGCGGCCGCATCATTTTTGCGGACGAAGTCGTTGCGACGATCGCGTCTCTCGCGGTCTCCGATGTGGAAGGCGTTTCCGCGCTCAACGGCGGAATGGTAGAGGGCATCACCGAAATGCTCGGCAAAAAGAATCTGACCAAGGGCGTGAAGGTCGAAGTCGGCCAGGAAGAGGCCGCGATCGACGTCTCCGTGAGCATCCTGTACGGATACAAGATCAAGGAGGTCTGCGAAAAGATTCAGACCGCCGTCAAGAGCGCAATCGAAACCATGACGGGTCTGCGCGTGGTAGAGATCAATATCTTCGTGCAGAGCGTTGTGTTTGAGGCGGGCGAGGGAAGCACCCGCGCCGCGAAACGCAAGGACAAACCGAAGGAAAAGGAAACGCAGGCAGTCACCGCGGAGATCGTGGAACCCGAACCGCCGCGCGTGAAATAATGTTGCAAGAGTGACCCGTTGACGGGCGGAGCGGATTCCGCCCGTTTTACGGAGCGCATCAAACCCTGAACAATCGATCATCGATGGGTAAGCCCGCGCAGACATTGCGCGGCGAACGAAAAGGAGTTTTAAGCATATGAAACTCAAATTCTTCGATCGTCTCCTGCTGGGGATCCTGCTCGTTGCTGCCATTCTTGTCGCGTTTGTGCTGTTTGGCATCGCTGCGAACGTCATTCCGGAGGATATGGTTGCAAGCTTTATCTCTCTGTTTTACATGTTCCCGGAAAACGCGTGGATCCTTGCCGGTTCCGCGTTGCTGCTCCTTCTGATCTGCGTCAAGCTGCTCTTTGCGGGCAGGAGTAAACACGGCGACGTCCGTCCCGCTTCCGCGCTGATGCGGCAGACGGAACTCGGCGGCACCTTCATCTCGCTTGAAGCCATCGACAGCATGGTGCAGAAACACTGCCGCGCGATTGCGCGGGTGAAGGACGTGCACACCACGCTGCAGTCGACGGAGACAGGGATCACCATCGGCATTCGCCTTTGCGTGCTGCCGGATACCGATGTGGTCACATTGTCGGGCGAGCTGCAAAAGACGCTGAAAGAGAACGTGGAGACGCTCACGGGCATCCATGTCAACGAGATCGGCGTTTTGGTTGAGAGCGCGGCTCCTGTCGCCACGACAGCCGCCGTTTCCCGCGTGGAATGAGGAAAGAACGATGAACGCGTTTCTCGAGTTTGTGAAGAACCATAAATTCACGGTTCTGTTCGTGCTGCTTGGGCTGGTGTTGTCGATCCTTTTCTTTACCATCGGGTTCTGGCGCACGATACTGCTCTTTGTCATCCTCGCGCTGTGCTTCCTGATCGGCTACCTGCTCGATCAAAGCGGGCCGGAGGGCATCAAAGAGTTCTTCGACAAACTGTTTTCGAAAAAGTAAAGTGCCGGAAGACAGCCTGACCGGAAGGGCGAGCCGTGTTCCGCGTAACATTACACTATTTTATAGACTGGAATTCGATCAAGCATGAGCAGAACCACCGCGCGCGAAGTCGCAATGATGATGCACTTTTCCAATCTTCTGGGCGGAGAGGACACCCCCGAACACGTCTGCGAAAAGGCCGAGCTGCTCGGCACGCTGGACGGGGAGGACCTTCTCTACGTCAGCCAGATGCTGGAAGGTGTGCTTGCGCACACGGCGCAGATCGACGAATTCGTAAGCCGCTACGCGAAGGATTGGACGATCGACCGTATCGCACGGGTGGATCTGAGCATTTTACGCGTGGCAATCTACGAGATGCTCTATCGGAAGGAAGACGTGCCGACCGGAGCCGCCATCAACGAAGCGGTCGAGCTCGCCAAGCGATATGGCGGGGAACGCTCCTACGCCTTTGTCAACGGCATTCTCGGCAGCGTCGCGAAGGAGATCGTCTCCCCGTGAACGAGCTGTTTCTCGGCGTCGATACCAGCAACTATACGACGTCCGTATCCTGTGTTTCTAGCGAAGGCATCGTTTTCGAGCGGAGAACGATGCTTTCTGTGGCGTTGGGCGAACGGGGCCTACGGCAGAGCGACGCGGTGTTTCAGCATGTGCGTAACCTGCCGCAGCTGATCGAAGCGATGCTTTGCTCGATCGACCGCGCGGCTGTGCGTGCCGTCGCCGTGAGCGCAAAACCGACAGGCGCGGGGGAATCCTATATGCCCGTGTTTCTCGCGGGCAGGCTCGCCGCAATTTCGATGGCCGCTTCGCTTGGCGTGCCGCTGTACGAGACGACGCATCAGGCGGGGCACGTCCGCGCCGCGCTGCTTGGGCAGGAGAAAAACATCTGCGAGTCCCCGCTTCTTGCGATGCATCTTTCCGGCGGGACGACGGATCTGCTGCTGGTCAGACGGGAAGACGGATTGATCGGCGAAATCGCACGGATCGGCGGATGCGACGACCTCCACGCGGGACAATTTGTCGATCGTGTCGGCGTGCGCCTTGGCCTGCCGTTTCCGAGCGGGGTTTCGCTGGAGGCGCTTGCAAGAGCGGCGGAGGATCGCTCCGTCAAACTGCCCGCGAGCGTCAAAGCGCTCCATTGCTCGTTTTCCGGCCAGGAGACGCAGGCGCAGAGACTGATCGACGAAGGCGCTGCGCCGTCTTCGGTTGCGTTTGCGGTGTATGATTGCCTCGCGCGCACACTCTCAAAATTGCTTACAAACGCGTTCGCCGAGACGGGCTGCAAAACGGCGCTGCTCTCCGGCGGCGTTTCGGGGAGTTTGCTTCTACGGGAACTTCTGAACCAGCGGCTCAAGAAAACGCTGTTTTACGCGCAGAGAGGGCTTTCGTCGGACAACGCCGTGGGAACCGCCCTGCTCGCACGGGATCAATTTTTTGCCGGCCATCGGATATAGGGCGCAAACAGAATCAAACCAGGGGAGGTGAGCGGCATGGAACAGGCGTTGACGCCTGTGTTTCGCGTAAGCGAGCTGAACGAATATGTGTCGCTCCTGCTTTCGGGAGATCCTGTTTTAGGGGACCTTCGCGTCAGCGGCGAGATCAGCGGGTTCAAGCGGCATTCCTCCGGACACTTGTATTTTTCACTGAAGGATGAAAACGCGCTCGTGCGCTGCGTGATGTTTCGACAGCAGGCGCTGCGGCTCAATTTTCAGCCGCAGGACGGCATGCAGGTTTTGCTCTACGGCAAGGCATCGCTCTATGAAAAGGACGGTTCATTTCAGCTCTACGCCAACTATCTCAAAAAAAGCGGGGAAGGCGAGTTGTATCTGCGCTTTCTCGCGCTCAAAAAAGAGCTGGAAGAGCGCGGATGGTTCTCGCAGGAACGCAAGCGGCCGATCCCCTTTTTGCCGCGCCGCGTCGGCGTTGTCACGAGCGGGACGGGAGCCGCCGTACAGGATATTCTCAACATCATCCAACGCAGATTTCCGCGCATGCCAGTCGTGATCGCAAGCGTCCGCGTGCAGGGCGCGGGGGCTGCGGAAGAGATTGCGGAAGCGATCGGGGAGATGAACCGAAAGCGCGCCGCGGATGTGCTCATCGTCGGCCGCGGCGGCGGAAGCATGGAGGATCTTTGGGCCTTCAACGAACCGATGGTTGCGGAGGCGATCTACAGGAGCGACATTCCCGTCGTCAGCGCGGTCGGACATGAAACAGACTTTACCATTGCGGATTTTGTGGCGGATCTGCGCGCGCCGACGCCCTCCGCCGCGGCGGAACTATGCGTACCGGAGATGGACGCCTGCTATGAAGCGATTCATATGCAGAGCGAACGCATGCGCCGCGCGCTCAACGCACGGCTGGAGCGCATGCGCGCGAGCGTACGCCTCTTTGCCTCGGCGAAGGCGTTTCGTCTGCTCGAAAACAGGCTGATGAGCGAGCGGCAAACGCTCGACGGCGTGCGCGAGCGCGCCTACCGCGGCGTACGGGAGCAACTAAACGCGGCAAGGTCGGAACTGCTTCGCATGCGTGCCCAGCTTGTCGCGCTGGATCCTTCCGCGGTACTGGAGCGCGGCTATGCGATCCTGACGGACACGGACGGACACGCGATCGGCGGCGTGGGAGCCATGCATACCGGCGATGCGGTCAGCATCCGCATGCACGACGGGACGGCGGGCGCAAGGATTGAACAGATTTCGAACCAAAGCGGAACATGACCGCAGGAGGGGAAAAGAATATGGAGCAATCGGTACGGTTTGAAGAAACCATGCAGAAGCTTTCGGATATCGTCACAAAACTGGAGGGTGCGGAAGGCTCGCTCGACGAGATGATCCGCCTTTATGAAGAGGGGATGACGCTCGTCAAAACCTGCGAGAGCCAACTCGACGCGTATGAGGCGGTCATCACGCGGCTGAACGATGCGGCAGAGGTGAAGCGCGATGCTGAGTGAGCGGTTGACGCAGTATTCTGAATGGACGGAAAAAAAACTGGGCGAACTGCTCTCCGAAAGCGAGCGCGCACCGATCCTGCAGGAAAGCATGGCTTACAGCGTGTTTTCCGGCGGAAAACGGATTCGTCCCGCGCTTTGCATGGCGGCCTGCGAGCTCTGCGGCGGCGCGGCGCAAGACGCGCTGTATGCCGCCTGTGCGCTGGAGATGATCCATACCTATTCCCTGATTCACGACGATCTGCCCGCGATGGACAACGACGACATGCGCCGCGGTAAGCCCAGCAACCACAAGGCGTTCGGGGAAGCGAATGCAATTCTCGCGGGTGACGGCCTGCTCTCGCTCGCGTTCTATGCGCTCTCAATCTGCGGTCATGCGGATGCGCTTGCTGCGGTCTCCAAGGGCGCGTTTGAGATGGTCATGGGGCAGAGCCTGGACGTCAACAGCGGCGGTGACGAGTCTCTCCTTCGGCAGCTGCAGGAGTATAAGACAGGCGCGCTGTTCCGTGCGGCGGTGCTTTCCGGCGCGGCCTGCGCGGGCGCGAGCGCCGGGCAGCGCGATGCGCTGGTTCGTTTTGCGGAGGCTTACGGAATGCTCTTTCAGATCACGGACGATATCCTCGATTTTGAAGGCGAAGCATCCGTCCTCGGCAAGTCCGTCGGCAAGGACGCACAGGACGGGAAGACGACGTTCGTCACCGTCTACGGTCTGGAGCGCGCAAAGGAGTATGCAAAGGGCTATGCGCGCGATGCGCGCGAAGCGGTGCTTCAGGTCGGCGAGGATACAGCGTTTTTTACGGAACTTATCGGATATACGCTGACGCGAAAATCGTGACGCAAAAAAGATTGGCAGAAAGAACGAATAGAACCATGGATCGTTACCCGGTACTCGATAAAGTCAACTCACTTGAGGACTTCAAAAAACTGAAGGACAGCGAGCTGCCCGCGTTTGCGGCGCAGATGCGCCAGTATATGATCGAAAACATCGCGCGCTGCGGCGGGCATCTTGCCTCAAGCCTTGGCGCGGTGGAACTGATGATCGCCATGCACCGCGCGTTCAACAGCCCGGAAGACCGGATGATCTTCGATGTGGGGCATCAGGCATACGCGCATAAGATCATCACGGGTCGCAGAGAAGCGTTTTGCACCCTGCGGCAGGAAGACGGGATTTCCGGCTTCCCCAAGCGCGAGGAAAGCGAACACGATCACTTCAACACCGGACATGCGTCTACGGCGATCTCCGCCGCGCTCGGCATGGCGCGCGCAAAGAAACTGCGCGGTGAACAGGGCGCGGCGATCGCCCTGGTTGGCGACGGCGCGCTCACGGGCGGACTTGCATTTGAAGGGCTCAACGACGCGGGCCAGGCGGACGTGCCGCTGATCGTGATCCTCAACGACAACGAGATGTCGATTTCACCCAACGTCGGCGCGCTGCACCGCATGCTTGTGAACATGCGTTCCAGCGAATGGTATGTGCGCTTCAAACGGAGGCTCGTGCGCGCGCTGGATACGGGGCTGCTCGGCCGCTGGCTTTCACGGCACATGGAAAACTTCAAAAACCGAATCAAGAGCTTTCTCATGCCGAAACGGCTGTTTGAGGATATGGGTTTTCTCTACCTCGGGCCGATCGACGGGCACGATATCGGCGAACTGACGCGGATGTTTCACCGCGCGAAAGAACTGCACGTGCCGGTGATCGTGCATTGCATCACGCAAAAGGGGAAAGGGTATGCGTTTTCTGAGCGCAATCCGGAGAAGTTTCACGGTGTTGCGCCGTTTTCCGTCGACACGGGAGACATCGAGAGCGCGCTGAAGAAGAGCAACTCCAGCGTATTTGGCGACGCGATGATCGCGCTTGCGCAAAAGGATCCGATGATCGTCGCAATCTCCGCCGCCATGCCGATCGGGACCGGGCTGACGGAGTTTGCGGGGCGTTTTTCCGATCGCTTCTTTGATGTAGGGATTGCGGAGGAGCACGCGCTGACCATGGCGGCCGGCATGGCCGCGGGTGGGCTCAAGCCTGTGGTTGCGATCTATTCGACTTTTTTGCAGCGCGGCTACGATCAGATTCTGCACGACATCTGCCTGCAGAAGCTGCCTGTTGTTCTCGCTGTGGATCGCGCGGGCCTCGTCGGCGACGACGGCGAGACGCACCAGGGCGTATATGACATAGCGTTTCTTTCGACCATGCCGAATATGACGATCTATTCTCCCGCGACGCAGCAGGAGCTCGTGCACATGCTGGAGCTTGCGGTTTCACGCGGGGAGCCCGCCGCGGTGCGATATCCGCGCGGAAGTCTGATGCAGGCCGTCTCCGCGCAGCCGGTCGAAAAGGGCGTCTGGGAAGTCCTCCTGCCCATCGCGGAACGGACCGTGATCGCAACCGGATCCATGGTTGCTCTCGCGATCCCCGTCTGCCGCAGGCTGGGCGCGGGCCTCGTCAATGCCCGCACGGTGATGCCGATGGATGAAGCGATGCTCGCTGAAATCAAGCAAACGGCAAAGCGCGTTGTGGTAATGGAAGAGGGCGTGGATTGCCTCGGTCTTCGCGTCAGCGCCGCGCTGTCGCCGGTATCCGTTGCGCGCATGTGCGTGCCGGACGACCCCGTCTCGCAGGCGTGCGTGAATCATCAGCGGCAGTTCTGCGCGCTGACCGCAGAGGTGCTGGAAAAGAATCTTTCGGAGGAGCTGGCATGAAGACGCGCCTTGACGTTGCGCTCTTTGAGCGCGGGCTTGCAAAAAGCCGGGAAGAGGCGCATGCGCTCGTGCTCGCGGGCCAGGTGTATCTGGGCGAAGTCAAAGCGGAGAAGGCAGGGCAGTTTGTCGCGGACGATGCGCAGATCGTCGTGCGCGGGGACACGTGCCCGTTTGTCAGCCGCGGCGGCTATAAGCTGCAAAAGGCGATGGAGACGTTTCCCATCGTGCTGGAAGGCAAGGTCTGCGCCGATATCGGCGCTTCGACCGGTGGTTTTACGGATTGCATGCTCCAAAAGGGCGCCAGCAAAGTGTTTGCGATCGATGTTGGCTATGGCCAGCTGGACTGGAAGCTGCGCAGCGACGCGCGTGTTGCCGTGATGGAACGCACCAATGCGCGTTTCATGGAGCCGGCTTGGTTTGAAAACGGGCTGGATTTTGCTTCGATCGATGTTTCGTTCATCTCGCTGGATAAGATTCTGCCGCCTTTGTACCCTTGCCTGAAGGAAAACGGGCAGGTTGTCGCGCTCATCAAGCCGCAGTTCGAGGCGGGGAAGAGCAAGGTCGGCAAACACGGCGTCGTCTCAGAGCAGAGCACGCATATCGAGGTGATCGACCGTATCCTGGGCGTAGCGCGTGCGGTTGGTTTTTGTGTAAGCGGGCTGTCATATTCACCCATTCGCGGTCCGAAAGGAAACATTGAATTTCTCGTATTCTTAGAAAAATGCATACATAATGATGTTGAAGTAACAAAAATAGACCATAACACAGCCGTTTCGGTGGTTCAGGACGCGCACGATTCGTGTATATAAAGCATACATATTCATAATTTCTCTTGTATTTTTATGAACGAGGCCGTATAATATGAGCACATACTCTTTTTTGGAGCGAAAACGATGAAAATCGGCTTTGCGGGTAATCTCGAAAAAGATGGCATCGCCGAATTTCGTGTCCGCTTGATGCAGCAGGCCATTGCGCTTGGCGAAGAGGCGGTTGCGCTGGACAGCGCGGAGGAGCTGCGCATGGAGCAGCCTGCACCGCAGCTTTTGGTTGTGATTGGCGGGGACGGGACGTTGCTTCGGTTTGCTTCCGCTGCGGCGCAGATGGATATTCCGCTGCTTGGGGTTAACCTTGGGCGTATCGGTTTTTTGAGCGAGATCGCGCTTGACGGGTTTCCGAACGCGATAGAGAATATCCAGCGCGGGAACTATCGCGTCGAGGAGCGCATGACGCTGTTTTGCAGCATCAACGACCATCCTTTCGCGAGCTGCCTCAACGACATCCTGATTGCGAAGCAATCGTTTTCCGGTACGATTCATATCGATCTGTTCTGCGACGGCCAGGCGGTCGGCTCCGTTTTTTCGGACGGCATCATCGCCAGCACGCCGACCGGCAGCACGGCATACAATCTTTCGGCGGGCGGTCCTGTGGTCACGCAGTCGCTCGACAGCATCATCGTCACCGCGGTCTGCTCGCATACGCTGCATATCCGCCCGATCGTGTCCGCGCCGGACGCCGTCTGGACGTTTCACGTCAACGGCGAAGGGTTTGTCGCAGGAGACGGTATCCGCTTGAGCTGCATCAATCCGGACGATCGCATCACGGTGACACGCTCCAATCAACGCGTTCGCTTCATCCGTTTTCAGGAACAGAACGTCTTCGAACTCATCCGGCAAAAACTCACCTGACGCAGGACCTCCTGGGACGCCATGCCGCGGCTCTGTGCGGCATTCATATAACAACTGGACGAAACGTTGCCAAATCCCGAACAGGTACTATTTGTCGCCAACGCACTCATCATTATTTTATATTGGGGATTGAAACATGAAAGCAAAACGACATGATATGATTTCCAAACTCATCGCTTCGGAAAACATCGAAACGCAGGAAGAACTCGCCGGAAAACTGCGTGACCATGGGTTTTCCGTCACGCAGGCGACCGTCTCGCGCGACATCAAGGAGCTTCGGCTCATCAAGGTGCTCACGCCCGAGGGGCGCTATCGCTACGCAACGGTTGAAAAAGCGGAGGCGGATCTGCAGGAGCGCTTTATCCGTATGTTCAGCAACTGCGTGCTTTCGGTGACCAGCGCGGGCAACATGATCGTGATCAAGACCATCGCGGGCAGCGCAAACGCCGCCGCGGAGGCGGTGGACACGCTCAAGTGGCCAGATATCCTCGGCTCGATCGCGGGCGACAACACGATCTTCATTGCGGTTCGCGATGCAAAGAGCGTCGGCGATATCATTAAAAAGTTTCAAAAGATGCTGAAATAACACGGTTGACGATGCAATCGCTGCGTGATTTTTCCAGCCCCCAAACCGGAGGCTCTTCATGTGAGCGCAAAAACACGCAAACGTTGCCGATTCATACATCGTTTCTGCAAGTTGAAGATGCTGATAAAACGAAGATGCTCATAAAACAGGAGGGCGTCGTCTTTGCTCAAACAACTAAGCATCCACAACATAGCGCTGATCGATCATCAGGCGATCGCATTTTTTGATGAGTTTTCCGTGCTGACGGGCGAAACCGGCGCAGGAAAATCCATTATTATTGAAGCGCTCAATTTTGTGCTGGGCGAGCGCGCGAGCCGGGAACTCATCAAATCCGGCGAGGAGAAGGCGAGTGTGGAAGCGACGTTTTCGCTTTCCCCGGGAGAGCCAGCGCGTGATGTGCTTTCCGAACAGGGCATTGATTGTGAGGACAACGAGCTCACGCTCTATCGCGAGTTTTCGACGAGCGGGAAAAATGTCTGCCGCGCGAACGGCACGCTGATCAACGCGGGCGCGCTTAAGCTTATCGGCGACGCGCTGGTGGATATCCACGGCCAGCACGCGCATCAATCGCTGCTGGATGAAAAACGGCATATCGGCCTGCTCGACCGTTTCGCGGGGAAGGAAGCGCTGGAGGTCAAGGCGCGCGTTGTCGAAGCGTTTAAGCGGGCAACGGAGGCAAGAAGGCTTCTGCATGCCGCGCAGTATAACGAGCAGGAGCGCGCGAGGAGAATCGATCTGTTGTCCTATCAGATCAAGGAGATCGACGCCGCGAACCTGACCGAGGGCGAGGAAGAGCAGCTTGAAGAGCAGCGCGGGCTTTTGCAGAACGCGCAGGCGGTCATGGAGGGCCTCGAAGGCGCCAACGCCGCGCTCAGCGGGGACGAGGGCGAGAGCGGCGGCGCGCTGGCTTCGTTCAGCGTCGCGCTGCATCAGCTTGACGGCATCGCGCGGCTCAGCGCGGACTATCAGCAGCTCTCCGAAAAACTGCACGCGTTGTATTATGATCTGGAGGACGCGAGCTATACGCTGCGGGACTACAGGAGCGATTTTTCGTATGAACCCGGCATGCTGGATGAGATTGAGACGCGACTGGAGCTCATATCCCAGCTCAAACGAAAATACGGCGCAAGCATTTCAGAGATTCTGACCTATCGCGACAAGGGCGCCGCGGAGCTGGAGCTGATCGACAACGCGGAGGAGCGCAGGGAACAGCTCGCCGCGGAATATGAATCGGCAAAGGGCGAATATGATGCGTTGAGCCGGGATTTATCCGATCTTCGCAAAGCCGCAGCCGAACGCCTGAGCGCAAGGCTGTTGCCGGAACTGAGCGACCTTGGCATGCCGTATGCGGCGTTTTCCGCCAAGTTTGAAACGCTCTCTGGCGAAATTCCCTCCGCCAACGGCACCGACGATGTGGAGTTTCTGCTCTCCACCAATCGCGGCGAGCCGGTAAAGCCTCTGAGCAAGGTCGCCTCCGGCGGTGAGCTTTCGCGCATCATGCTTTCGTTTAAGAGCGTGCTTGCCGATCTTGACGGAATTCCGACGATGGTATTTGACGAGATCGACAGCGGCATCAGTGGACAGATCGGGACCGCGGTCGCGGTCAAGATGCGCCAGATTGCGAACAATCATCAGGTGCTTTGCATCACGCATCTGCCGCAGATCGCGGCCTATGCAAACCAGCAGTATCTGGTCTACAAAGAGGAGACGGGCGAGCATACGCGCTCCAACGCCATCCTCCTCACGCCGGAGCAGCGCGCGCGGGAGATCGCCCGCATCATGGGCAGCGGCGGCGCGGACGCGGTCGCACTGGAGCATGCGCAGCAGCTGATCGACGCCGCGGAAGAGGCCATGCGCAGGATTTTTTAGCGAAATTACGGCTTTTTCGTCAATGCGGCGATAGAAACGCCGATCGATATCCGATCAATTGGATCAAGCACGTTGTTCTTTTTGCGTGCGCGCCCCGGGAGTATGGATGAAGAAAAATCTGCTGATTGCAAGCAACAACCTCGCGGATGCGAAAGGGATTGAGGCGGCCTTCCAGACGCTGGAAGACATTCGCCTGTTTCCGAGCGTCTTTACGGGGCGGGATGCAATCGACACGATCTTTTCCCGTGATGTCGACCTATTGATCCTCGACCTGTTTTTGCAGGATCTTGACGGCATCTATGTGCTGGATTTTATCGGCAAGCTCAGCGAGGACAGGCGCCCGCTGGTGTTTGTGACCACAGCTCTTGCGGACGACCGGCTATTGCAGATCATCAAGGACCGTGTGATCTATTGCTTCACGAAGCCCTTGAAGTACGAGCTGGTGCAGCTGCGTGTGCTGGAATTCATTCGCCTGTACGAGCGCGAAACGGAGAAGGCCGACGACGCGGTCGATATCCTCGAAAGCCAGATTGCGGCGGGAATTCGCGCCATCGGCGTGCCCGCGCACCTGAAGGGGTATTACTATCTGCGCGACGCGATCCGCATCTATGCCATGTGTGAATCTCCGGTGGATCTGAGCATCACCAACGACATCTATCCTACCGTGGCGAAGATCTACAATACGCGTCCGCCGCTGGTTGAGCACGCCGTCCGAAACGCGATTGAGATCGCCTGGACACGCGGCAACACGGAGACCATACGCGAATATTTCGGCTATACGATGCACGACCACAAGGGAAAGCCGAGCAATCTGGAGTTTGTTGCCATGATGGCGCAGCGCGCCTTGACGTATCTGAAACATTGACGAGCTGAATGTGCAGCCTTCGCTTCCGCGCAAAACGCGCGGTTTTCTTTTTTGAGGCGTTCAGAAAAAATTCGGTATCGCGCAACGCGGGAGCGTGACCGAGTCACCCTGCTCGATTGACGCGGGAATGAAATCAGACTACACTATTCATCAGATGAAATCAGTTCATCGGGTGCAATTCAAACGGACGAATCAACGATAATCTTAAATGAGGTGAACAATATGTTGATACAAACAAACGGGAAAAAGCGTGCGATCGTGATTGTTCTTGATAGCGTCGGGATCGGCGAACAGCCGGATGCGGCGGAGTTTGGCGACGTCGGTTCCCACACGCTCGGAAACATCCGCAAAGTACGCGGGCGGCTTGCTCTGCCGAACATGACTGCTCTCGGGCTCGCCGCAATCGAAGACAGCAGGCTGGATTCTCTGGGGCTGACGCCCAAGGGCGCGTTCGGGCGGCTTGCGGAGCTGACCAAGGCGAAGGACACCACCTGCGGACACTGGGAGATGGCGGGCTTACCGCTCAAGCAGGCCTTTAAGACGTATCCCAACGGATTCCCGGAAGAGTTTCTGCGCGAGTTTGAGGCGAAGATCGGCCGCGGCACACTCGGCAACGAGGTTGCAAGCGGCACGGAGATCATCTCCCGCCTGGGCGACGAACACGTCAAGACCGGCAAACCCATTGTCTACACCTCGGCCGACAGCGTGTTCCAAATCGCAGCGCACGAGGGCGTGATCCCGCTGCCGGAACTCTACCGGATCTGCGAGGTTGCGCGCGAGCTGCTCAACGACGATAATTTCCTCGTTGGCCGCGTGATCGCGCGCCCGTTTGAAGGCACGAGCGGCGTATACAAACGCACCGAAAACCGCAAGGATTATGCCGTGGAGCCGTTTACCGATACGGTTCTGGATGCGCTGGTCAAGCGCGGAAAGGACGTGGTCGGCATCGGCAAGATCGAGGATATCTTCTGCCATCGCGGTGTGAGCACGGTCGACCACACAAAGAACAACCACTCCGGCATCGATGCAACGGTTCGTTTCCTCGAGGAAGGGAAAGGCGACTTTATCTTCACGAATCTGGTCGATTTTGATATGCTATTTGGTCACCGGAACGATGTAGAGGGCTATGCCGCCGCATTGGAGTCGTTTGATGCGGCGTTGCCGCGCATCCTCTCCGCCATGCGCGAGGACGACATCCTGATGATTACGGCGGATCACGGCTGCGATCCCACCACGGACAGCACGGACCATTCGCGCGAATACATCCCGCTCGTCGTCGCGGGCAAGCATATCAAGGCCAACGTCAACCTCGGCACGCGCAAGACCTTTGCCGACATCGGCGTTACGGTTCTGGACTATCTCACGGGCGAGGGCTGGAACGTCGGCACATCCTTCCTCAACGAGATCTACGAGGCGTAACGCATGAACGAGACGATCGAACGCGCGGTAGAGATCCTGTCCCCTCTCTGTGGGGGAGACTGCAAGATCGGGCTGATCCTTGGCTCCGGCCTCGGCGGCTATGCGGAAAAGATGGAAAACAAGCGGTTTGTCTCCTATGGCGATCTGCCGGGGTTCCCGCAATCCCGCGTGGAGGGACACAAGGGCAGATTTGTCATCGGCGAGCTGTTCGGCAAGACCGTCATCTGCATGCAGGGCAGGTTCCACTATTATGAAGGCTATCCCCAGTCGCAAATCGCGCTTGCCGTACGCGTGATGAAGCGCCTCGGCGTAGAGAAACTGCTTTTGACCAACGCGGCGGGCGGCGTCAATCTCGACTTTGCGCCCGGGGATCTAATGTTGATCTCCGATCACATCAATTTCTCTGGCTCGCATCCGCTGATCGGGCCAAACGACGAAAGCTTTGGCCCGCGCTTCCCGGATCAGACCAATGTTTACGACCGCGTTCTTCGCGAAAAAGTGCGCGATGCGGCAAAAGCTGCGGGCGTGCCGCTGCGCGAAGGCGTATATATGATGTTCTCCGGGCCTACGTTTGAGTCTCCGGCCGAGATTGTGTTTGCGCGTACGGTCGGCGCCTCCGCTGTGGGCATGTCCACCGTGCCGGAGGCGATTGCGGCCGCGCACTGCGGCATCAGGACCATCGGCATTTCGCTGATTACCAATATGGCGGCGGGTATTCTCGATCAGCCGCTGAGCCACGAAGAGGTACAGGAAACCGCAGCCATCGCATCCGAAAAATTCACGAAACTTGTCGACAGGATCGTCGGAACGGTGTTTTGAGCAATACCGGATCATTCGCCCGCGCGTCAACCGCGCGGGCTTTTTTGTGGCAATCATCGCTTGATTGTGGTTGAAATACGGCGGTGCGCCACATATGGGTGAAACTTAGCCGAATCGCTTGCGCACGCAGTTGAAAAAGGCTTATAATGAAAAAAAGCACAAGGAGGGCCACGGCTTTGATTGGAGTCATCTTCGGCGAAAAAGGCACAGGAAAAACAAAGCAGATTCTCGAAATGGCAAACAAGTCCGTCCTGACGGCAAAAGGCAACACGATCTTCATTGACGACGACACGAGTTACATCTACGACCTCTCGAGAAAAGCTCGCTTCATCAACGCAACGGAATACGGCATTACGACCCCGAAAATGCTTTATGGTTTCCTTTGCGGTCTTGCGGCGAGCGATTTTGATTTAGAGACCATCTATATCGATGGACTTCTGAGCATTATCGGGCACGAACTGGATTCCCTTGAAGGACTTTTCGACGACTTGAAAAAGTTTTCCGAAAAGAACAACCTCAGCGTGATTATGAGCATAACGGGCAGCAAAGAGACCGTCCCCGCGTATATGAAGGAATATCTGCTGTAGACAGCGGAGCCGTTTGATCCGGAGCGAATCAACGAATCCGCATGCGACACATCTGATTTCGCATTGACCGACGATTTTGCTGTGATTCAAGATAAGAAACGATAGAATTCGGATAAAAAAGGAATAGTAAGAACACCTATGCGTTACCTGAGCACGCGAGGCGGCGAGTCCGCATCCGCTGCGGAAGCGATTGTGCGTGGCATCAGCCCCTCCGGCGGACTGTATGTACCCGAATCGTATCCCACAATTGAATGGAACAACTGCGTGCGCGGCGGCTATTTGGCAACCGCGCACCGCGTCATGGGGGCATATCTGCCCGAGACCGATTCCGAAGAGCTCGAGCGGATGATTGCGTCCGCCTACAAAAGCTTCGACCATGCGGACGTAACCCCGCTTGTTAAGCTTTCCGGGCGGGAGCATGTATTGGAGCTTTGGCACGGGCCGACGATGGCGTTTAAGGACGTTGCGCTGCAGATGCTGCCGCACCTGATGCGCGGCTCGCTGCGCCAGACGGGCGAGACCAAGCGGGTCTATATCCTCGTCGCCACATCCGGCGATACGGGAAAAGCCGCGCTGGAAGGCTTTCGCGATGCAGAGGGCATGCGCGTGCTCGTCTTCTATCCGCATGGCGGCGTCAGCGAGGCACAGCGGCTCCAGATGGTGACGCAGGAAGGCGAGAATGTCGACGTCTGCGCCGTCTACGGAAACTTTGACGACGCGCAGACGGGGGTCAAGCAGATCTTTGCATCGCAGGAGATAGCAGGCGAACTTGCCGGGCAGGGATGGCGGCTATCCAGCGCGAACTCGATCAATTTCGGAAGACTTCTGCCGCAGATCGTGTATTATTTCACGAGCTACCAGCAACTGCTGGAGCGCGGCGAGATTCAACCCGGAGAGAAGATCAACTTCTGTGTGCCGACGGGTAACTTCGGCGATATCCTCGCGGGCGAATATGCGAGAAGGATGGGGCTGCCGGTGCATAAACTCATCTGCGCTTCCAACCGCAACAATGTGCTCACGGACTTTTTCGAAAGCGGCGTCTACGACGACAACCGCCCGTTTTACCAGAGCATGAGTTGTTCAATCGATATTCTGATCTCTTCCAATCTGGAGCGTCTGCTCTTCGAACTGGCGGAGCGCGACGATGCACTTGTGCGCGAGTGGATGCGTGGGCTCAAGGAAAAGGGTATGTATGCTCTTCCGCAGCAGGCGCTGGACGAGCTAAAAAAGACGTTCTCCGCGGGCTGGTGCACGGAGGAGGATACCCTCGCCACCATCAAGCGCGTCTTCGACGAGACGGGGTATCTCATGGATCCGCACACCGCGGTGGCGCAATGCGTCTATGAATGCTACGCGAAGCAGACCGGAGACGCGACAAAGACGGTGCTGCTCTCGACCGCGAACCCGTACAAGTTTGCGAGCGATGTGCTGAATGCGTTTGAACCCGCGGGCGAAGACGACTTTGCCAATGCGGATCGGCTCCATGCGCTGACCGGCGCGCATATCCCGAAGGCTATGCGGGAGCTGCTGGGCAAGCCCGAGCGTCACCACGACGTCTGTGCGCTCTCGGACATGCCGAAGCGCGTGCTCGCCCCGATTTTGAAGCCACAATAACCATCCTCGGCGCGCAATGCGGACATACGCCGCGGGAAAACGCGGCAAACGGAAAGAAGCGATTATTACGAACGAAAGAAGACCCGATTCCTCCATCATTACCATCATTGTATGCTTTGCTATCGTGCTGGTTCTTTCGCTTTCGCTGGTGCTCCTCATGGTGCAGCGGGAAAAACCGGACACGTTTTCCTTTGCCGCGCTGGATGAATTGGCGTCCACGATCCAGTCCCAATACTATTTTTATGACGACAAGGAACTGGACAACGACAAGCTGCTCGACGCCGCGATGCGCGGCATGATCAGCAAGCTGGACGATCCGTATGCGCAGTATTTCACGGAGGAAGAATACCAGACGCTGCTTTCGGACAACTCCGGGGACTATGTCGGCATCGGTATCAGCATACAGGTGCCGGATGATGTCGGGGCGATGGTTGTAAGCGTGTACAGCGGCGCTCCGGCTGAGCTTGCCGGCATTCGCCAGGGCGATATCATCATCCGAGTAAATGGAAATGCGACCGCGGGGAAGAGTCTCGACGAGGTCATTACCTTCTTTTCAACCGATGAGACCGTACCGGACGAAATCACTTACCTGCGCGATGGCGCGGAGACGACGGTCAGCGTGCAGCGTGCCGCGGTGCATATCGTCCGTGTGACACAGCGCGTGATCACCGGAAACATCGGCTACATCCGCATCACGGAGTTCAACGGAAGCGTCGCCTCCGATTTTCAAAGCGCAGTGGATACGCTCAAACAGCAGGGCGTTGAAAACCTGATCATCGACCTGCGTGACAATCCCGGCGGCGGCCTGACCGAGGTGCTCAACGTAGCGTATCAACTGATCCCGAAGGACAAAGTCATCGTAAGCATCCGCTCGAAGAACGGAGACGAGGACGTCTACAAATCCCAGGGCGAGAGTCAGATTTCGATGCATCTCGTCGTGCTGGTCAACGGAAACTCCGCTTCTGCAAGCGAGCTTTTGACCGGTGCGCTGAAGGACTATTCCCTCGCGACCATCGTCGGGACGCAAACATACGGCAAAGGGATCGTACAGAGCTTTTTCCACCTGAGCGACAACATGGGCTGGGCGAAGATGACGACGGACGCATACTATACGCCGAACGGCGTCTGCATCCAGGGAATCGGCATCACACCGGATATCGTTGTCGATCTGCCGGAAGAACTCAAAAATACGGCCATCGACACGCTGGACCCCGCGCAGGATGTGCAATTGCAGACTGCGATTGCGGCATTTTCACAACAGGCGCAGCTGCCCAAGGCGGCAAACCGCTGACAAAGCAAAAAATCAGGGACATCATTGGATGACAGAAAAAAACAAGGAGAATTTTCATATGTACCGCATCGCAGATATTTCCCTCGCGCCGGCAGGCGAACAGAAGATCGACTGGGTGCGCCGCAATATGCCGATCCTAAACGGCATTCGCGAGACCTTTGAGAAGGACAAGCCTTTTTCAGGGCTGAAGATTGCGCTTTCGATCCATCTGGAAGCGAAAACCGCTTATTTGAGCCGCGTGCTTGCGGCGGGCGGCGCAGAGATGTATGTGACCGGAAGCAATCCGCTCTCCACGCAGGACGACGTGGTCGCGGCGCTTGCCGCGGGCGGCATCAACGTGTTTGCCATTCACGGCGCGACAAAAGAGGTCTATCAGGAGTGCATCGAAAGCGTGCTCATGGCCGAGCCGGACATCATCATCGACGACGGCGGCGATCTGGTGCACGCGATCCACACGAAGTTTCCGCAGCTGATCGGTAAGATTCTCGGCGGATGCGAGGAGACCACGACGGGTATCGTGCGGCTTGTCGCGATGGATAAATCCAAGGAACTGCGTTTTCCGATGTTTGCGGTCAACAACGCGGACTGCAAGCACTTGTTCGACAACCGCTACGGCACGGGCCAGAGCGTGTTTGACAGCATCGACCATACGACAAACCTCGTGATTGCGGGTAAAACCGTCGTCGTCGCGGGCTACGGCTGGTGCGGCAAGGGCGTCGCGATGCGCGCAAAAGGGTTGGGCGCCGCCGTCATCGTTACGGAGGTCGATCCCATCAAGGCGATCGAGGCTGTCATGGACGGATTCGCCGTGATGCCGATGATCGAGGCAGCGCGGCTTGGCGATGTATTCGTCACCGTGACGGGGGATATCAAGGTCATCGACGAGCCGGAGTTTCTCGTGATGAAGGACGGCGCAATCCTGACGAACGCCGGGCATTTTGACGTAGAGGTAAACGTACACCGACTTGCGGAAATCGCCATCGACAAAAAGGAAATGCGCAAAAACATCGTCGGTTTCGAGCTCCCCAACGGTCGCTGGATCAATGTCATCGGCGAAGGGCGGCTTGTCAATCTCGCGGCGGGCGACGGGCACCCGGCGGAGATCATGGACATGAGCTTTGGCATTCAGGCGCTCTGCGCGCGCCATGTTGCGGATCATCGCGGTCAGCTCGAACCAAAGCTCTACGCGGTGCCGAAGGAGATCGACCGCGAGGTCGCCCTGCGCAAGCTCGCCGCATTGGGCATTCGAATCGACACGCTCACGGCGGAGCAGGCGGCGTATCTGGAAAGCTGGAACGTTTGAAATCGCGGCGCCAATCTGCCTCGAAACCGTGGAAAATTCGTGGTTTACAAGGCGTTTTGAAGCTGATAAAATAATATGCGGCGCGGCGTTTTTCTCGCGTCAGGCAAATCTGGATATTCTGATCACCGGAAGTGTATCCGTATCAAACGGATTGTAAATACGCGTTTATCGCGTTCAAATCATCTACAGGGGGAACCGAAATGAAGGAATTCACCGCGAAAGACATTCGAAATATTGGCGTTTTCGGGCATGGCGGCGAGGGTAAGACCACGCTGAGCGAGGCTATGCTGTTTAATGCCGGGCTGATTGACCGCCTTGGCAAGGTTGAAAACGGCACCACGACCACCGACTTTGATCCCGAGGAGATCGCCCGCGGCATTTCCATCAACGTCGCCCTCGCGCCCTTGGAATGGAAGAATACGAAGATCAACGTCATCGACGCGCCCGGCTTCTTCGATTTTTATGGTGAAGTCACCGCGGCAATGGCGTTTGCGGACAGCGCGCTGATCGTCGTCAGCGCGGTCTCCGGCCCGGTCGTCGGCGCGGAGAAAGCCATGGCGATGTGCGAAAAAGCGCACAAGGCGCGCATGATCGTCATCAACCAGCTCGACCGCGAAAACGCGAATTTCGAGAAGGTCATGGGCGAAATCAACGCGAAGTTCGGACCCAGCGTGGTTCCGATTCAGCTGCCGATTATCGAAGGCGGCGCGTTTAAGGGCTATGTGGACGTTGTGCATATGACGGCGAAACTCTTCGACGGCAAAGGCGAGAAGGAAATCGCCATTCCCGCGTCGATGGAGAGCCAGGCGCAGTCCTATTACGAAAAGCTCACCGAAGCCGCCGCAGAAGCGGACGAAGAGCTGATGGAAAAATATCTCGAAACGTTCGAGCTCAGCCGCGAAGAGATGCTCAAAGGCCTCTCCGTCGGCGTGCAGACCGGCGTGGTTACGCCCGTGACGTGCGTTTCCGCGGCGCAGAACATCGGCGTCGCGACCCTGCTCGATACGGTCGTGAACTACCTGCCCTCCGCGGATTTGGCAAAAGCACCGAACGCGAAGAGCGCCAAGACCGGCGCGGATGTCGTTGTCAAGCAGGATGGCAAGTTTGCGGCGCAGGTCATCAAGACAACGTTTGACCAGTTTGGCAAATATTCGATCATCAAGGTCTATCGTGGAACGCTGGATATCAGTGTTCCGCTCTACAACGCCAACGCGGAAAAGGCGGAAAAGCCCACTGCTCCGGCCATGATGCGAGGCAAAAAGACGTACCCGATGGAAAAACTGTACGCGGGTGACATCGGCGTCGTTCCGAAGCTGCAATATACCGCGACGGGCGATACACTGTGCGACGCGTCGGATCCCATTGTGTTTGACGAAATCGAGTTTCCGAAGCCCGCGATCTCCCTTGCGGTTACCGCGAAGAAGCAGGGCGAGGATGATAAGGTCATCTCCGGTCTCAACCGCATCACGGAAGAGGATCCGACCATTCGGATCGAGAAGAACGCGGAGACGGGCGACGTGCTGATTCAGGGCCTCGGCGAAATGCACATCGAGGTCGTCTGCGGCAAGCTCAAGAATAAGAACAACGTAGAAGCGCAGCTTTCCGACCCGCGCATACCGTATCGCGAAACCATCCACACGATGGCGGAAGCGG
>CAYPEV010000008.1:6743-26303 GCA_964409605.1 uncultured Christensenella sp. | reverse complement strand
GCGGAAAGGTCGTTGACAGTGATCGGTTTTTTGAAGAGGACCTCCCAGAGGAACTCAAATGCAACGCAGCTCGCCACGCAGATCAGAATCACGCGCGCCGCATCCCAGCCAAAGAGCCAGATTCCGGCGGCAACCGTCGGCATCAGCGCGGCGATGACGTCCAGCATCAACACAGCGGTCGTATCCTTTGCGAAGATATGCGGCGCCGCGGACACGGCAAATCGTTTTTTCGTTTCCATTTGCGTTACCTCCTCGCCTTTGCGGCCAAATCTTCGCGCGCGGCCTTAAAGCCCGCGGAGAGATATCGC
The DNA here is from genome assembly GCA_964409605.1 of uncultured Christensenella sp. Classification (GTDB taxonomy): domain Bacteria; phylum Bacillota; class Clostridia; order Christensenellales; family CAG-138; genus UBA7703. The sequence goes on along the minus strand of CAYPEV010000008.1, from coordinate 25,995 downwards.
CGCGCAGGGCAGATATAGGAACACGCGCCGCAGAGGACGCAGTCCAGAAGCCCGTGCTGTTTCGCGCTCTCTATGTCGCGCTTGTCGATGTCCGCGCGCATAAGATACGGGTGCAGCCCGGTCGGACAAACGGTAACGCAGCGCGCGCAGCGAATGCATGCGCTCTCCTCCACCGCCTTTGCCTGCTTTTCATCAAACACCACGATGCCGTTTGTAGCCTTTGTCACGCTCGCTTCAAGATCCGCCGCGCAAAGCCCCGTCATGGGTCCGCCCGCAAAGACCTTCCGTGCGTCGTCGACAAGGCCGCCGCAGGCGTTGATCGCGTCTTCATACCGTGTACCCACGCGAAGCAAAAGGTTTCCCGGCTCTTTTACGCCGCCGGTCACGCTGGTGACGCGCTCGACCAGCGGCTTGCTGAGGGTAATCGCGTCATACACCGCGGCTGCGGTGCTGACGTTGAACACCAGCACGTTTGCATCCAGCGGCAGCTTGCCGCGCGGCACTTCGCGGCCGGTTACGACCGAAATCAGCTGTTTTTCCGAGCCTTGCGGGTATTTTGTCTTGAGCGGCAATACGCAGATCGCGCTTTCGCCCGAAGCCGCCGCGCGCATGCTCGCAATCGCGTCCGCTTTGTTCGTCTCAATGGCGATGACGCCGCGCGTCACGCCCGTCGCGCGGAGAATGAGTTTCAGCCCGCCGACGATGCGTGCGCCGTGCTCCAGCATCATCCGATGGTCGGCGGTCAGATACGGTTCGCACTCCGCGCCGTTGAGGACAATCACGTCCGCATGCTTTCCTTCGGGAATCGTCATCTTTACATGCGTGGGAAACGCGGCCCCGCCCATGCCGCAAATGCCCGCGTTCTTGACCGCGGCGATGATCTCCGCCGCACTCGCGCGCGCCGCGTCCAGCGGTTTCAGGTCGACCCATTCGTCCGCATGGTCGTTCCGGATGCCGATGCAGATTTCCGGCTTGCTGCGGAGCATCTGGCGTTCCTCCACGAACAGCACCTCGCCTGAGACGCTCGCGTGGACGGGAAGGCCAAAGCCACCGACGGGGGTCGCGATCACTTCGCCTATCCTGACGCGCTGCCCTTTTGCCACGCATGGTTCGCTCGGCGCGCCGAGATGCATGCCAACGGGGATGACGACGAGATCCGCACTGACGGCGCGGATTGGGCATGCCTGTGTCAGCGGCTTCCCTTCACCGATGTGATGAAGGGGATGAACGCCGCCTCGAAACGTGTTCCTCAATTCGATCCACCTGCCTTATTTGTTACTGACGCAAACGGATTGCGCCTTATTTTATCTTTCGTGCAAACGCGGCGCTCCTGCGCCGGGACATGATCCGGGATACCTGCCGTATCATCTTTCTCGAATGACGAAAAGAATCATAAAATGCGCGCAACTGTTGTCAATATGCGCGTATCGTTTTGAAAGGAATGATTCTGACTGGCTCGCTGCCATAAAATCAGGATTTGCAGCTTCGATTTGCCAATTCTATAGGTTGCGCAGAATCGTTAAATGCAAAATTGTAGAAAAAGAACCGCCAAAGTCGGCGGCTCTTTATCGATATGTCACTATTGATTTACCCCAAGGTATTTCAGGATACCATTCACGATCGATTGAGCCATGGTTTTCTGGAAGTCCTCGTCGTTGATTTTCTTATCCTCCGCGGAGTTGCTGATGTGACCGAGGAAAAGTGTAAACACCGGCGCTTTTGTTTCGTTGAGGAAGGTTTCGTCGCTCTTGCTGATCACCGACTGATCCTTTACCTGACGCAGCGGAAGATCCGTCGCGTCCACATAGGCGCCGAGCACCGTTTCGGCAAGCTTGTCGCAGTCGGACTTCCTGTCGTGCTTTTCCGGCACCCAGGCCATCGCACCGCGCGTATCGGAATTCTTGACCGAGTTGCATTCGATTCGGATTCCGATTTCGACGTTTCCGTCGTTGAATATCTTTGCGCGCTGAGACGCGGTCTTGTCGTCCTTCACGCTGGAGAGCGTGAACACCACCGTCGCGCCCTGCGCTTCCAATTGTTCTTTGACCAGCGTCGCCACAGCGAAGTTGAGCCGGTTTGCATAGACCTTCGTGGAGACGCCCTGAATCTGCGAGCTGTATCCGCGCGCAGGGTCGATGCCGATGATCCGCCCGTCGAGCGCACCGGCAGGCTCCGGCGTCGGGGTCGGCGTCGCGCCGGGCTCCAGAGTCGGGGTCGGCGTCGGCAACATGGGGTCAACCGTCGGCGAAGGCGTTGCGGTAACAGGCGCGACCGTAGGCGTAGGAGACGGCGTCGCGTGTGCGATCTGATAACTCACGATAGCGGGCGAGATCACTCCGGCAACCAGCGCGTAGGTGATACCGGCGAGCAGAACAAGGATCATCGCGCACAGAATACCAAACGCAAGCGGGTTATTGATGCGAAAAGTTCTCCTGCGCTTAACGATCTTTTTCATGCTCTCCACCTCAGTCGTGCTATCAAGGGTATTGTAACACGCTCCTTCTGAAAAGTACCATAGGTAAACGCAAGATTTTCAAATTTTCCACGTTTTTGTAAGAAAATATTCATGAGTACATGCGACGCAAAGGCACGCAGCGGAGCATGGGAAACGCATGCGCAAAGCGCTGATTCAAACGCTTTCTTCTTATAAACCTGTCTATACCATCATGGGTATGTGGTATACACGGGGTTTTATAAAGTTGCAGTATCGTCACAATTCATCGCGCCGCCTGAAAACGTGTTCTCAGCGGCAACACACGCGCAAAGTATGTTTTTCGTGCGGAAGGGGGTTGTGGGCGCAGCTGCGGCAGCCCTATAATAAAAGCATGCCATACAATTTTACGCACGCGCTGGTCGGCCTCACCGCGCAAAAAAGCACCAATGAGGCTGTCGCACAACTCGCGCAGGAGTACATAAGCGAGTTCCTGATCGGCACCATGGGGCCGGATCCTTATTTCGGGGATGCGATGCCAAAACCGCTGTTTGCGCCGTGCCGGCTCGACCTTGCGGAAAAGCTGCATACGCTCGACGCACGCGTGCTGTTTGCCGCGCTGTTTCCGCTCGCGCGCGGCAGCGCGCCGAAACAGGCGTATGTGATCGGATTCCTGTGCCATTTTCTGTTGGACACCAACGCGCATCCTTATATCGAAGCACGTTTTTGGGGAAACGCGCATACGCCGGCCGAGATCCAGATCGATTTGATGATGACGGATCGCACAGATTTTCCCGGTATACCGCAGCGGCCGCGCAGGCTCTATCAAACACGCCATCTGCGCGAACTGGACGAGCTGCACGCGCAGCTCAGCAAAGCGTTGTTTTCGGCGGACACGCGCCGCGTGTTCGCGCGCAGTTTTCAAAAATGGATCTTCGTCAATTCGCTCACCTATGATCCCAAAAACCGTAAGATGCGCTTCTTTCGTGCAGTCGAGCGGCTTTTCCGTATTCCGGGCAGGATTACGCCTTACCTCGTCTCCCGCCACGACGACCCGGACGACCGCCTGAACCTCGCCCATGCCGCCTGGCGCGCGCCCTGTGACGAAGAGACCGCGCGGACCGAGTCGTTCCCGGAGCTGTTTGCGCGCGCCTGTGCGGAAGCACCCGCGTTGCTCGACGCGGCATATGAGGCAATGCAAAGCGGCGAAGACGCGGAGGCGCTCGCGCGCATCGGCGCACGGAGGATGGATGCAAGACCTGTTTAACCGCGTCGGCGGCTGCTGCTTTACCGGGCACAGACCGGATGCGCTCCCTGCGTTTGGAGACGAGCAGTCCGAGGAGATGCAGTCCCTCCTCTACGTGCTCAACCGCGCGGTAGAGGCGGCTGTGGAGGACGGCGTCACGGAGTTCTATGTCGGCGGCGCGCAGGGGTTTGATACGCTCGCAGCCGAGTGCGTCCTGCGCCAGCGGGAGCGGCACCCCGCCCTCTCGCTCCACCTTGCGCTGCCGGGACAGAACCAGACCCACGGCTGGAAGCAGCGGGACAAGGCACGATATAACCGGATCCTCACGTCCGCAAGCGAGGTTTGGTATGCGGCGGAGCTCTGCTCGCCGGAATCGATGCGGCGCAGAAACCGTTATCTTGTCGATCAGGCAGGCCGCTGCATCGCATATCTGCGGCGTATGCGCGGCGGCACGCTGTATACCGTCAATTACGCGCTCGATTCCGGTATCCCGGTCGATAATCTTGCGGAGCGCCTGTTTATTCTATCCTGATTTTGAGGATTCATTTTTTCTGTTTCACGCCGCGCACAACGGCGTGTTTTTCTATGCTTGCCAGCCATTTTGTTTCATGCTACAATCCATTCATCTCGAACGCATGTTCGATCAAAAATAAATGAAAACAGGTAGCAGAAACCATATGGAAACAAACGCAGCCTCCGCGCCGGTGCGGACGAATAAAATGGCAACCCAGCCGGAGGGAAAGCTGCTCTTCGGCATGGGAGTCCCGCTCGCGGTCTCCATGCTCATACAGGCCGTCTACAATATCGTGGACAGCATCTTCGTCTCATATCTGGGCGAAAACGCGCTGACTGCAGTCTCTCTGTCTTTCCCGATTTTTATGCTGATGATCTCGGTCGCGGTCGGTACCGGCGTCGGTATCAATTCGCTGATCTCCCGGCGCCTTGGCGCAAAGCGGCATGACGAAGCGGAGCAGGCCGCGGGAAACGGCCTTGTGCTGATGTTCCTCTCCATGCTTGTGTTTGTGCTGTTCGGCATATTCGGCACGCGTCCGTTCATGCGCGCATATACGAATAATCCCGAGACGCTCGAATACGGCGTGACCTATCTTTCGATCATACTGACGGGCTCCGTCGGCCTGTTTATGCAGATCTATTGCGAGCGCATCCTGCAGTCGCAGGGCAAGAATTTTTACGTGATGCTCGTGCAGATCTCGGGCGCGGTGTTTAACATCGTCTTCGATCCGATCCTGATCTTTGGCCTTCTGGGCTTCCCGAAGCTCGGCATGGCGGGTGCCGCAATCGCGACCATCGGCGGACAGATTCTCGCCATGCTGATCTCGTTTGCGCTTCTCTTCAGCAAGAAGAACGATGTGCGCCTGCGCGCCAAGCATCTGCGCCTCAAGAAACCCGTCGTGCGCGATATCTATGCCGTCGGCATGCCGACGATCATCCTGCAGGCGCTGGGCACGGTGATGACGCTCGTGCTCAACGGTATCCTCATCGCCTATACGGAGACGGCGGTCGCGGTGTTCGGGATCTATTTCCGCGTGCAGTCCATCGCGCTGATGCCGCTCTTTGGCATGACCAACGCCGCGATGAGCATCATCGCCTTCAACTATGGCGCGCAAAACAAAAAGCGCGTGATGCGAACATGGCGGCTCGCGCTCATCGCGGGCATTGCAATGATGCTGGTCATGATGTGCCTCTTCCTGCTGCTGCCGGATCAGATACTGGGCCTGTTTAACGCGACGGACGAGATGCTCCGCATCGGCCGCGCCGCGCTGACGATCATCCCCATAGGCCTTGTGCTTGCCTCGGTCAGCATCGTTTGCTCCGTGATTTTTCAGGCGATCGGAAAGGGCGCATACAGCATGTATCTTTCCCTCGCGCGGCAGTTGTTCGTACTCGTGCCCGTGGCATGGGCGCTGTCGAAGATCTTTCATGAGGTCACGGCGGTCTGGTGGGCGTTTCCGGTTTCGGAAATATTCACCGTTATCATCGCGCTGTGGATGTTCGCAAACATCTATCATACACGCATTCGCACCATGCCACCGGAGCCCCCCGCGCTTGCGTAATCCGTGCTTCAAACAGGCGCTTGCTGCGCCTGTTTTTTGTTGCGTGCCCGCTCGCTTCATCGCATGAAAATTCGAAAATTTAGATTCAATGATTGCGCGAGCGGCCATACTATGCGAAAATAGCGGAAAAGGGGGATGAACACATGGAACGCATCGGCAAGCAAGCTTACTATCTCTCCATCGCCGCCGAGGTGGCAAAACGCTCCACGTGTCTGAGGCGCCAGTACGGCGCGGTGATCGTAAAAAATGACGAGATCATCGCCACCGGATATAACGGCGCGCCGCGCGGAGACGAAAACTGCTGCGACGTCGGCTCCTGCTGGCGGGACCGGCACAACATCCCCCATGGCGAACAGTATGAAAAATGCGTCGCGGTGCACGCGGAAGCGAACGCGATCATCAGCGCGAGCCGTAACGAAATGCTCGGCAGTACGCTGTATCTGTTCGGGTTTGAAGGTTTTGATCAGCCGATTGAAAATCCGGCGCCGTGCATCATGTGCGCGCGCCTCATCAAAAACGCGGGCATCGAGCGCGTGATCAATCCATTAGGAGTCTTAACGCTATGAATCAAATGCGGGTTGGCGACGGTACGGTCGTGCTTCTTGCGGGCGGCGGTAAGGTGTATACCGACGTCGCCGCGCGCTTCACGCGCAGCGAACGGGGGTTGAGCGAGATCATCGCCTCGCCTTATAATGCGGACCTCGTGCGCAGCATCATCGAAAAGGGACATCTTGCCGCGACGGAATTCGACTATTTCCTCTTCGGCGTGGAGGGTTATTCGCGCGTAACGGAGGTTCAGCTGGTCCGCAAGCGCCTCGCAAGCTATCTGATCAAGAGCGGGCGCGTACAAAAAGGCGGCAAGCGCGCTTATGACGTCGTCCTGCCGGATTCGATCCTGCCGCACCGTGCCTCCTGCACCTTGCCGGATGGTACACAGGTTACGCTGGGTGCGCTCGATCTGCTGAACATGCTCGAAGAGTGGTACAACGAAGGTGTGGAAGCAGGCTACAAGGAAGAGGATCTGCGTTATCTCAAGCCGCAGGCGACAGAGTTTAAGGCGCTGATCGGCATGAACGCGCATGCGCTTCTGGACTGGTTCAAGATCCGTTGCTGCAAAAATGCGCAGGCAGAGATTCGCGACCTCGCCAACAAGATGCTGCGGCTCTGCAAGGAGGCGGCCCCCGCGCTCTTTGAGGATGCCGGCGCAAGCTGCATCTCCCTCGGCTATTGCCCGGAGAACGAGTTTCAACACCCGAGCTGCCATATCATCCGAAAAAAAGAAGCGATGGAGTTATTGCGAAATGCCGCGAAACGCTCGTAAAGTACACATCGTCTGCCGGCGCTGCAAAACGCGCTTTTCGGGCGAATACTGCCCGTATTGCGGCGCGGAAAAAGGCGCGCCCAGCGCGCTGCGCAGCAGGGGCGGTCTTCTGGGCGGATTGCTTCGGTTTCTGCTTTCGCTCCTGGTGCTTGCATCCATTCTCCTGATCGCCTTTATCCTGCTGGATTACTCCGCCTCTGCTGCGGGAGACAGGCACGGCGCCGCCCGCGCGATTCTCGACAGCGCGCGGTATGCGATCCCGAAGAGCGTGCTGGGTCTCTATGCCGAGGCAAAAGCGCAGTTTCTCGACCGCTGGATTACGGCGATCGGCGAATTTTTCGGTGTGCTGTTCAGTTGACGCTTTCGTTTTCCAATGGAACCGCAAAACTACAAAACGCCCGGCTGCCGCCGGGCGTTTTTTTATGCTCCTATTCGTTTATGCGGCCGTACAGTTCCAGCCCGCGATGAGCAGCGCAAGCACCGCAAGCCCGCAAAACGCGGCCGCGATCATGCCCCGCATGCCGAGTTTGCGCACCTTGACCTTGAGGAGGAAGGCCGCGGCAGTGAGGAGCAGGCAAAGCGCATAAAGCAGCAGAAAGCCGCTCTTCATCACGGGACGAAGGGTGTAGATCAACGGCACAAGAATCGCAACCGTGGTGACCGGCAGACCGTCATAATAGACACGCGGTGCATTTTCGCAAAATTCCAGCTCCTCCTCCGTGACATTATAGTAGGCGAGGCGAATCAGCGCGGCCAGCACGTAGACAATCAGCGCCGCGGCTTCAAACCATTTGGTCAACCCGATGGAAAACCCGATGGAGGCCGGCAGCACGCCAAAGCAGATCAGGTCCGCAAGCGAATCAATCTGAATGCCGAATTTCTTTTCGTTTACCGTGCGCTTGCGCGTGCGCGCAATCGTTCCGTCAAACAGATCGCAAAACCCGGAGATCATAAGGCAGACCACCGCCATCGATGTGCGCCCGTACATGGAAAGCCCGATGCCGAGCACCGCGCTGACGACGCCGACATACGTCAGTATGACTGTATAGTTGTAAAAGCCAACCATCCGTTTTCATCCCGTTTCCAACTTATTTTGAGGCATGCGAAATAGAGCTGATACGCGTGGAATGATTATTTTGATTGATAATACGAGAGATACCAGTTTACGAACTGTTGCAGGCCTTCCTGAATCTGCGTCTGCGGCTCAAAGCCAAAATCCCGCCGCGTCGACTCAATGTCCGCATACGTCTTCTCCACGTCGCCCGCCTGCATCGGAAGCAGGTTCAACGTGGCTTTTTTCCCCAGTGCGGTTTCGATTGCGCTGATAAAGTCGATCAGCTTCACCGGTTTGTGATTGCCGATGTTGTATACTGCGTTCCGCGCGCCGGTGTCGTCCGGCTTGGGCGGGCAGAACAGCATTTTTTCGAGACACGCGGTTACGTCATCGACATAGGTGAAGTCGCGGAGCATGTTTCCGCCGTTGAATACGTTGATCGGCTTGCCTTCCAGAATGGATTTCGTAAACGAAAAATACGCCATATCCGGCCTGCCAAACGGGCCGTATACGGTAAAGAAGCGAAGCCCCGTCGCGGGCACATCGTAGAGATGCGAATACGTATACGCGAACAGCTCGTTGCTCTTCTTTGTCGCGGCATAGAGCGAGACAGGCTGGTCCACGCGGTCTTCCACGGAGAATGGCGTCTTCTCACGATTGCCGTAAACGGAGGAGCTGGATGCGTACAGGAAGTGCTCCACCGGATGGTGGCGAACCTGCTCCAGGATGTTAAAAAAGCCGACGACGTTGCTTTCGATATAGGCGCGCGGGTTTTCAATGCTGTAGCGCACGCCCGCCTGCGCGGCGAGATGCACGACCACATCCGGCTTTACCTCGGCAAACAGCCGCTCTGTAAAGCGCTCGTCCGCCAAATCCCCTTCGAGGAAAATAAACCGCGTAAACTTCATGAGTTCGTTCAGGCGCGCGCGCTTGAGCGAAGGGTCATAATACGAATTGACGTTGTCCGCGCCAAAGACGCGCATGCCGCTTCCCAACAGTCTGCGGCTGAGGTGATAACCGATGAATCCGGCTGCGCCGGTGATTAAGATTCTCTTTTCGCTGTATTCGGACACGCTTGCGTTCCCTCTTTCAACGCCCGATGGAGTAATATTCTACCCCGCCGCGCTTCATCTGTTCCGGATCAAATATATTTCTGCCGTCGTACACGAGCGGCACGCGCATCTTCCTGCGGAATACCTCCGGCGACAGGCGGATGAACTCCTCCCACTCCGTAAAGATGAAGCAGCAGAACGCGCCTTCCAGCGCTTCCTCCACGCTTTCCGCCAGCGGGACGCTCGGAAACAGCTTGCGGAAATTCTCCGCAGCGATCGGATCATAGCAGACGATGTTCGCGCCATGATCCAGCAGGAGCCGCACATTGTCGAGCGACGGCGCCTCTCTAAGATCGTCCGTCCCGGGCTTAAACGCAAGGCCGAGCACCGCGATTCTGACGTTTTCAAACGTCATCAGGCGCTTCTTCGCCTTCTCGAACAGACGCGTTTTCTGGCGCGCGTTGATCTCTACCGCGGCGTCAACGGTCTTGAGCTGCGCGCCGTGCTGCCGAGCAAGGTAGGTCAGCGCCTTGGTGTCCTTCGGGAAACAGCTTCCGCCGTATCCGATACCCGCCTTGAGGAACTTCGCGCCGATGCGCGGGTCATAGCGCATACCCTCCGCCACGTCGTCAATGTTTGCGCCGACCAGCTCGCAGAGGTTTGCGACATCGTTCATAAAGGAAATCTTCAGTGCAAGGAAGTTGTTGCAGGCATACTTGATCATCTCCGCGGAGCGGCGGGACACCGTCACGATCGGCAGGTCAAACGGCGCGTAGATATCCAGCAGCATCTTTTTCGCGATCTCGTCATCCGCGCCGATGATGATGCGCGCGGCGTGCATCGTGTCGTAGACCGCGTTGCCCTGCGCCAGAAATTCCGGATTGCTCGCGACACGAACGGTCACATCCCGCTCCAGATTGTCCTTGATAAACTGCTCTACCTTATCGTTGGTGCCCACCGGTACGGTGGATTTCACCACGACGAGGCAGTCCTGTGTAACGCTTTTTGCGATTTGGCGGCAAACGGACGCAATGTAACGAAGGTTCGCGCTGCCGTCCGGCTGCTCCGGTGTGCCGACGCCGATGAAGATCGCGTCCGCATCTGCATAGGCGCTTTGAAAATCGGTCGTGAAAAAAAGTCTGCCGGAAGCGAGATTCTTTTTCAACAGTTCTTCGAGGCCCGCTTCATAGATAGGCGAAATCCCCTCGCGCATGCGCGCGATTTTTTCTTCATCCACATCGACGCAGGTCACCACATGCCCTTTTTCCGCGAAGCACACGCCCGCGACCAAGCCAACATAACCCGTCCCAGCAACTGCAAGCTTCATTCTGTTCTTTCCTTCCGTGCGTTTCCCGCGTTTGGGGATACGCCGCTGCATTTGATGTTTGCTTTATTTGTCAGGAGCAAGCGCCATCCGGGCCGCAAGGCGGTGTTTGGGGCTTGCGATTTTTGGAAAAATACGACTTCATAGCCGTCCAGAGGTATGTGAAACTCTCTAGCTTTAATAATACTGCCAAACCCAGATAGACCGCAATCCCGCAAACGATTTGCAGAATCATGAGCGGAAGCTCCGGCAGGGCAAGCAGGGACAGCGCGAACACCACGCCGCCCATCACAGCGGAAAGCAGGATCGGCGGCGTCATATCCCAGATCTGATCCCGCCATCTGTAACCGAAGAGCTTTTTCATGGCAACCATGGTCACAACCATGGAAAACACACCCGTCAGCACAAACGCCCAGGAGATCGCAAGCGGCGTCGTGAACGCGAACACCGAAACGGCAAGCGACGCGATGCCGAATATCTTCTTGATGATCTCCGTCGTCAGATACAGATCGCTCCGGCCGATCGCATTCATCGCCTGCAGATCCGTCGCCTCGACCGGGTAGAGCGCAAACGCAAGACACATCATCTGCAGATATGGTACGGTCGGCAGCCATTTATCCGTCAGCAGCACGCGCACAAACGGCGTTGCAATCGCGGCAAGCCCCGCCATCATGGGGAAGATCATCAGCGCGGTGGAGCGGTTTGTCTTGCGCACCATCTCGAGGACGCGCCCTTTGTCGTCCTGATGCTGCGAATAGGCGGGAAACAGCACCGCAAGCGCGACGCTCGTGAGGTTGTTCGAAATCATTTCGGGATACTGCTTACCGCGGCTGTAGAACGCGAGCGAATCGTCGACATACCGCGCGCCGATGATCAGCGCGGCGAGGCTGTTGTATCCCCTGTCAAACAGGCTGGAGAGCAGCAGCTTCCAGCCGAAACGGAAGAGCGAGCCGGCCCGCGAAAGGGAGAAGACCAGCGCGGGTTTCCAGCGATCCAGCAACCAGAGAATCAGCACGTTCGAAAACGAACTGATCATCTGCTGCGTCACCAGCGCCCAGATACCAAACCCCTTGTAGGCCATATAGATACCGACCGAACCGGAAAGCAGCGTTGTGAACAGCGTGGACATGCAGAACTTCCGGAACTCCAGTTTGCGCTGGATGATCGCGCCCTGAATCGAGTTAAACGCGCCGGAAAACAGGCTCAGCGCGACGATGCGAAGCGACGGCGTGATCAACGGCTCTTTGTAGAGACGCGCGATGGACGGCGCGCTGAAGAACAGCACGCCATAGAACAGCGCGGCAAGCGCGAGCGTGATCCAGAGCACGCTGGAAAAATCCACGTTGTCCGCGTCCTTCTTCTGAATCAGCGCGGTGGCAAACCCGCGTTTGACGAGCACATCCGCAAAGTCGACAAATATGAGCAGCACCGCGAGCGTCTTATAGTTCTCAGGATCCAGCATGCGGGCCAGCACGACGGAGATGACGAATTTGACGAGCTGGTTCCCGCCGCTCTCCATCGCTTTCCAAATCACGCCGGATATGGTTTTGTTGCGAAACGTATGGTCCATGTTTCCTTCTTCTCTTCCCGTGATTTCCGCAAAGGCAGCGCCATGATGCGGAAACCTGCGGGATAACTTAGGACATTTCCGCAGAAATGGTCCTTCTCTGTTTTTATTTGCTTTTTCGGCCGCGGGCCCATGATAGATATCGCATGGTCAGCCCGTTACAATACTTCTCTCCGATCAGGCGAAGCTTTCTTTTGAGGGAAAGTCTGTCGTAAAACATCCGATAGGGCGGTTTCCTGATCGTTTTCAGCTCGTGCCGATAGGTCAGGATCAAAAACTCCTGATAGTGAATCGCCTGCACAAACGCGTCATGATACTTCCCGCCGGAATACGCGTCATACCCTTCGTTGAGTGCGATCAGCTCGCGGCTGGTCTTGATGCGTGTCTCCATTGCGGCGGAATACTGCCGCGTGGACCAGCTGCCCGGCACCGCTTCGCGGAAGACTACAAACGTCTCCGCGAAATACCACGCGTATCCCGCAAGCGCACCAAGCAGTTGAAACGGAATATCCTCCACCTCGGTGTGGTCCGCGAACGCCGGCATATCCTTGAGCAACTGCGTGGGCATCACGATCGTATCGGACGCAACAAATCCGCCGCCCGCGCGGATCATATCGTCAGGATCGATCACGCGGCTCTCTTCATACGGCGCGGCGCGCCCGGTGATACGCCCGGAGACATCCGCGCGATCCGCGGCGCCGACACAGAGCGTGCAGTCGGGGTGTTCCTCGAGGTATTGCACCTGCTTTTGCAGGCGGTCTTCGCCGACCCAGTAGTCGTCTCCATCGAGGATTGCGGTATACTTCGCGTTCACGCGCGGAATCAGGATGTGCGACTGGATGCGCCGGTCGATCGAATATTGGTTGACACTCTGTGCGATGAGCGTAATTTTTTCAGGATATTTCGCGGCGTAATCGCGGCAGATATCCGCCGTTCCGTCTGTGGATGCGTCGTCGTGCAGCAAAATATCGAAGGGAAAGTCCGTCTTCTGCATCAGCACGCTCTCGATCGCCTGCGCGATAAAAGGCGCATGGTTGTGCGTCGGCAATATGACCGTAACCAGCGGCTGCGTTTGTTGTTGCATCGCTTTTCCTCCTTCTTATTGTTTCAGCACGCCCCAGCGGACAAGATGCATGCGGATTCGCCGCCTGAGCGGCAAGGCCAGATACCGCGCCCGATACGGCGGCTTTTTCAGCGCGGAGAGTTGATTCCTCATGCGCAGTATCTCATATCGCTGATAGGTCAGCGCGTCTTCCACCGCGTCATGCCAGCGGAAACCGGAAGATTCGTCAAACGCGCGCAATGCGCCGGCAAGCCCCTCGTGATGACGGACCTGCTGTTCGCGTCCCGCCGTGTTGTATGTTTCCGTCCAGGAACCGGGCACGGACTGACGATAAGCGCACATCGGTTCCACAAAAAAGCGGGTTGTCCCCTGAGATGCAAACCAGATTTGCAGCACCGCGTCGTCCACATCCGTCATATCGCAAAATGCCCCGCGATTCTGTGCCAAGTGCGTCGGGGCGACGATCGACGCCGTCGCGACAAAACCGCCGCCGCCGCGAATCACATCCTCGGTCGGCACATCTGTATCCGCGTGATACGGCTTGACCCAACCAACGTGATGCTCCTGCGGGTCGACCAATTCCGCCGCGCAGACGCAGAGCGTGCATTCGGGATGCGCCTGCAGGTAGGAGACCTGCGTTTGCAGTTTATGCGGGCTTGTCCAGTAGTCGTCGCCTTCGCAGATAGCGATATATTGGCCGCGCGCAAGCGGAAAGACATAGTGTTCCAGTATCTTCGGATCCTTGGAATAGATGTTCTCCGTCCGGTAAACGCACCGGAACAGATCCGGCCGCTCGGCTTCGTAGGCACGGATGATGTCCGCCGTTCCGTCTGTCGAAGCGTCGTCGTGCACGATGATCTCAAACGGGAAATCGGTCTCTTGACTTAGAAAGCTATCCAGCGCGCGCCGAATATACGGTGCGTGATTATAGGTGTCACAAACGATGGACACCAGCGGGTTTTCCTGCCTCATGCCTTGCCCTCATCTTGATCTTGCCCAGCATGCATATGCCGTCCAGAACAAGCATCTCCTTCTTTATGATCGCGCGCACCTGGAATCGATGCATGCGCGAGAGATATGGATTCTCAAACAGCCGTGTCTGCTGCGCGTTGAATTTTGTATCCCATGGGAAATTGAGCAGCGCCCTCTTTTGATCCATCGTCTTTGCTGCGCGGTAATGCAGCCAGAATATCGTCAGCGCGCTGCGCGTCGTCCGCGCCTGCAGTTTTTGCATATGCTGGGGCGTGTCCATGCCCCAGATGGTTACATAGCGGCGCAGCTCGTTGATCTTATTTCCGCCAAACATCCTCTCAAGCCGCTGAAAATCGATTTGCCTTGTTACGCTGGCCGCGTGCCTGCGATACCGGTAGAGCACTTTGTCGCGGTAAACGATGCGCTCCGCATGCGTAACGGAATAGAGCGACTGGAGCAGGTCTTCACAATATGGGTTGTCTGCAAAGCACGCATACTCTGTATCGTCCGCATGCAGAAGAGACGTTTTAATCGCCTTCATGCAAAGGTTGTTGAGCCGCTCGGAGGAGATCAGCTCCTCGTAAGCCAAACGCTTTGTATCGCCGGAAAACACCGTTCCGTCCGGGAAAGCTGCCCTGTTTGGTTCTATGCTGCCATCCGCTTCAAAGTAGCTGTAATTGTTGAAAATAACGATATCCGCGCCCGTTTGCGCAACGGTCTCACGCACGGTGGAGAGGCACTCCGGCTCATAGGAATCGTCCGAATCCAGAAACATGCAGTACTCTCCCTGCGCCGCATGAATCCCCGTGAGCCGTGCGGTCAGCGAGCCCTGGTTCTCCTGATGAATCACGCGGATCTTGTCGGGAAAAGCGGCATGATACCGATCGCAGATCTGGCCGCTTGCGTCGGTCGATCCATCGTTTACAAGCACGATTTCAAAGTCCTGCTCGCTTTGGTGCAGAACGGATTCGATGCATTCGTCAAGATATTTTTCCGCGTTGTAGACGGGAACAATGATGCTAAGGAACATTTCCTGATCTCCTTGTGTTTTTGCCTGCGTCGGCTTACCGTTCGGGATGCGCCACCTTCAGCGTATCAAGATTCATACATTCGCCAAGGTAGCGATCGCCTTGCAGGATCATGGTCTGGCTTAGCCCGCTGGAGCTGTGCAGCGTCAGTTCGCCAACCTTGATGCCTTCCGCCGTATCATATAGATCGACGCGCATATGCACAAACCCGGCGCTGAGGCGCTCCGCGATCTCCACCATTTCGTCATACCGCTGCGGCCGGGCAATATGCGGGTCCTCCGGCTCGTTGAGTATGGATTTGTAGACCGGAAACAGCGAAAAATCCGGCGTATAGGTATAGTTGCCCGCATAGCGGTTTTCGTGGTTGGTGCAGATCAGCAGCAAGCGCACCTTCCCGTCAAAGCAAAAAAACTTGTATTCAGCCGCCTGTGTGCCATCCGCTCCCGTCAGAAAGCGCTCCGCTAGAATCCTTCGCGGAACATCGCGGTATGGCCACTCGCGCCCCGCGATCGAATAATCCCGACGCAGATTGTGTTTCAGCGTACTGCGCGCCGCCTGCTCATCAAACTTTGAGCGATCGCGGCATACGATGGCGCTGCCGGAATCATGGGAGCATTTGAGCACAAACCGCTCCGGCAAAGTCGCAAAATCGATCTGCTCCGCGCTTTCCCAAACACCGAGCAACTGGATCAAGCGCTCTTCTCCCACGCGCCCGCGCACATACTCGCGCACGGCGAGCTTGTCGCAAAGCACAGGGTAAATGGGGTTTTTGTCATGCAGCTTGAGCCATTGCAGCTTTTCGCTGAAGAGCACGGGCGGATCCAGATGCAGCGGCCTCCCTACTACGCCGCGGTAAAGCAGCTTGAGGTATCGCTCATCTTCCATATGCGCAAAGCAGCCGAAGCGTGTGATAATCGCAAAGAGTCTATATGGGTTGAAATAGACATTTCGAATGCTTCTCAACACCGAGTGGCGCATGAATGACCCTCCCCATTCGGACTGGTCCCGTGTTGTACCGTTTACCCGCGTTATCGGGATACGGCATGCCGCATAGGCTCAACTCCGATCAGCGTTCATTTGGCGAGACGTTCTGCAATAGGCCGCGAACCAACAGTTCGTGGATGGATTCGCAGCGCAGCGTATTCAGGATATTGACCAGTGAACGTCTGGAGTACAGACGCATCGGCTTACGCCCGGTCAGTACGTTTAGGGCTCTGAAGAAGCGATTGCCGCTGAGAAACACATGAAAGAGTTTTTCGTTTTGCGTCGCTGCATATTTCTCATACCGCGCGGATACGAAACCTTCCACGCGCAGCCGTTTTGAGCGGCGGTCAAACTGTTCCAATAGCTCTTCCGCTTTCTGCGCGCTTGCGGGCTCCGCCCCGCCGTTGACACGCACAATCGGAACATACTCAACCTTGTCCGCGCCATAATCGCCGACGATATAGCGAATCAAGAAACCGGAATAAAAGCTCTCTTTGGCGTTCGGCACGTCGAAGATGAAATTTCCCTGCCCGTAGACGATCGTCGCGTTGTTCCAGCGCTCACTGCTGCCGATGCAATGGCTGTGCTGGCAAATCACGAGTGAAGCGCCGCACTCCGCAGCCTTCCTGCAGATCTTCTGCAGTTCGGGAGAGGGGTATTCATATCCTTCCCGACCGCCGTGATATAAAACGATCATTCGATCGCAGCTGGACTTGATCTCGCGCAAGCGGTCGCTGAAGTTGATCAGATTCAGCGGATTTGCCCCCGCCCTGCGTTCCGTCGCAAACGAGAACTCATGCTCGCAGACGGCATAGACTCCGACCCGCACACCGTTTTTGACGAAGAAAAATGCCTGATCCGCCTCGTCGAGATCCGCTCCCGCTCCGAAAGAAGCGACGTGCTTCGCCCGAAGCGCTGCGCGCGTTGACAGCAGCCCCTCCGCACCATAGTCGTAAATATGATTGTTACAAATGCAAACGCCCGTCGGGTTCAGCGCGGCGATTCCCTCCGCACAAGCCGTCGGCGCGCAAAGATTCGGCCCGCATTTTTGCACAGCATTGGATTCGTCCGTTAGCGGGGACTCCAGATTGAAGATACGCGCATCGGCCGCAGCCCAAACTTCATCCAATCCGTTAAAAAGAACGCGCGGCGCGTTTTTTTGAAATTCTTTCGTGTTGGATGCCGTGGGAACGACATCCGCACCAATGATAATTTCCAAACTCATGTCTGCTCCTCCAGCTGTATGGATTATCTTCGCCCGCGTCGGCGGAACGTTCGAGAGTGTCTTGTGATCAAGAGGAAAACGTCGCGTCCTGTTCTTTGATTTCCGGTTCGACCGCCGGATCTTCCTGCGCGGCGAGCAAGTGCGACGCGGCAAACAGGAGAATAAAATAGGAATTCAGCGGTCTGGTAAAATAGGAAACACTGATTGCGTCAAATATGACTCTGGTCGTTAAGAACACTATAAACACGACGACCAGCCGGCGCAGGTCCTTGCGCTCCTCAGAGACAACCGCAGCTTTTGTGCGTTTCAACGTTCCGATTGCGTAGATGATCGCGCCGACTTGCCCCGCATAGTAGATCAGCGCCATCGGGATTCCGCCCGAAACCAGCAGTTCCATATAGTTGCTGTGCGAATATTTGCCGAGCGAACCTTCCAGAAGTCGGAAACATCCATGCCCCCAGCCGGTGAACGACCGCTGCAGGAACCAGTTCCACGCCGCGGTGATGAGCGAACTGCGCTCCATCGTCGATCCTCCTCTGCCCTCTCCTTTGAGGAAGAACAGAGCCACCGCCCGCACGCGGTGCAGCACGCCAAGGCTCAGCGGGTTTTCCGTCATGATAACCAGATAGAAGACAGCGGCCCCCGCTGCCAGCAGCACGCCGAGCTTGAATCCCCAGCGCTTCGGGTAGCGAACCAACAGAAGCGCAATCAGGAGGATTCCCGCGGTTGCGGCGCTGGTTACAGACATGGTGATGACGATTGCAAACAGAAAAACAGGCATCGGCAGCAGCCAGAGGAGCCCCTTCTTTTTGCCGGCGAGTACGATACACGCCGCAAAAGCGAACGCGCTCAGCATGCCAATCTGGTTCGGGTGAACACCGGCAACATAGCCAAGCCGCGTTACGGTGAAATCCACCGCGCGCTCGCGAACGAGCATTACCATCACAAACATCAGCGTCGTGATCACATAGATGCCCAGATATCGCTTCAAATCCGCGCGCAGCAGGATGTATTGATACAGGAAGAAGCAATAGGTGAAGGTTACGATCAGCGTCTGAACCATCTGAAGGGACACCGATTGATCAATTGCCCATCCGAACGATACGATTGCGCTCCAAGCGATGAACGCCGCAGAGCAGATCATCCACCAGGACAAATGGAGACGGCGCCTTTGAATCATCAGCATCATCGTGCAGAAAAAGAACACAAGCAAGCTGATCTGAGAAACACGCGTGTGCGCATACGAGGCTTCGGCAAACAGGCAGAAGAACAAAGAAAGATCCGCCAACCATGCGAAAACTTGATCGGCCTTAACGTTTCGAAACATCCTCAAGATATTCCCTCCATTTTTGTGCAACCAGCGTTTCATCCAGGCGGCTGCGAATTCCCGCCGCCCGCTGGCCAAGCCACGCAGCATATGATTCATCGTCCGCGAGCTTACACATCGCCTCGTAAAGCGCGTCTTCATCCCCGACGGGAATCAATAGCCCGTTTTCGCCGCTGGTGAGCAGGGAGCGAACGCCGCCGATGGGGCAATCTGTCGCTATACAGCTCAATCCGCACGCCATCGCCTCGATGAGCACATTCGGCATACCTTCATAATCGGAACTCAGCACAAACATAGCGCTGTCGTTGATATCCGTGAGCAGCGTCTTGCTCTGCCCCGCAAGCTCGACCGCGCCCGCGATCCCGAGGCTGCTTGCCGTCTTTGTGAGGCGCTCCTTCTCCGGCCCTTCGCCGTAGATCACGAGCGAATACGCATGGTGCGTTTTGTAAAAGCGCGCGAACGCACGGATCAGCAAATCAAAATTTTTCTGCGCATGCAGCCTTCCCGCGGCGACGACGGTGCGCTTGCGCTCGCCCGCAAAGCGCGCGGGGATGCGGCTCGTGTCCAGCGGGTTATCGAGCAC
>CAYPEV010000008.1:0-6733 GCA_964409605.1 uncultured Christensenella sp. | reverse complement strand
TGCCGCGCGCCTGGATGCTGCGCGAAAAATAGCGCGAAGCTTCTTTGGTTTGGAAGATGAATCCCTTTGCAAAAGGATAGACGAGGCAGCGCAGGATGCGTTTGATCCTGCTCTCCGGGTGCCGGTGCGGGTCGTTCCGCTCGCTGACCACAACGGGTACGCCGCTGCCCAGCAGATACAGCACCGCCCAAACATTCACCTTTTCAGGCAGGGCGAGCACGACATCCGGCCGCTCCTGTTTGACGAGCTTTCGCAGCTTCCGATACGCCTTGGGGATCTTCCGGGCAGGCAGCGTCTGGTCAAAGGTCAGGTAGATCTGCTCCACCGATTCCGGCAGGTCGTAAAACGACGGAACGCCGCATTCGGTGACCAGCTTACACTCAATGCCGTCCCGCGCAAAACAGTTCAGCAGCTGCGCAATCACGCGCTCGCAGCCTCCGCCGCTCATCTTGTGCGTCACGATCATGAGTTTCTTCATCGAACCAGTCCCTTTCCTGCAAAAATCGAATCAAATCCCGATGTTTTTCTTATCTCTAGATACGGTTAATCCGCTCTCCCCGCCGCTCTTTCATACAGACGCATCAACGTCTGCGCATTCTGCGCAACATCGAATCCCGCTGCTGCGGCCCGCACAATCGCCTGATCGGACGCTTCCGGCCGATCCACCCGTTTCGCGGCCGCCATTGCCTCGGCGAATTCCTCCGCGCGCGCGATGGGCGCAAACGCGACAAGCTCCGTCAGCGCGGCCTCGCGCGTGATACGGTCGGAAACGATGCACACAAGCCCCGCGCACTGCGCCTCTACCAGCGTCAACGGCAGGCCTTCGTGCAGCGACGGCAGCACGAACGCGTCCGACGCGGAAAGCAGCGCGGGGATATCGTCCCTTAGGCCCAAAAAAGACACCTGTTTTCGGATACCGAGCGCCTCCGCGCGCGCCTCGCAGGAAGCCCTGCGCTCCCCGTCTCCAACGAGCAGCAGGCGTGCCTCCGGCCTCTTGGATAAGAGTTTTCCGAACGCTTCCAGCAGGAAGGCCTGGTTCTTTTGCTCGTTGAACGCGCCGATATGCAGAAAGACGAAATCGTTCGTCCCATACCCCATTTGTTCGCGCGCGTCCATACGCAGCTGCTCCGAGAAGCGGAATCGTCCCGTATCGATCGCGTTGTTCAGCACGGAAAATGTTCGCTGCGGAAACAGCCACTCTCCCGCGGCGACGGAGCAGGCGACGTTGTGCGTGCTCAGCTGATAGAACAGCGGCCGAAGCAGCCGATCCGCGGTCTTCATGTTGCAGGTGGTGTTGTGCGAATGCGGCATACGCACGCGTGCGCCGCCCAGCTGCGCCGCGGCAAGCTCGGTTGTGAGCGTCGCGCTGTTGCCGTGCGCATGGACAATCTCGATCGCGCGCTGCCGCACAATTTTGCGCAGGGCGCGGATGTAGCGAAACGGACGCCGGTTCCGGCCGGGGAGTACAAACACGCTGCCGCCCGTTTGTTCCACCATTTGACGCGCCCGCTCGTCCGGCTCGTTCGGGCAGACGAGGTCGCAGCGCACCCGCGCGGGATCCAGCCGTTCAATATAGTTCATCATACAGTTGGCAATGCCGTTTTTGCCATAGCGCACGGTCAACACCATGAGCACGCGAATCGGATCGGACACAGACACGCTCACTTTCCCAGCGCGCGGAGTTCGCTCTCCGCACGCCCGGTCTTTCGGTATTCGTAGATCTTCGCGTCCACCAGGAAACGATACCAATAGCTTTCAAAATAGTGGTAGAGATAACCCTCTTTTCCGTCCAGAAATCCGAGGCGGAAATAGTAATTATAGATAAACCAAAGCCAGGCGCGCAGGAACATCGGCGCGCGGTAATAGAGTGTGAATTTCTTCTTGCGGTGCTGCATCAGCTTGGGATCGGTGTTGGCTGCATAGCTTGCGCCCTGCTCAAAGGCGATGTAGTCGCTCAGTTCGCGAATCGCATACCAGTTGTAGCGCGCAATATAGCTCGTCAAATCCTTAAAATCATAGTGCAGATAACGCTCGGCAATCGCAACCGTGCGCCCTTCGTGCAGAATCGTGTGCGCGTCGCGCTTCCGGTCCTCAATCCTGCCTTTTCCGGTCTTGAAGAGCATGATCTTGCGTTTCTTGCTTCCGCCATGCTTCATCTGCCGCCCGAGAAAGAAGAAGTCGCTCTCCATGACGATGCCGTTGACGTCGTCTTCGGCATGCTCCCGCATGAGCGCTTCGCAGCGCGCGCAGACCGCCGGCGTAAAGCGCTCGTCCGCGTCCAGCCGGAGCGTCCAGCGGGTTGTGATGTCCGCATTGTCCACCGCCCAGTTGAACTGCTCGGCATAATACGTAAACGCGTGCTCCAGCACATCTGCCCCGTACTCCCGCGCAATTTCGCGGGTGCGATCCTTGCTGCCGCTGTCGAGCACGATCACGCGGCTGCAAAACCCCGCGACGGACTTGAGGCATTCGCCGATATTCTGTTCCTCATCGAGGGTCAATACAATCGCCGTTACATCCGCCATACGCGCGGTTCCTTTCCCGAAAAAAGAGGGTACACTTTCCCCTATACTCCATTGCAGGATACCACCGTAGTGTACCATTTGGCAGTAGGTCTGTCAAACGCGGCAGGCTGCGACCCGCAATTTGGAACGCGGCAAAAACAAGTGCCGCCCGCGCGCGTTTCCCGTTGCGATCCGGTTGTTTTTGTGCTATACTGCGCCTCATGAATCGACAGGCTTTTGACTATTTGACGCGGGATCGCATGACGAATATCGACATGCTTGAAGTCCTTATGATCCCGTCCGCGCGCGTGCTGCTGGCAAATGACGGCGGCGCGCTGGTTTCGTATGACGACCTGTTTTTTCTCTCCGCAGAGCCGGACTTTGAGGCGGACTTCCTGCGCTGCCTGACCGATCGACTGGTTCCCGGGCGGGAGACGATCGTCGTTCTGCGCAGCGCCGCCGCCCGCGATGTTTTGACGCGGGAATATGGGTTCCGAACCATCATGGAATGCCGCCACGCGGTCTATCCTTCCAAGGAGCCGATCCCCTATGTCCTGCCCGCAGGCGCGGAGATCCGAAAACTGGACGCGCGGTATGCCGACTTTGTGCACGCGCACTACCATATGGTCGACGATGCGGACTATATCCGCAGCCGGATTGAGGCGGATATGTTCGGCGTATTCTGGCAGGGCGAGATCGTCGGCTTTGCGGGCACGCACGAGGAACGACCGATGGGCATGCTCGAGGTTTTGCCGGAATATCGCAGGCTTGGGCTCGCCTATTGCCTGGAGGCACACTTGATCAACCACCTGCTCGCGCAGGGCCGCACCGCGTTTTGTCAGGTCGCGGTCTATAATGAAGCGTCCAGGCGTCTGCAAGAAAAGCTTGGCTTGGAGATTTCCGAGCGTGTGATCTACTGGCTCGTAATCGGGCGAATGAAGTAAGAGAGAGCAAATGCGGGGCCTGCGCCCCGCATTTTTTTCATATCTGATTTGATTTTGAACGATAGTACGATCAAAAAGAAATCGTTTGTTCACTCTTTGATATTGCTCTCTTTTTGAATATAGATCGGGCGGCGCTTGACCTGCATATAGGTGCGCGCGACATACTCGCCAATGATGCCGAGTGCGAGCAGGATAAACCCGCCCAGTGTGAGCAGGATCGCCAGCAGCGAAGGATAACCCGCAACGGGGTTGCCCCAGATCATCGCGATGATCACGCGAATGACCATATAGATGAGCGCCAGCGCGGAGACCACGCTTCCAACGGCGGTCGCGAGCTGCAGCGGTACGGTCGAGAAAGAGACGATGCCTTCCACCGCATATTTTGCAAGCTTCCAGAACGACCATTTGGTCTCGCCCGCCGCGCGCTCGACGTTTTCATATTCCAGCCAGACGGTGTCAAACCCCACCCACATGAAGATTCCCTTGGAGAAGCGGTGGTATTCGTCCAGCTCCAGCACGGCGTCCACGACGCAGCGGCGCATCATGCGAAAATCCCGCGCGCCGTCGACAAACTCCGTATCCGATATCTTGTTGATGATCCTGTAGAACGCGCGCGCAAACGCGCTTCGAATCTTCGGCTCGCCCTTGCGCGTCACCCTGCGGGTGGCGACGCAGTCGCACGCGTCCTCGCGTAAACGCTCCAGCATCCGGGCGATCAATTCCGGCGGATCCTGCAGATCGCAGTCCATCACGCAGACAAAATCGCCTTTGGCGTGCTTCAGCCCCGCGTACATGGCTGCTTCCTTGCCGAAGTTGCGCGAAAAGGAGATATACTTGACGCGCGGATCCGCCTCTGCCAACGCGCGGATGACGGGAAGCGTCTGATCCTTGGAGCCGTCGTTGATCAAAATCAGCTCAAACGCAATGTCCGTCCGCTGCGAAAACACGATGCGCTCCATCGTTTCATAATAAAGCGGCAGCATCGCCTCTTCGTTGTAACAGGGGCAGACGATACTCACGAGCGGTTTTGTCCGGCTGTTGTCGGCGCATGCGCCGTTTGTCTTATCCTGCATTTGATCCTTCATGCGTCCCTCCGCCTTCTCAGGCGCCCGTTCCCGTCAGCGGCACGCCCTGAATCAGCATGATCCCCAAATAAGCAAGCAGCCATACGCCAAGGCCGATCATCAGCGCAATACGCCCTTTTTGCACAGTGCGTTTGATGCGTTTTTCGATCATGCCGGGCACAAACAGGGCGATCAGCACCGCCGCGATGGTGCCATACATGCCGATGGATTCATAGTTTCCGAAATACGTCAGCAGATAGCCGCACAGTAAGCCAAGCACGGCTCCGCAGATGCGCTGAATCAGCGCCCACTGCTGTTCGGAATAGTTGCGGACCTTTGTTTGCAGGTCGTCAAGTTCTTCCGGCGGCATCGCCTCGGGCTTTTGCTCCTGGTCGGGTAAGTTCTGTTCCGTCTGCGTGTTGCGCGGTTTGTTTGTTTCCAATTTATTCTACCTCCGAGGTGCAGTGTGGGCAGCGGGTTGCGTCGATTGCGATGGTACTCTTGCAATAGGGACATGTCTTCTCTGTCGGCGCTGGCTCTGCGGTGGCATCTCCTTTTCGGAGCTTGCCGCCGAGGTCCCGCGCGCTGCTGATGGCTTTGACGAGCAGGAAGAGCACGATTGCCATGAGCAGGAAATTGATGATTGCGGTGATGAACGCGCCGTAATGGATCGTCACCCCGCCGATCTGCCAGACGAGGTCGGTAAAGTTTGTGTCCGCAACAAGCCCGATGAGAGGCGAGATGATATCGTTCACCAGAGAATCGACGATGGTCTTGAATGCCGCGCCGATGATTACGCCGACGGCGAGATCGATCACGCTGCCTTTGGCGATAAACGTTTTAAACTCCGAAAACAGCTTTTTCATGGCGAAGTCTCCTTTGGATATGGTTCTGTCCAGAGATATATCATAACGAAGCGATCGGTTTGATGTCTTGATGAGTATATCATCTTATCGCACGGGATTCAATCGCCGCCGCGAGGGGGAGCAGGCGCGCCTGAGCCGACGCGAAAACCACACAGCAGAGCGGCGCGGCGCAGACGGAAAAAACCGATTGTCCGCGCTTGCAATGCAACCATGCGTATGCTAAAATATCTCTCTGAGCCGGTGTGATGGAATTGGCAGACGTGACGGACTCAAAATCCGTTGGTAGCGATACCGTGTCGGTTCGAGTCCGACCACCGGCACCAAAGAGGAAGGTACATGCTTGTATCTTCCTCTTTGGTATTTCGCTTGCAGAATCCACTTTTTCCGTTTTTCAAATCCGGCAGAATAAAGGAGAAGAACATGGACTGGCTCTATGATGTGCAGCAGCGGCTATGCCGCAAAAACCAGGTGCTCTTTGTAAAGGACAGTCCGTTTCTCGCGGATCTATACACGCTGATTCAGGCACAAACGCACAGGACGCTTGTCCTCTGGGCGTTTGACTTCGCCGAGGAAACCGTGCAGCTGTTGCAAGGACGCTATCCAATGGAAACGCGTCTTGAGGCCGCTTTGTCGATATCCAGAGATTGGGCGGCGGGCAAAGTGAAAATGCCGCTTGCGCAGCACGCGATTTTGCAGGCGCACGCGGTGGCAAAAGAAGTCCAATCGGCGGAGGACGTTGCGCTGTGTCATGCAGTCGGTCAGGCTTGCGCCGTCGTGCATACGCCCGGTCACGCGCTCGGTTTCCCGCTCTATGAACTTACGGCGCTCGTACGGCGCTATGGCTTGCCCGGATGCAAAGACGCGGTCGAAGCGCGCAAGCAGGACTATATTGAACGGATTTTTGTTTGCAGCGCACGGCAGTCAGACCCGCATTACGAGTGGGCGCCATTCCTGCGAGAGAGCTGACGATTGCATCATTCCATAAGAATCGATCTTGAGGGGCCTATCTTTTGAAAAGATCCGCTTGCAAGGCGGATCGAATCGAAGATGCATTAAATTCGCACAATTAACGGAATCCGGACGTGTGCGCATTCCTACGCGCTACTCCTCCTGCCGCAGGAGCCGTCCCCAGAGCGAAACCACATTCTCGCAAAATTCGGCTCCTTCGGGCTTGAGCTGCCAGAGCGGAATCTGTCGCGGCTTGCGCCTGCCGTAGAGGAAGCGGTCGTCCGAAGCGAGCAGATCCGCAAACGCCGTAATCGTGGGCAGCAGCGTGACCTCAGCCACGGATTCCCCGCGTTCCAGAAAGCGCAGCTGCCAGCCTTTTGCGCCTTTTTCGCCGAACCCGAATACGC
>CAYPEV010000007.1:0-27348 GCA_964409605.1 uncultured Christensenella sp. | reverse complement strand
ATGGACGGTCTGCGCGCATGGTGTCTCGGGGGTCGCCGCGGGGAGGGGGCCCGGCGGCGCTATGTCATCGCCCGAATGGGTACGGGCGAGAGGACCGCTGAATCCGGCGAGGAGTGCGGGGGGAGTGTTACTGCTCCGCAGGCTTGTATTCGCCGAAGGTGACGCTGACGCTCTGCTCCTTGCCGTCCCGCTGAATGGTCAGCTGAGCGGTGTCGCCCGCGTTGAAGGCGCTGATCACGCTTGAGAGCACGGCGTTGGAGGTGATCGCGGTATCGTCCACTTTGAGGATCAGATCTCCCGCCTTAAGCCCGGCTGTTTCCGCCGCGCTGCCGGAGACGATCTGCGCAATCTGCACGCAGGTGGTTCCGCCGCCAAAGAAGCTGCCGAAGAAGCCGCCGCTGTTCGTGTCGGAAGATAAGGTCACGTCCTGCGTATAGACCCCGAGGTATGCCCTGCCGAGCACGTAGCCGTGATCGATCAGGTCCGAGATGATGGTCTTGACGCTGCTGACGGGGATCGCAAAGCCGAGGCCTTCGGAATTTCCGCTGCTGGCTTTTGCGTTGACGATGCCGATGAGCGAGCCGCTCGCATTGAAGAGTCCGCCGCCGGAGTTGCCCGGGCTGATGGCGGCATCGGTTTGAATCAGCGTCATATCGGTGTTTTCTACCGTGACTTCGCGGCTCAGCGCGCTGATGATGCCGCTGGTTGCGGTGCCGCGCAGTTCGCCTAAGGGATTGCCGATGGCGATGACGTCCTCGCCCACGGTGAGCATGTCGGAATCGCCCAGCGTCGCGGGGGTAAGTCCGGTCGTTTCGATCTTGAGCACGGCAAGGTCGCTGCGGGAGTCGGAGCCGATCAGCTTGGCTTCGTGCTCCGTGTCGTCGTTGAGGATGACCTTGATGGTCTCCGCGCCGTCGACCACATGCTTACAGGTGACGATATAGCCGTCGCTCGTGAGGATGATGCCGCTGCCGCTGCCCGCCTGCACCTGCTGGCTGTTGCTTGCGCCGTCGTTATTGCCGGAGAAGGGGAGGCCAAAGCCGCTTGCGGTATAGTAGGTGTCGATGCCGACGACGGAGGGCGCGGTGAGTTCGATGATCTGCGCGCGGCTGAATGTATTGGCAAAGCCGTTTGTCGAGGCGCTGGTCAGGCCCGCGCTCGCCGCCTCCTTCGATTCGTTCAGGGCGAGGCTCGCCGCTGGCTGCGCGTTGAGCGCGGAGAGCTGCTGATCCACATATTGCCGCGTATACAGGCCGCCGAGTGCGCCGCCGAACAGCACCGCAACCAGCGTAAATACGATCAGCGTTGAGAAGCGCACCCCGCGTCTTTCGCTCCGCCGCGGCGCCCGCGCGCCGCCTTCCTGCGGAGCAGGGGAAGAATAGCGTTCGTACCAATCATTGTTTTGATCCATAAAAATCGTTTGCTCCTTCCGGATGGTGTTGTGCAGAAAAAAGCGGATTGACCTTGCCCATGTTTCCATATCTGCTGCGGATCTCAATCGAATCAATCGCTTGGAACCGTTTTTTTCTGTTGTGACATCAGTATAGAAAATTAATTTGAACTTTCAATAGTAAGCGTTTGAAGAATTGATGGATCATTTGGGCAACATTATGGCAGCGAAGCGTTTGTTATGCGCGGATTTGTGCCGGATGGTCACGGTTTGGCGCACGAAAAAGCAGCGGGACAGTCTGCCCCGCTGCTGCGCTGTGTTTTGCGATTATTTCACAAGATCGATTGTGAAGTCGCCCGTGTCGACGATGGGATCCAGATGCCCGCCGTTGATGCGGGAGACCTTGAGACAGACGGTGACGCTGCTTGCGTTTGCCAGCGTGCCTTCCGGCGCGCCTTCCGGCCAGAGCAGCAGGTAGCCATGCGTGGTCGGGTAGGCGTTCGTGCAGTACGTCATCAGGGGATAGGACGTGCCGTCGACGATGATGTTTGGGTTGGAGGGATACGCTGTGATATCGAGCGTCTTGATATAGTTTTGCGTGACGTTTTCAAAGTCCAGCAGGATGGCCTCGTGGCCGTCAAACTCCGTCACGCCCATACTGCGCAGGATACAATAGGCAAGTTCGCTCTGGTAGACGACAGGTCCCGCGTCCGGCGCGCTCATTACGGTTTCTGCAACGTTCGGGTCGATGATTGAGGCGACCACGGGGCGGTTGAGCCTGCCGTCAAAGAGGTTGAGGGAGAGATAGAGATCCAACTGGTGAAGCGCTGTGATGTTTTGCCGCGTCATGACCTCCGTCCCGTCCAGGGAGAGGAGGCGGTATTTTCCCTCTTCCACCGTATAGCTGCGGTTGAGAATGTTGGTGTATCCCGCGTAGACGGGGTCTATCGTTACGCTCATCCACTTTGCGCCGGGCTTCTTATAGAGAAGCGCACGCGTGTGCTGGAGCGTGCCGTCGATGCCCTGCAGGTAGACCGCGAGGCTGTTGTCCTCATAGACCAGGGTCGCGCCTTCGGAAGGATCGCTTGCGGCTGGCGCATCCGGGATGGAGAACGAGAAGTTCCGCTGTTTCATGATCGCTTCGCCTGTTGCGTCATTCTGCACGCTGAGGCTGAGCGACGCGCCGGAAAGAGAAGCGATGTTTCGATACGCCGCGTTCGGATCGTCCAGAAAATTGACCACGGCGCTCGCCGCTCGCGTTTCGCCGGGTGCGATCTGCTCCGCGTTCTCCAGCGTTCCATCGACCTGCCAATCGTTTAGGCAGATGCTGCCGAGCTGGAGCGAGATCGCGGCAGCCGAAGCGTTCTCGATGGACAGATCGATATAGGCCATATAATTTGCGCTGAAACGGATGGCAACGACACGGATGACGATCTTTTCTTTGGAAAAGAGCGTTTGATCCAGCGCCGTTTCCGTGAAGACGGGATCCGGCGTGGGCGCGGGCGTGGGTTCCGGCGTCGGTTCCGGCGTTGGCGCGAGGGTCGCTTCCGGCGTGGCGCTGGGCAGCGGCGTCGCCGCCGGTTCGGCGGGGGATGCGCACGCGGCGAACGAGAACAGGACGACAATCGCTGTTAAGACGGACAGCAGACGTTTCATAGGGGGTTATCTCCTTTTAGAGCTTATGCTCTTTCAAATCTATATGCGGGTACGTGGGGGAGGTGTAAAACCCATTCCGCGCGGAGAAAATTATAGTGCGGAACAAAGATAACCTTAATGATACCCGCGCGAAAAGTCAAGAAGAACGTGCGCAATGAAAAATCTTTGCGCTGCGCGGCCCGCATGGTATACTACATAGGATTTATGCGGCGGGGGTAAGATTATGAAGCGTGAGTCTTTGCGCTTTTTTTTTGCGGTATCATTGGTCGTTTTGACCTGCGCGATCGCGTTGGCGCTCCATACCCGGCAGATGCGTTTGATCGACCGGGCGACGCTTGCCGCTGAGAAGCAAGCTCCTGCTGCCGCCGTGCAATTGCCGCCCATCACCCCCGCGCCGACTTCGGCGCAAGCGCCTGCGCCCGCGGAAACGCCGGTTCCGGGTATCGATGCGCCCTGGTATACCGAGCGCAACGAGCAGCTTTTTCAACTGATCCAGCGCGACCAGCCGCAGCTGCAGCCGGAGGAAATCGAGCTTCGGATTCGGCAGATGTATATCGACCCCGACAAACCCATGGTCGCGCTGACGTTTGACGACGGCCCGAAACCGGGCATTACGGATAAGATCCTCGATATTTTGGAACAATATCATGTGCGCGCGACATTTTTTGTCTGCGGCTGGCGGTTTGATTCGCCCGAGAGCTGGGCAATCGCGCAGCGTGCGGTCGCGCTCGGTTGTGAGATTGGGAACCACTCCTGGTCGCACGAGGATTTGCAGAGGCGAAACTATGTTGCGGTGCGCCGCTCGGTCCAGGAAACGAACGACAAGATATTTGAAATCACGGGGTATCACCCGCACAGCCTGCGTCCGCCGGCCGGACATAACAGCTGGGATATCATCCGCGTTGCGCGGGACAACGATATGGCGCTGGTTTTCTGGACGCAGAGCGGAAACGTGCATGAAGTCGATCCGAAAAAGATCGCCCAGAATGTGCAGAAACAGATTGTGGACGGCAAAGAACTTCAGAACGGGGATATCATCCTGCTGCACGATACGAAACCGCTGATGGTCGACGCGGTGGAGATCATCATACCGCAGCTGCTGGAGAAAGGCTACCAGCTCGTCACGGTGTGGGAACTGCTCAACTGCTCGGAAACGGGCTTTGTGCCGGGAGAACTGTACGATCACGGTTGAGACTTTAGCGACGCGGCCGTGCCAAACGATCGCACAGGATGCGCCGAACGCGCGCAGCTTCCGAATGATTAACGCCAGGAAAGCGGGGGTGCCGCAGGCGGCATGATCGGGTAAAAACGGATTTCTCACAGGTCATACTGCAAAATCAGACGCCGTCCGGCTTGGATCCGGCCGGCGTTCTTTTGCGGTGAGGGGAGGGCCGTTCCATATGGTTTCTATGAGGGCTTTTCACCGCTGGCGCATACGGAAGGATATGTCCGATTCAATTGGTGAACATTTCAGGAAGAAAGCCGATATTCCAGAAAACGAAATAAAAATGCAATCAAAAGTGGTAAAAAGCCGCGGATTTTCTTCTTGACGAAATGTTGAACATGTCATACAATTGCGTTGACAACACGAAAGGCGCAGGGTATGAACATTCATTTGCAACCGACGAGTGTACCGGCCTATGTTGAAATCTACAACTCCCTGTTTTCGGACATCGTCAACGGGGTCTATCCGCAGGGCGAATGCCTGCCCGGCGAGATCGCGCTTGCACAAAAATACAACGTCAGCCGCAACACCCTGCGGCAGGCTATGGCCATCCTCTGCGAGGATGGTCTTTTGGTACGCGCGCGCGGCAAAGGCACCCTGGTCGTGGAAAAAAAGGAGCCGCCGAAGAACGCTGCCTCCTCAAACCCCTTGACCGCGTTCCCTGTCGTCGCCATCGACAAGACCGAGATCTCCTATAATTTCACCCCGCCGACGGATATCGCGCAATCAAAACTCGCGCTTGGCAAGAGCGATATTCTGCTGGCGAGCTATCTTGCGTACCAGAGCGAGGACACGATCATCGGGTATTCCTTTGTCCAGGTCCCTGTCAAGCTGCTCTCGCAGATGCAGGTGGATGTCTCCTCTGCGGATGCGATGAACCGCTTTTTGAACGAAGCGCTCTATGCCGCGGCGAGCGATCAGACGATCTCCTTCAAGCTCATCTTTGTCAACGAGACGGAGACCGAATATCTGCACGTGGAGGAAGGCACACCCGTCCATCTGCTGGAGTGCATTCTGTATGGCGCGGACGGCACGCCGCTTGCCCGATGCAAGCACTACATGCGTCCGGAATACTATAAGATCAGCTATACGGTGCGCATTTAGCACGGCGAAAACAAACAAACGCAACCGCGGGCAGAAATGCCGCGCGGCGACTTTTAAAAAAATCCATCAGAACAGGGAGGACAACCATGAAACCCCTCGTCATCATGTCCGACTTCGGCCTTGCGGACGGCGCGGTCAGCGCCATGTACGGCGTCGCGTATTCCGTCTGCGAGCAGCTCAACATCTCCAGCCTCACGCACGAGATCCCGCAATACAACGCCTGGGAGGCGAGCTATCGCCTGATTCAGACGGTCGGCTACTGGCCGAAGGGCACGGTGTTCGTCTCCGTGGTCGATCCGGGCGTCGGCTCTACGCGCCGGAGCATTGCGGCGGAGACGCGCGCGGGGCAATACATCATTACGCCGGACAACGGCACGCTTACGCATGTCAAGCACATCAGCGGCATCGTCGCCGCGCGCGAGATCGATGAGCGGGTCAACCGTCTGCCCGGCTCGGGCGAGAGCTACACCTTCCATGGGCGTGATATCTACGCCTATACCGGAGCGCGGCTCGCCTCCGGTGTGATCGATTTTGCGGGCGTCGGGCCGGAGGTAGACCCCGCAAGCGTGGTCGAGCTGCCGATGGACGAGCCTGTGCTGGATGGCGCATGGATCCGCGGGGATATCGACGTGCTGGATGTGCGCTTTGGCAGCCTCTGGACGAGCATCCCGCGCGAGCTCTTTCTCAAGCTCGGGGTCAAGCACGGGGACTTCGTCGAGATCAAGATCATGAACGGCGCGCGGCTGGTCTACCGAAACTCCCTGATCTATGCCCGTTCGTTTGCGGACGCGTTTGTGGGCGAACCGCTCCTCTATGTCAACAGCCTCGATCGAATGGCGGTCGCGATCAATCAAGGCGACTTTGCGCGCGCCTACAATGTCGGCACCGGCGCACCCTGGACCATCGCGGTGCAGAAGTCCGCGGGAAAGGAGCTGCTGCGTGGAGAATAGCCGGAAGCCGGTCGTCGAATTTCGCGATTTCTCGTTTCAGTATTTTTCGCAGGCGGAGCCGACGCTGCACGATATCAACCTGACGATCTACGAGGGGGAAAAGGTGCTCATCGTCGGCCCCTCCGGCAGCGGAAAGAGCACGCTTGGCAACTGCATCAACGGGCTGATCCCGTTTTCCTATCCCGGAGAAATCAAGGGCAGCCTCAAGGTCTGTGGCATCGAGACAAAGGAATCGAGCATATTCGCGCTGAGCCAGCACGTCGGGACCGTTTTGCAGGATCCGGACGGACAGTTCATTGGCCTTTCGGTTGGCGAGGATATCGCCTTCGCGCTGGAAAACGAGTGCGTCAAGCAGGGCGAAATGCACGATATCGTCCGCAGAACTGCGGCGATGGTCAACATGGACGGGCTTTTGAGCGCCTCGCCGTTTGAACTCTCGGGCGGCCAGAAGCAGCGCGTATCGTTTGCGGGCGTGATGGTGCACGAGGTAGAGGCGCTGCTCTTCGACGAGCCGCTGGCAAATCTCGACCCCGCGACAGGAAAGACCGCGATCGAACTGATCGACCGAATCTATCAGGACTATCGCAAGACCGTGGTGATCATCGAACACCGGCTGGAGGATGTGCTTCACCGCCGGGTGGATCGCGTGATCGTCATGTCCGAAGGCAGGATTGTTGCCGACCTTTCGCCGGATGCGCTGATGGCCGCGGACATCCTGAAACATCTCGGCATCCGCGAACCGCTCTATGTCACCGCGCTCAAATACGCCGGCGTGCCCGTGACGGAAGAGCTCCGCGCGGGGCGCATCGACACGCTGGATGTCGACGCGGTCAAGCACGCGATCACGGCATGGGACGCGGCGCAGCCGGAGCGGGAGAAACGTCCGCAGAAAGCTGCGATCCTTTCCGCAAAAGACCTGAGCTATCGGTATGTGGAGCAGAGGCCGATCCTGAAAAAGCTGAACTTCTCTATAGAAGCAGGCGAGATGGTCAGCCTGGTTGGCACCAACGGCGCGGGCAAGAGCACGCTTGCCAAGGTGATCACCGGCATCTGCAAAGACCCGGACGGCAGCCTCCGCTTTCGCGGGGAGCCGATGGACGCCTGGACGATTCACGAGCGCAGCGGCAAGATCGGCTATGTGATGCAGAACCCGAACCAGATGATCTGCAAGTCGATGATCTACGACGAGGTTGCGCTCGGGCTCAAACTCCGCGGGCTGAGCGACGAGGAGATCAGGCCGCGCGTGGAGAAGGCGCTCAGGATCTGCGGGCTTTCGCCGTTTCGAAAATGGCCGATCTCCGCGCTCTCCTTCGGGCAGAAAAAGCGCGTGACCATCGCGAGTGTACTCGTGCTGGAGCCGGAGCTGATCATACTCGACGAACCGACGGCAGGGCAGGACTACCGGCACTATACGGAGATCATGGAGTTTCTCCGCTCGCTCAACGAGAGCGGAACGACGATATTGCTCATCACGCACGACATGCACCTGATGCTGGAATACACGCCGCATGCGCTCGTGCTCCACGCGGGTGAAATTCTGCACGACGGCACCGCCGTGCGCGCACTGACCAGCGAGGAGATCGCGAGCAAGGCAAGCCTGAAAGTCACCTCGCTCTATGAGCTTGCCAAGCGCGCGGGCATCACGAACTACGAGGCGTTTGTGCAGCACTTTATCGACTATGAGAGGAGCACGGCGCGATGAAAGCGAAACTCTTTGACTATGTCGAGCGGCACAATGTCATCTACGACCTTTCCGGCGTGACAAAGCTCCTGTGCTTTCTGCTGCTTACCGCCGCTGTGATGTTTTCATACGATATCCGCGCGATCGCCGTGATCATGGCGCTCTCGCTGGTGTTTTTGAAGATGTCCGAAATCCAGTTTCGTCAGATCAAACTGATGCTTCTGTATGTTCTGGTGTTTCTCGTGTTCAACTTTATCCTGACCTTTGCGTTCAGCCCGACCTATGGGACACAGATCTACGGCACGGAGCATGTGCTGTTCCGGATCTTCGGGCGGTATGTGGTCACGAGCGAGCAGATGCTGTATCAGGTGACCAAGACGCTGAAATACGCCTCCGTCGTGCCGCTGGGGATCATCTTCTTTCTTTCGACGAATCCCAGCGAGCTCGCGGCGAGCATCAACCGCGCGGGCGTGAGCTATAAAGCCGCGTTTGCGTTCTCGCTGACGCTGCGTTATTTTCCGGATCTGATTCGGGACTATCAGGATATCGCGGCCGCGCAGCAGAGCAGAGGGCTGGATCTTTCCAAAAAAGAGAAGCTCGGCAAGCGCATCAAGAACATACTCAACATTACAATCCCATTGATTTTCTCCACGCTGGAGCGGATCGAGACCATCTCCAACACCATGGATCTGCGGGGGTTTGGCAAGGAGAAAAAGCGCACGTGGTATGCGGCAAAGCCGATGAAACGGAACGACGCGATCGCGCTCGGCCTTTCGCTTCTGCTGTTTCTGGGGACGGTCGCGTTGAGCGTGTTCATCAATCACAGCAAGTTCTGGAACCCGTTTTCATAAATGTTGGCGGCAACGCAAAAAAAAGGAGAATATGATGAAACCAATCCTGGTCTTCCAAACAGACTTTACCTATAAAGAAGGCGCGGTCAGCTCCATGTACGGCGTGGTAAAATCCGTCGACCGCACGCTGGAGATCTTTGACGGTACACACGAGCTGCCGCAGTTTGACACCTGGAGCGCGAGCTATCGCCTCTATCAGAGCCTCCGCTTCTGGCCGGAGGGAACGATCTACGTCTCCGTGGTCGACCCCGGCGTGGGCACCGCGCGGAAAGCCTGCGTCGCCAAAATCGCGGGCGGTTACTATGTGGTGACGCCGGATAACGGCGCGCTGACGCACATCGACCGCGAGATGGGTGTTCTGGAGGTGCGCGAGATCGACGAATCCGTCAACCGCCTGCGCGGCAAGGACACGGAAGGCGTTGCAATTTTCCATGGACGCGATCTGTTCGGCTATACGGCTGCGCGGCTCGCCAGCGGCATTATCGACTATGAAGGCGTCGGCCCCGCTTATCCCCTGAGCGAGATCGTGCGCCACGAAATCCACGAACCCGCGGCAGCACCGGGGGACGTTTCGGGCATCTTTGAGATCGATGATCCGAACTTTGGCAATCTATGGACCAACATCCCCACGCGGCTGTTCTTCGAGAACGGATTTGCCTACGGGGATATGGTGCGCGTGCGCGTGGCAAACGGCGGAAAGACCGTGTTTGATCAAAACGTACTGTTCCATCAGAGCTTCGGCTTTGCCAAAGCGGGCGAACCCATCATCTATAATAACGAGATGATGAAGCTCGCGCTTGCGGTGAGCTGCGGCAGTTTTGAAGGCAAATACGCCCTTGGGTTCGGGGCGGATTGGCGCGTGCGCTTTACAAAGGCGTAACGCGCATCCAACGGATCGATGCGCATTTGATCGGGTCGGGTTGGCTTGACAAATCGTATACGATATGCCTAATATGAAACAGAACTCATACAATTTCTTTTATGAGAGAGCTGTTCCATTCGCTGTCCATCCAAAGAAACAGAATAAGGGAGGTATTGTCAGATGAAGAAAATGTTCCATGTCTCGACCAAAACCATCGTTGCAACCGGCCTTGGCGCGGCGCTGTTTGCGTTGCTGTTCATGTATGTGAAGGTGCCGACCGGTATTCCCGAAACATCGATTCAGACGGCCTATGGCCTCGGCGCGTTCTTTGCCGCGCTGTTTGGGCCCATCGCCGGCGGTCTTATCGCGTTCATCGGACACGCGATCTCGGATGCGCTGCAATACGGCTCTCCGTGGTGGAGCTGGGTCATCGCCAGCGGCGTCTCGATGTTCCTCGTCGGCCTCGTGCACACGAAGATCCGTGCGGATGAAGGCGAATTTAACTGGAAAGACGTGCTCCGCTTCAACATCTATCAGATCATCGCAAACGTCTTCGCCTGGATCGTTGTGGCTCCCGTGCTCGACATCGTGATCTATGCGGAACCCGCCAATCTCGTCTTCACGCAGGGCGCGATCGCCTGCCTCTGGAACGCCATCGCCTGCGGCGTGATCGGCTCGCTTTTGCTCTTTGCCTATGCAAGGATCCGCCCGAAGAAGGGCAGCCTTTCGAAGGAACAGGAATAGACAACACAACGCCACAGAGAATTTAGTAAAATTCAAAAAAGCATTTTACTGTGGCTCAACCTTCAAAAACGAACGCCGTCCGGATTTCAGCCCGGGCGGCGTTCGCCGTCAACAACACAGCCGGAAACACCAGCAATGATTGCAGTTTCGTGCATCCAGACACAGGGTTTTATGCGAAGAAAAGAGTATATTATTTTTTACTGTGGGTATAGAAAAATGCAGGATTCCAACAGAGAAACGGCGAAAACTTCCGCGGCTTCCTTACATGAAAGAAAATGAGCCATGTTGACTTTTCGTTGGATTCCATTTAAACTGACAATGTGGATTTGCCGATTCACGTCCTATCTGTATATGCGTCTATCCGGACAAATCTATCAACAAAAAGAAGAGAGGAAAATCAAAATGAAGAAACTGGTAGCAATCCTGCTGACCTTGCTGGTTGTCCTTGGTGCCGTTGCTTGCCAACCGGCGCCCGCGCCCGCGCCTGCAGCGCCCGCTGAAGAAGCAACAGCCGAAGCGCCCGCTACAGAAGCAGCTGAACCAGCAACGGAAGAAGCTGTCGAGGCGAAAGTTTACAACGTCGTCAGCCTCGTCAACGGCAACCTCGGTGACAAATCCTTCTTCGACTCTGCTGAGACCGGCCTGAAAGCCCTTCAGGACGCCGGACGTATCACCTACAAGACCATCGAAATGGGTGGCACGGACGAAGATCAGCCGAAGTGGCTGGAGACCCTCTATGAAGTTGCGGAATCCGGCGATTACGATCTGATCGTCTGCGGTACGTACCAGATGCCTGACTACCTCAAGGAAGTCGCAACTGCGTATCCGGATCAGAAGTTCCTCATCTATGACGACACCTCCTATGTCGGCGAAAACGCCAACGTCGTCAACATCAGCTACAAGCAGAACGACATGGGTTACCTCATCGGCGTCTATGCTGCGGCAATGACCACGGAAACCTCCGTTAAGAACATCAACGCGGAGAAGGTCGTCGGCTTCGTCGGCGGCGGCGATTTCCCCGTCATCAACGACTTCCTCATCGGCTTCCTCGAGGGCGCGAAAGCGACCGATCCGGAAGTCAAGGTCGACACCCGCTATGTCAACAGTTTCGTTGATACCGCGACCGCCAAGGAAATGGCGCTGTCCATGATCAACGACAACAAAGCGGACATCATCTGGGGCGTTGCGGGCCTCTCTGGCAACGGCGCAGCGGAAGCCGCTCTCGAAACCGGCAAAGCCTGGTTCATCGGCGTCGACTCCGACCAGGAGCTGACCTTCTCGCCGGAACTCGCGGCCATCACGCTCTCCTCCGGCCTCAAGAACATCGGCGCGTCCCTCATCTGGATCTTTGATGAGTGGGATGCGGGCCGCACCTATTGGGGTCAGCTCGTCAACCTCGGCCTCACCGAAGGCGGCGTCGGCATCGTGACCGACAAGAACTTCGCGAATGTTGCGCCGAAGACCGTGCAGGACAAAGTCCTCGCAGCCGAAGCCTCGATCAAAGACGGCACCATCGTGGTTCCGTCCGCCATCGGCGATGACACCAACGCCGTCGTCGCGCTGCGCGACTCCATGCAGCCGTAACATCCGAAACACACACAATACAGTAAGCTTAGCTTATACAACACCGGGGGAGGGCGATAAGCTCTTCCCCGGTTTGTTCCGATCAAGCGATCTTTTTCCGCAGCGCACGGCTAAGCGGCGCGCGAAAGAT
This sequence comes from uncultured Christensenella sp., assembly GCA_964409605.1. GTDB lineage: Bacteria > Bacillota > Clostridia > Christensenellales > CAG-138 > UBA7703. Next base: position 15,171 of record CAYPEV010000007.1, on the reverse strand, counting down.
TGAATTCACGTGCCATTTATATTAAGATATCTATCATACAGATCCACCCTTATTCTATGATTTCAGACACACGATCATGCGCTTCGAATATCCGCCGCATGTGCGGCCGATCATACACATTCCATGCAAAGGGGCAGCTTTATGGAACATAACCCAAACGAACTCGTTGTCCAGATGCGGGGCATCACCAAGGTGTATCCCAACGGAATCGCCGCAAATCAGGGGGTCGATTTCTCCGTCCGCCGGGGAGAAATCCATGCGCTGATGGGCGAAAACGGAGCGGGCAAGAGCACGCTGATGAAGATGCTCTTTGGCCTGGAGCAACCGACGGAAGGCGAGATCATCGTAAACGGCGAAAAGGTCTCGTTTGCTTCCCCGACCGCCGCCATCGCGCACGGCATCGGCATGGTGCACCAGCATTTCATGCTGGTTCCAAGCCTTACCGTCGCGGAGAACATCGTGCTCGGCATGGTGCCGAAAAAGAGCGGACTGTTTATCGACTTCAAGAAAGCGACAGAACTGACGCGCGAGTATTCCGAGCGGTTCAATCTCGCGGTCAATCCCGATGCGAAGGTTGCGGATATCCCCGTCGGCATGAAGCAAAAGGTGGAGATACTAAAGGCGCTCATCCGCGGTGCGAAGATCCTGATCCTTGACGAGCCGACTGCGGTGCTGACCACACAGGAGACGACGGAACTCTTCCGCGAACTGGTGCACCTCAAGGAGCAGGGCTATACCATCATCTTCATCTCCCACAAGCTCAACGAGATCAAGCAGATCACGGATCGTCTGACCATCATGCGCGGCGGAAAGTCGATGGGCGTCTACGAGACCGCCTCGATCACCGAGCAGGAGATCTCCCGCCTCATGGTCGGCAGAGATGTCATTCTGGACGTGCAGAAGGATACGGCGCAGCCCACCGACGTGGTGCTCAAGGTGCGGGACCTGCACTACACCAACGAATGGAACAAGAAGATGCTCGACGGCGTCTCGTTCGACGTGAGAAAAGGCGAGATCCTCGGCGTCGCGGGCGTTGAAGGCAACGGACAGCGCGAGCTCGTGGATATGCTCTTCGACCTCAACGAGCCGGACGCGGGTACGGCCAGCGTCAACGGCACGGATGTGATCAACGCCTCCCAGGCGCGCATTCGTGCGATGGGCGTCTCCCTCGTGCCGGAGGACCGCATGACCTATGGCATCGCGGACGCGGCGACGATTGAGGAGAACATCATCTCCGACCGCTTCAACGAAAAACGCTTCAACAACGGCCCGCTCTTCAATATGAAAGCGATCCACGCCGAGAGCGACAGGCTCATTCGGGATTACACGGTTCTCTGTAAATCCCGCAAGCAGAAGGTGAAGATGCTCTCCGGCGGCAACATCCAGAAGGTCGTCGTCGCAAGGGAGTTTTCGAGCGACCCGACGCTGATCATCGCCGACCAGCCCACGCGCGGCATCGACGTGGGCGCCACCGAATTCATCCGCAAAAAGTTGGTCGATCTCTCCCGCGCAGGTACGGCGGTCCTGCTGGTCTCCGCCGACCTCAACGAGGTCATGGAGCTTTCCGACAGCCTGATCGTACTCTACGGTGGAAAGATCGCGGCGTATTTCGAGGACACGAGCCAACTGGACGACGTGATGATGGGCGAATATATGCTTGGCCTCAAGCGGCAGAACGACGAGGAGATCGGGAGGGTGTGTCATGAAAGATAGGCGAATGTTTGCTTTCGAGCTGGTGCGCGGAGCTGCGGCGATTCTGCTTGCGCTTGGCGTCGGGACGATCTTTATCTTCCTGAGCTCGGACGAGCCGTTTACCGCGCTGCGGTATTTGCTGATCGGACCCCTGGTCTCCATCAAGGGCGGAATCGCGAGCTTTAACACGCAGGGATTCTATACGATCCTCGCTGCAATGATCCCGACGATCTTCACGGGCCTTGCGGTATGCGTGATGTTCTCGAGCAACCAGTTCAACCTCGCTGGCGAGGGCGTTGTGCTCACGGGCGGGTTTGTTGCGGCGCTTGCAGGCATCTACCTCACGATGAACTCCGGCCTCCACGCGGTTGTATGCGTGTTGATCGCGGCGGTGCTGGGCGGCATCATCATGCTTGTCCCCGCGCTGTTAAAGGTCAAGCTGGGGGCAAGCGAGATGGTCACAAGCCTCATGCTCAACTATGTTTGCATGTACGTCGTGCTGCATTATCTCAACTTTGTGTTTGCCGACCGCAGCAAAGGTTCGACGCAGACATACCCCTTTGCGGATACCGCAAAGATCGGCTCCCTCGTGCCGGGCGGCAGCAAGCTCAGCTGGGGGTTCGTGGCGGCGCTGGTATTCGTGGTGATTATCGCGCTGTTCATGTACCGCACGCGCTGGGGCTATGCCATCCGCATGATCGGCATCAACGAATCGTTTTCGAAATATTCCGGCATGAAGGTCGGCGGTACGATCGTGCTCTCCCAGGTGATCGGCGGCGTGCTCTCCGGCATCGGCGGCAGCGTCGAGGTACTGGGCCGCTATTCCACCTTCCTCTGGAAGGAGCTGCCGGGCTACGGCTGGACGGGCGTGACGATTGCGATTCTTGCGAAAAACAATCCGCTGCTCGTGCCGCTTGCCGCGTTCTTCATCGCCTACCTCAACAAGGGCTGCCAGCTGATGGCGACGTATTGCGACGTGCCGAGCGAGATGATCGATATCATTCAGGCGGCGATCTTCCTCTTCTTCGCCGCGGAGCAGTTCCTCAGCGGCTACAGGCAGAAGATCGTGGTCAAGAACACCCGCGCCGACCTTGCAAAAGTTGCGGCGAGCGCCGAAGGAGGTGCTGAATAATGTGGAGTCAGCTGCTTTCCACGATTCTCAAAGAAGAATTCCTCTTCTCTGTGATCCGCATCACGGCGCCGATCCTTTTTGCGGCGCTGGGCGCGGTCATCGCGAGCAAGGCGGGCGTGACCAACATCGGCCTTGAAGGCATCATGATGATCTCCGCGCTGTTCGGGGTGCTGTTCAGCTACTGGACGCAGAGCTGGCTTGTCGGCGTGCTGGGCGCGATGATTGTCGGCGTCCTGCTCGCGCTGATGATGGGATTCTTCGCCCTCAAGCTCAAGACGGATATCATCCTCGCCGGTATCGCGGTCAATATGATGGGCGCGGGCGGGACGATCTTCCTGCTCTATATGTTCACGGGCATGCGCGGCAATACCGGCGCGCTGGTCAGCCCGAATATCCTGATCCCGACGGTCAATATCCCGCTCATCAAGGATATCCCGATTCTGGGCAGCATCCTCTCCGGCCACGCGGTGCTGACGTATCTTGCGTTCCTGCTGGTCTGGCTCATCTGGCTGCTTTTGTATCGCACGCCGCTCGGCCTCAACATCCGCGCGGTGGGCGAGAACGAGAACGCGGCCTCCAGCGTCGGCGTGAGCGTGCTGAAGATCAAATACATCGCGCTTGCGCTTTCCGGCGCGCTCGCGGGCTTTGGCGGCGCGTTTATGTCCATGTATTATTCTCAGGGCTGGAACAGCGGCATGGTCGCGGGGCGCGGCTTCATCGCGCTCGCGGCGCAGGCCATGGGCCGAGGCGAACCCGTCGGCGCGATGTTCAGTTCGCTTCTGTTCGGCCTCGCGCAGGCGCTGCGCACCAAGGTCAGCGGCCTGCAGGGGGTTTCGAGCTATCTTGTCTCGTCGATTCCGTATGTGGTCACCATCCTGGGCCTCGTGATCTATGCGGCGAGCACGATCAAGCGCGTCAAGAAAGCGCGCGCGGAGCATCCGGAAGCGAAAGCATGACGACGCGCAAAGAAGAGACTCTGTTTGCGCATTTTGAGGGAAAGACATGACGAAAAAGATACCCGTAATACTGGACGGCGACCCGGGGCACGACGACGCGATTGCGTGGGTGCTCGCCAACGCGAGCCCGATGCTCGACATCAAGGCTGTGACCTCGGTCTGCGGCAACCAGACAATCGAAAAAACGACCTATAACGCAGGACGCATCATGACGCTCGTGGGACTTTCTGTTCCGCTCGCGATGGGGCGCGTGAAGCCTTTGGTCGCGGACGCGATCATCGCGCCCACTGTGCACGGCAACAGCGGACTTGACGGCCCCGCCCTGCCGGAACCGAAGGACAAGCCGGTCGAGATCGACGCGGCGACGCTGATGGCGCAGATTCTGGAAGAGAGCGAAGAGTCGGTCGTATTGATTCCGACAGGACCTTTGACCAACATTGCGGCGCTTTTATTGCTGTATCCGCACCTCAAGGGCAAGATCCGCCACATCTACCTGATGGGCGGCGGCATCGACTTCGGCAACTGGACGCCCGCCGCGGAGTTCAATATCCTCGTCGATCCGGAGGCCGCGGACGTGGTGTTCAGAAGCGGGGTACCGATCACGATGGCAGGGCTTGACGTCACCGAAAAAGCCCTGGTGTTCCCGGAGGACTTCGAGCGCATCCGTGCGCTCAAGAACCCCGTGGCGACGGTCGTTGCCGAATGGCTGGACTTCTTCTATGGCTTCCACCGCAGCATCGGCTATCCGGGAGCGCCCGTGCATGACGCGGTCGCCGTCGCGGCGCTGATCAAGCCTGAGATTCTGACGATGGTGGATCTGTACGTCGCCGTCGAGCTGACGGGCGACTATTGCCGCGGCACGACGGTTGGAGACAAGCTCGGCGTACTCAAACAGCCCGCCAACGCGCGCGTGATCATGGACATCGACCGCAAGGCGTTTGTCGATCTGCTCGCCGAGGCTGCGGCGCATTATGGAAAGGAGGCGTGAGCGGATGAATAAACTGCCGATGCTGCTGGATTGCGACACGGGCGTGGATGACGCGGTCGCCATCCTACTAAGCAAACACCTCCAAACGCTCGAACTCGTCGCTGTGACCACCGTCGCGGGGAATGTCGAGGTGGAACACACCACGCGCAACACCCTTCAGGTGCTGGAGCTTGCGGATATGCGCGATGTCCCCGTCTATATCGGCGCGGCGAAACCGCTGCTGGGCGAGCCCGTCACGGCGCACCATGTGCACGGGATGAACGGACTCAACGAGATCGTGCTGCCCCAGCCCGCGCGCAAGGCGGAGGAGATGCCCGCATGGGACTCGATCTATGCATACGCAAAGAAATACAAAGGCGAACTGGTCATCGTTGCGATCGGCCCGCTGACGAACCTAGCGCTCGCGATTGCGAAATACAAAGAACTGCCGAAGCTGATCCGCCGGATCGTCATCATGGGGGGAGCCGCGGTCGGCGGGAACATCACGCCTGCGGCGGAATTCAACGTCTATGCCGATCCGGAGGCCGCCGACATGGTGTTTACCTGCGGCGCTCCCGTCTATATGTGCGGGTTGGATGTGACCATGCGCGCGTATTTCACGCCGGAGGAGCTGGATGAACTCTCCGCGCTGGGCTCCAGACAGGCCGTGTTTGCGCGGGATGTGATGCAGGGGATCCTGAAGTTTTACCGCAACTACAATCTCCGCGGCGTCGCGTTTCACGACCCCGTGACGGTGCTGTATGCGGACGACGACTCCTATTTTCAGACCGATCATGCGGGCGTGCGCGTGGAGACGAAAGGCAGGCTCACGCGCGGGAAGACGGTCACCGATCTCTACAGCGACAAGCAGATGGAGCACAACGCCTATGTTGTGACCAATCTGGATCGGGACGTTTTCAAGCGGCATGTGTTCGAGATCATGGCGAAGTACGGGAAATGAAACAAACGGCCTTTGCCGCTGGCAAAGGCCGTTTGTTTGAACCGCCGGTTGAGAAGGTATGCGGGATCGGATTACGCCTGCCTGACAATGGAGGCGAGCGCGTCCAGCGCGACCAGTATCTCGTGTTCCTCGCCCTGCATGGCTGCGTTTTCGCCGTCGACATAAGAGCCGATGGCGTCCGCTGTGTCCTCTTCAAACGCGACGACATTGTTGAGGATGCTCATCGTGCGAATGCCGCGCAGGTGACCGATCGTATAGAGCGCCGCGGTCTCCATGTCCGCGCCGAGCACGCCGTGGCGGGACCAATAGGCGTCAATCTCCGTCTCCCGATCGGTATAAAAGCTGTCGTGGCTGCGCGCGATGCCCGTATGATAGCGATAGTTACGCTCTTTTGCGGCGTTTACGCAGGCAAAGAGCAGCTCGCTGTCCGGTACGGCGGGGAAGATCGCGTCGATATACGTCTTGCTTGCGCCGTCGTCGCGCACCGCGCCGGAGACGAGTACGAGGTCGCCGATCTTGACCCGCGGCTGGAGTGCGCCGCAGCTGCCGATGCGGATCATATTTTGCACGCCGAGGTTTTTCAGCTCCTCGATCGCGATTCCGGCGGAAGCGCCGCCGATGCCGGTCGACACCGCGAGCACTTTCACGCCCTGATAGGTGCCCGCGAGGCTTCGATATTCGCGATTGTAGGCGAGCTCTGTCGCGTCCTGCAAGAATAGCCGGATGCGGTCGAGCCGTGCGGGATCGCCCGGCAGGAGCGCGCAAACGGCTCCGTAATTGCTCTCAAGACGAATATGGGGCTGCAGTTGAGGCATATGGGGTCGCTCCTTTTTTTCGAGAATGGTGAAAAACGGATTTGTTCTATTTTATCATAAACGCAAACAAAAACGAAACGGAGGCACCGACATTGGCCAGAATCCTCAATTTCGGCTCACTCAATCTCGATCAGGTCTACCGGGTGGACGCATTTGTTCAGCCCGGAGAGACGAAGTCCAGCCTTTCGCTTGAAACGCATTGCGGCGGAAAGGGGCTGAATCAGTCTGTCGCCGCCGCCCGCGCGGGCGCGGAAGTTTGGCACGCGGGGTTGATCGGCACGGACGGCGACATGCTCTATGACAAGCTCCGTGAAAACGGGGTCAATCTATCGCTCCTGGAGCGTGCGGGCGGCGTTTCCGGCCACGCGATCATACAGGTGGACGCGAGCGGGCAAAACTGCATCCTCCTCTACGGCGGCACAAATCAGCAGCTGACGGAAGCGTATATCGACCGCGCGCTGGATCAGTTCGGCGGCGAAGGGCTGGTGCTCGTGCAGAACGAGACGAACCTCGTCGGCTCCATCATCCAAAAAGCGCACGCGCGGGGACTCATGGTCGCCATCAACGCGGCGCCTATGGACGAAAAGGTGTTTACCTATCCGCTGGAGCAGGTCGACTGGCTGATCGTAAACGAGATTGAAGGGGCAAGCATCGCAAGATGCGAGAAAGAGGCGGATATCCTGCCGGAGCTCAAAAAGCGCTATCAGCGGATGAATGTGCTGCTCACGCTCGGCAAACGCGGCGCCATCTGCGTGCGTAACACGGAATCCGCAAAGAGCGGCATCTATCCCGTCAAGGTCGTGGATACCACGGCTGCGGGCGATACCTTCCTTGGCTACTTCCTCACCGAGACGTTGGATCAGAAGAGCCTTCCGGACGCGCTTGCGCTCGCAACCGCCGCATCCTCCCTTTGCGTGCAGGTGATGGGCGCCGCAGACTCCGTGCCCATGCGGGCGGAGACGCTCCGGGCGATCGAACGCGGTACACTCGGTACGCTCGGCGAATGGGGTGGCTGGCGATGACAAAGGCACTCTATATCGACTGCTGCATCCGCGGCGGGCAGAGCCGCACGGGAACGCTTGCGGAGGCGTTCCTCGCGGCATACGGCGCGCGGGAGGATGTCGAACTGACGCGGCTGACGCTGATGGACGAGCCGCTGATTCCGTTTACCAACGGGTTTTTCTGGCAGCGGGAGCGTCTGCTGGAGCGGGGGGAGCTCGACCACCCGCGCTTTCGCTATGCGCATCAGTTTCAAGAGGCGGACCGGATCATCATCGCGGCTCCGTTCTGGGATCTGAGCTTTCCCGCGCTGCTGAAGGTCTATATCGAGAACCTCTGCGTGCAGGGGATCACCTTTGACTGCAACGAGCAAAACGGCTGCTTCGGCGTCTGCCGAGCGGAGAAGATGCTCTTTTTGACCACGCGCGGCGGCGCGCTGGAAGGAAGCCCGATGGACAACGGCACAAAATATCTCTCGGACATGGCGCAGTTCTTCGGCATCCCGTGGTTTGACCACATCGCGGCGGACGCGCTCGACATGGGTCTGGAACCGGCGGAGACGATCTTAGCGCGCGCGGTTCTTCGCGCGGAAGCACTCGCCAAGACATTCTGACGCAGGACACAAAGCAAGGGGAATAGATGAAAGCGGTTATTTACGAACAAAAAGGCGCCGTGCGCCTGGTGGAAAAACCCATGCCGCAGATACTGGAGCCGCGCGACGCGATCGTAAAGGTCATGCGCGCGTCGATCTGTTCGAGCGATCTGCACATTCGAAACGGCGGCGTAGCGCGCGCGCGCGAGGGCGTTGTGCTCGGGCACGAGTTTGCGGGCGAGATCGTGGAGACGGGTTCCGGCGTGAAGAAGTTTGCGCCCGGGGATCGGGTCGCGGTCAACGTCGAGAGCTTTTGCGGAGAGTGCTTCTTCTGCCGCCGCGGATATGTCAACAACTGTGTGGAGGGCGGCTGGGAGCTCGGCTGCCGGATCGACGGCGGCCAGGCGGAGTATGTCCGCGTGCCGACGGCGGACATGAGCTGCACGCGCATCCCCGACGCGATCTCCTATGAGCAGGCGCTGTTCGTGGGCGACGTGCTGGCGACGGGCTACTGGGCGGCGGGAATCGGCAGGATTCAGCCGGCGGACGTGGTGCTCGTACTCGGCGCGGGACCTACGGGGCTGACGACGATGATGTCCGCGCGGCTCTTCGGCCCGGCCGTGATCGTTGCGGCGGACGTGAACGACGCGCGCCTCGCGCTCGCCAAGGAGCAGGGGCTTTGCGACGTCACCGTAAACCCCAAAAACGGGGATGTGATCGAGACCGTTTGTGCGCTGACGCAGGGGCGCGGCGCTGACGTGGTGTTTGAGGTTGCGGGCGCGAAGAATACGTTTGAGCTCGCCTGGCGCGCCGCGCGGCCAAACGCGGCTGTGGTCATTGTCGCGCTCTACGAGGAGGCGCAGACGCTCCCGCTGCACCAGATGTATGGCAAGAACCTGACGTTTTATACCGGCGGCGTGGACGCGGGCAAGTGCCCTGAAATTATGCGTCTCATTGAAGCGGGACGGCTGGATACAAACCTCATGATCACACACCGCGCGCCGCTGAACGACATCATGCTTGGGTATGATATCTTCGCAAACCAGAAGGAAGGCTGCATCAAGTGGGTCGTGACGCCGTTTGAGGCGGAGAAACCGATTTCAAGCGATCATTTTTGAACCGAACGCGAGGAGAAAGCGATGTTTGACCCCGAAGTTTCCGCTATAGAGCCCAAACTCATCGCCTGGCGCAGACACATGCACCAGAACCCGGAAGTGTCGTTTGAAGAGACGCAGACGACGCGCTTTTTGGAGGAGCAGCTGCGAGGCTTTGGCGTAGACCGCATCGACCGACCGACGAAGACAGGGCTTGTCGCGCAGATCTTCGGCAAAAAAGCGGGTAAGCCCGCCGTCGCAGCGTTCCGTGCGGATATCGATGCGCTGCCCATGCAGGAGGAAAACGACCTGCCGTATTGCTCCCGCAGCGCGGGCGTGATGCACGCCTGCGGGCACGACGGGCACGCCGCGATGCTGCTCGCGCTGGCGCAGCTTCTGTGTGAACACCGCGACCATTTTTGCGGCGAAGCGCGGCTCCTGTTTCAGCACGCGGAAGAACTGCCGCCGGGCGGCGCGATCGAGCTTGTGCGCGCCGGTGTGATGGAGGGCGCGGAGGCGGTCTTCGGCCTGCATCTTTCGAGCAATTTTGATACCGGCGTATTCGCGTTCAAGAGCGGCGTGCTGACGTCGAACGTGGATCGTTTTACGATCACCGTCACGGGGCGCGGGGGACATTGCGCTTTCCCGGAGCAGTGCGCGGATCCGCTGCTTGCGGCAAGCGAAATCGTGCTCGCGCTGCAGAGCATCGTCTCGCGCCGGATTCCCGCAGACGAGCCTGCCGTCGTCTCCGTCTGTGAGTTTCACGCGGGCACCGCCTATAACATCATCCCCTCCGAGGCGCGGCTCAACGCGTCCGTGCGCTCCTTTGGGGCGGAGACGCGCCGCCTGATCGAGCGCGAGGCAAGGACGATCTGCCAGAGCGTTGCCGCGGCGCACGGCTGCACGGCGGAGCTGGACTGGCTGGAAGGATATCCCAGCGTGATCAACGACGAGGCGCTCACCGAGAAAGCAAGCCGCGTCATTGCGGCGCGTTTTGGTGAAGCGCGGATGCAGCAGATCGGCGTGGTCATGCCGGGCGAGGATTTCTCCTATCTGCTCGAAGGCAGGCCCGGCTTTTTCGTCGAACTCGGCACCCGCAGCGCGGAGCGTTCGGCCGACGCGCCGCACCACAATCCGCGTTATCGCATGGACGAGCGTGCGCTGATTCTGGGCGTGCAGTATCAATATGACGCCGCCCGCGCGCTGCTCAACGGCACACGCAGTTTTTGGGAGGAGTAGGCGTGAAGCTTACGGTATTGGTGGATAACCACACGTATATCGACCGCTATTATCTCGGCGAGCCGGCGGTGTGCTATCTCATTGAAGATGGAGACCGCGTGATCCTGCTCGACACGGGATATTCGGATGTGTTTGCCGAAAACGCCGCGCGGATGGGCATCGATCTTTCGCGCGTGACGGATCTCGTGCTCTCCCACGGGCACAACGATCATACGGGCGGCCTGCCTGCGTTCTTTGCGCGGTTTTCGCAGCCCGTTCGTCTCTTCGCGCATCCGGATGCTCTGCTGCCCAAGCGCGTGGAGGGGCTTCCTGTCGGTTCCCCGCTTGCGCTCGCGCAACTGCCGGAGCGCGTGCAGCCGCGGCTTTTGAAAAAGCCGTGCACCGTGAGCGAACACGTGCGCTTTCTCGGCGAAATCCCGCGCATCTATGATTTTGAGCGGGATCGCGCGGTGGGGGAGGCGCCGTCCGCCTGCGGCTGCTGTTGGGAAGCGGATGCGCTCCCGGACGACACAAGCCTCGCGCTCGTGCTTGACGGCGGGGTTTTTGTCGTCACAGGCTGCGCGCACGCGGGGATCTGCAACACGGTGGCGTATGCCAAAGCGGTGACGGGAAAGAACGAAGTACTCGGCGTACTCGGCGGATTTCACCTGTTCGAGACGGGAGCCGTGCTGCAAACGACCGTTGAAACGCTGCGCGCGCTCGGCGTGCGGCGGGTGTACCCCGCGCACTGCACGAGCCTCGCGGTCAAGAGCGCGTTTTTTGCCGCGATGGAGACGGTTGAGGTCGGCGTCGGATTGACGCTGGAGTGGTAAAATCGTCGATTTTGCGCGTGCCCCGCTTCAAAATGCGGCGCCGCGCATGGAAACAGAAAAGTGAAATCATTTGGAAAAGGTTGTAACTCTTTCTGATTTTTCGAAGAAACCACTTGAAAAGATCGCCAAAAACAATATACTGTCCATAGGAATCTTGAAGGGTATTATTGCGCTGTTTCAGAAAGCGCGCGCATGCAAATGGGGAGGGTATCATGAAGAGAAGAACCGTGCGCATTACACCACTTGGGTATATTGTGCTGACCATCATCATCCTCGTGATGGTGGTGAGCATCTATTTCATCGTCTGGTCGATGCGTAACGCCGGCAGCGAACAGCCGCAGGGCAACCTCAACAGCAACTCTGTCCAGACGACGACGCCAACGCCGTCCCTCGCGCCCGTAGCAGCCGCTACCAATGCGCCGACCGCGACCACTCCTCCGGCAACGACCGCGCCCGCGTTCAGCACCCCGAGCGCGACGCCCAAGCAGGACGATACGCCGGAACCTGAGGTCAAGACGCCGAGCCCTGCGCAGATCTCTTCGGCGGTCGACGGTACGCTCAACTCCAGCGGCGTTGTGCTCCGCGCAGGTCCCGCGCAGACCTATTCCATCCTTGGCAAATACTCCTCCGGCACGCAGCTGAAGGTTTATGAGGCCGAAGGGGAATATTTCTACGTTCGCGTGGTAAAGGAAAACATCGTGGGTTATATTGCGGCGAAGTTCGTCACCAAAGCCGGCATCGTACCCGGCGAGAACGCAACCCCGACGCCGAAAGCCATTGCGGGCACCATCCCCGGCACGGTGAGCGCGAGCGTAGTCGCCCTGCGCAGCATCCCCAGCACGGAGGACAACAAGCCCATTGGGGAAGCGAAAAATGGTGACGCGGTGCTGATCTACTTTAAGACCGGCGACTTCTACTATATTCAGGTGGTCGCCACGGGCGTAAAGTGCTATGCCGCGGCGAAATTCATTACCGCGACCACGGCGGTTCCGACCGGAACGCCTGTGCCGTAAAAATTAGGGATAACGAACAAAAGGCTGCCTGATGAGGGCAGTCTTTTTTGCGGAATATATATGGCTTTGTGTCTCCAAGAACCCTGATGAACACAAAAGCACAACACTAGTTGTTTTAAAAACCAACCAAAGTGATAAAATAGTCGTATTGTATGGAGGTGCCTGTATGGGTTTGTTTTCTAGCGAAAGAACAACAGATTATTTTCATAGAATATCATCTATCGTTGAACGAGAAATCAATGCTTTTTCCGACGAAAAAATCATAGGCGCAAATCTTCAAGAATGGGTTGATTATTATAGTCAAAAGCATGCTGTAATCCCTATTACTTTGTTTGAAGACAGTTTATCACAGGCCATAGAAAATGATTCAGTTCAAGAAAGAAATATGTTTTATACAAATCCAGCATATGAAAGGCCTTATTTTGAAAAACCAGCATATAGAATCAAGATTTCGGTTCCTTTTGATGGAACCGCGGATCTTCTTCAACTGATGCCATCATCTCATATTCTAATACCCTTTGATGCCGAAGTTTTGAAACCGAACGGAGATAAACTAGGGAAGATTATCCTTAGTTTGATATATAGTGCAGAAGAAATGAAAGCGAAACCAGATTTGCAGGCGTTTGTTAGGGGGCAATTCAACACTCAATTTGAACATTACAGGAAAATGATTGGTTATATAAATGCAGAGGCAACTTTATTCAACACGCAATTAAATGGTTCAGTAATATCCTGGTTGCATAAACGAAAAGAGAAAGCACAAGAATTTTCTGACATTTGCACGAAGCTAAATATACCAATGACTAAAAGTGAGAATGCACCAAATACAATACCCATTCAATTGACACGAGTTGTTAGGCAAGCTTCAGTTGCGCCACAAGCAAAGAGGATAGAACCGGAGTATGGAGTATCAGACGGTGATTACCAGAACATTGAAAATATAATTGACATGTTTTGTATGTCTTGCGAAAAAACACCATCGACATATAACAAACTTGCTGAAGAAGAGATACGCGATACTTTAATATCCACACTCAATACTCACTATTCAAATGTAACCGGAGAAACATTCAGAAAAAAAGGCAAAACGGATATCCTAATTGAATTCGAGAACAAAGCTGGCTTCATTGCTGAATGCAAAATATGGCATGGGATACTAGCCCTTCAAGATGCTTTGTCGCAGTTGAATGGGTATATGACGTGGCGAGATTATAAGGTATCACTGGTTTTCTTTAATAAAGCAAACAAGAATTTTGCGCGAGTCCGAGCGCAAATTGATGAATGGGTGAGAAGCAATTCCACTAGCGTTGACCATGCTAAAGCTAACGTGTGGAAGTGCTTGGTAAAAAGAGAAGATAAGGACGACTCTTTCCAGCTTTCAATCCATGTTTATGATCTGTTTGCAAAGGGCTAATTTTATAGAAGAAGAGGGCGCTTCCGCGCCCTCTTTGTGTGTCTCTTGTTCTTAGTTTTTCGCCTTCGTCGCGATCTCTTCCAGCAGCTTTGCGCGGAAGTCCGCCAATGTCATGGTGCCGAGGTCGCCGTCCTTGCGGCTTCTCACTGCGACGAGCCCCTGCTCGATCTCCTTGTCGCCGATGACGAGCATATACGGAATCTTCTGCATCTGCGCCTCGCGGATCTTGAAGCCGATCTTCTCGTTGCGCAGGTCGGTCTCCACGCGGATGCCGTACTGCTCAAGCGATTTCTGGATCTCGACGGAAGCGTCCGCCGTGCGGTCCGTAATCGGCAGCACCTTCACCTGCACCGGCGCCATCCACGCCGGCAGCGCGCCCGCGTATTTTTCGATCAAGAGCGCGAGTGTGCGCTCGTAGCAACCGATCGATGTGCGGTGGATGACGACGGGGTATTTCTTCTGCCCGTCGCTGTCCATATACTGCATGCCGAAGCGCTCGGCGAGCTGGAAGTCGATCTGGATCGTGACCAGCGTGTCTTCCTTGCCATAGACGTTGCGGATCTGGATGTCCAGCTTCGGCCCGTAGAAGGCCGCTTCGCCGTCCGCTTCATGATACGGCACCTGGAGGTCGTTGAGGATATCGCGCATCATATTCTGCGTGCATTCCCAATCCTCTTTGTTGCCGATGTACTTATCCTTGTCGTTCTCGTCCCACTTGCTGAAACGATAGCTCACGTCGTCCGTAAAGCCGAGGGTGTCGATCATGAACTTCGCAAGGTCGAGGCAGCCCTTGAATTCATCCGCAACCTGATCCGGACGGCAGGCGAGGTGGCCTTCCGAGATCGTAAACTGGCGAAGGCGGATCAGCCCGTGCATCTCGCCGCTACTCTCGTTTCGAAACAGCGTGCTCGTCTCATTGTAGCGCATCGGCAGGTCGCGATAGGAGCGGGCGCGGTTGAGATACGCCATGAACTGGAACGGACAGGTCATGGGCCTAAGCGCGAACACCTCCGCGTTTTCGTCCTCGACGTCCGGCGAGTCGCTCATGATGAACATGCCGTCGCGGTAATGGTCCCAGTGGCCGGAGATCTTGTACAGCTCGCGCTTGGCCATAAACGGCGTCTTGGTGAGCATATAGCCGCGCTTCTGCTCCTCATCTTCGACAAAGCGCTGCAGAAGCTGGATCACACGCGCGCCCTTCGGCAGCAGGATCGGCAGACCCTGGCCGATGATGTCGACCGTGGTAAAGAGCTCGAGCTCGCGGCCGAGCTTGTTGTGGTCGCGCTTCTTGGCTTCTTCCAGGGCGGTGACATATGCATCGAGGTCGGCTTTCTTTTCAAACGCCGTGCCGTAGATGCGCTGGAGCATCTTGTTCTTCTCGCTGCCGCGCCAATAGGCTCCGGCGACGTTTAAGAGCTTGATGTTTTTCACCACGCCCGTGCTCTTGACGTGCGGGCCCGCGCAGAGGTCGACAAAGTCGCCCTG
>CAYPEV010000006.1:14678-29325 GCA_964409605.1 uncultured Christensenella sp. | reverse complement strand
TTTTCCGCCTGCGGCGGCAGCGGAGAGAATCCTATTACCGCGGTCAAGCCGGGCATGACGATGGAGGAGGTACTTGCCTTAGAGCCCGATCTCGTTGAAAGCAGTAAAACGAGTATGCTGCACTGCAAACGCAGCTTCGGGGGCACGGAGGGCTGGCTCTTTGTCAATTTCGTGGCTGTTGATTCGGGGCAGATCGCCTTAAACGTCGGTTGGGATGCGGAGCCTCAGGAAAACGGAAAGAAAATTTACCGCGAGTTGCTGTCGGAATTGAAGTCCTGCTATGGCAGACCGACCGCAACGTCGGAAAGCAAAGCCAGTAAATGGAATTCAACCGTTGTTCTGAAGGCGTTTTGGAATACGGAAACGAATCTCGCCAGAGTCTATTATTCACAAGACAGTAAAACCGGTGAGAGCCGGATCGAGTATGTGATGGGATCGGAGCGCATCGCAAAATAAAGCCATTTGAGCTGCATCCGTCTAGGGACGCTTTTATGAATGCATCGCAGAGGATAGAGACAGGCAAATTTGAGCAGAAGTCCAACACCGGCGGCATAGAAGAAATGCGCCGCGGCACTGTGGTGGATACGTTTCAAGCAAAACGAAATGGAGGAATGACCCTATGGGAATATTTGATTTCATGAAAAAGAACATGAAAAGCAAGGCGCAGGAAACAAATGCACAACCGTTCGCACCCGCAGAAAAGGCAGCGCGGACCACCGCCCCCTTTTACCTCGAGGTATGTGGGAAGTATTCGGCCTACGGCGGCATGTTTGCCGAAGGCTACATTCGATATGGGCAACTGCGTGTCGGCGATACGGTATCTGTCTATAGTGAAAAAGGCAAAGTCAAATATGAACGTGCAAAGGTGATCGCAATTTTGGACTCCCGCGGCATCAAGACCGATTCCGCTCAGGGGGAAGGAACCTATATGGCAATTTGCCTTGATGGCGTGCAAAATATCGGTGACTACGACCCGAAGGATATCATCTCAACCGAGAAACAAATCTTTGAAAACCCGTATCAGGCGGAAGCGCCTGAAAACAAAAGGGTCTTACCGGAACCCAAGACCTACAACGACCCGGATCGCAGGACGCACGTCAACATGGCGACAAACGACATCGCGTCCATGTGCGCATCCGGCAGGCTGGCATCCAACCGCGATTGGGTCCGCAATGTCGGGCAGGATTTATATGACGCCCATGGGTTCGAGGCCATGCAGGAGGTCTTTATCAACGTAAAAACGCGGTACCCTTCGGCGCAGAGCCAGCTCTCGTCCATCTGGGACGGCGTAGGCGGCTGGGCGGACTGAAAACATCGGCGGAACCATCGTTTGCATATTGGCGAACGGAAGATGGATTTTCCCTTTTGCGCCGATGGCGCGAAGGGGCAATCGATCCTATCTTCGCCGGAAAAGAAGAATCAAAGCGGCTGAACCGCATGAAAAACATGAAAGGAAACAAACTCGTATGAAAAAGCTCTTGAACTTTCTTTCCGTCTTCTTTGGCTGGTTGATCTGGCGCTGGACGGGCAGCATCCTCATCGGCGCGCTCGCGGCGGTGATCCTGTTCCCCCTGGTCGGGCCGATTCTCGAAGCGCTTTTCGGGATGATCGTCCTGCTCATCAAGGAACTGATCCTGCTGTTCGTCCCCGCGCAGGAGGTGCGCGTCCTTGCCTCCAGGGAAGCCGGTACGGACGGCAAAGGGCTGCGGATCCTGCTCGGCGCAAAGGATTTTTCGGGCAAGCAACCCGCGCAGCCGACGCCTCCGAACGACGCGGCGTCCATCCTTGCCGCAGCCGAACGCACATTGGGGGAGAACAAGAACTTTGCATATCTGAGCGCTTATGTCAAGGAGCACAACCTGCCCGCGGAGATCTTTACCGTGTCCTATCGGGGCGGGCTCCATTTTGACAAGGCAATCAAGGCCTGGCGCGCCGCTACCGACATCAAGCTCTTCAAAAAGCAGGCCGGCGGTGTGAATACCTTCTCCTGCGAACTCAAGGCGGAGGACGGTAAAACGGAATATGCGCAGGCGATCTTTCTCTTCGACGACCGCATTGAATTGCCGAAAGCGGAGCAAGCTCCCGTCAGCCCGGAACAGGGCACGGCGCAGCCGAATCCCTGACGCATGGCAGACGAACGATATTGGATAACACAGGAGGTATGATTGTGAGTTCGAAAAATCTCTACAGCACAAGTGCAAAATTCTATACGCAGAACGGCGCGGCGCAGCTGCGCTCCTGCGGGATCAGCAGCGCGGAGAAAGGAATCGCGGTCGCGTGTTCGGGCTCGGCTGACACGCCGGAACGCATGAACCTCTGGTATCTGCGCGCGCCCGGAGAAAGCGCGACGGAGTATCTGTATTTCAAGGACATCGTGGACATTCGTACCTGCGCGCTGAACGAGGGCGCAGCGCAGAATACGGTCCGCCTGACCGGAAAAAACGGGGAATTGTATCTATTGGAGATCAAGACGCCGGCTTTGGCGCTGGATCTGGCGAATCGGTTGAGCACGATTGCGAAGGAGCATCTGGAAGCGAACCGCGCGCTTGCCAAGGAACTGCAACTGCCCGAGCCGGAGGCGGTGCCGGCGGCAATGCCGCAAGCCAGGCCCGTCCTGAGCGCGGGCGAGCGCAAGAAGAAAGCGCTCCACATTCTGGGCATCGTCCTGCAGACCATCGGATACCTGCTTCTGTTTGCGATGTTCAGCGCGTTTATCAGCGATCAGGGGAATACCGACTGGTCCGGCGTAGGGTTTGCGGCGCTGGCGGCGGTCGTCCTCGTTATCGTCGGCAACGTGCTGGCGAGGAAGAAATGAGCTGTTTGGCTCGCCGCATGGAACGACGATCCCGAACAGTTGAGAGCCGGAAGGAGAAGATGCCAGATGGCAAAATGCATCCAATGCGGAAAAGAGATCGCAAGCACGCAGGAGAAAATTTACGGCGTTATGGAGCGGCATCATTATGACGACCGGCACGATACCGCCGACATGTCCACAGGGATAACCACATATACGCCGCTCGCGATCATTCGGGCGGGCGCTTGCAGCAATTGCGCACGCGATAGCCAGGGCAGGGGCATAAAAACAAGCGTTTACGCCATCCTGGGCGGTGCTGCGGTGTTTTTGATCTCGATTGCAATGCGCGAGTCGGAATACAGCGGAGCGGGAGGACTGTTTGGCGGTCTCGTCTTTTTGTCCGGCATCATCAGCCTGGGGAAAGCCGCTTTCAGCGCAAAGGATTCCCTGCGGGGCCTGCTTGCAGAACAGAAGAAACTCGATCCATCCATTGTGCTCGTGCCGAAGACGGAGGAGGGCATCGATGTCGAACGCGTCGAAGGAACGCTGTCGAACCGGAACGATTTCCGGTACGAATATATTCCCGAAGCGTCTCTTCGAAAACCCGCGGGCGAGATGCGGCGGGAAGGATCGAAGGCTGCGGCGCTGCATACGCTGCGTGTTTGGGCGCAGGAGAGCGGAAGCCCTCTTCTCTGATCCTGCGGCACGGATGATGCCGCATCCCGATTGCGCGGCGCAATATTGAAAGAAAAGAATGGTAAAGGAAAGCGGGAGGACGCCTATGATTGTTGCATATCTCATACTCATTGCGGTTGCCATCACATTCTACGCCCTGTTTTTTCGTCTGGAAAAGGATTGGCTGGAGAAAGCCGGCATCATAACCGGCGCGATTGCAACCATCCTCGCTTTGATTGCGGTGGGAACCGCGGATTCTTCTTCCGGGGCGTATGTCACCTATATCAATGGAGTGCGTGCGTCCGCTGGGTTTGTCAAGGCGTCGAGTTACTTTGCGCTTTTTCTTGTCTTTGGCGCCATCTCGATCGGCCTCACGCGCGGGATCGGCTATCTGATCGGGCGACAGCGGGATCCGGGCGAAAAGGGCGAGCCCAAGGTCTGGATTCTGGTCCTCTCCATCATAGGCGCGATCTTTGCACCGAACTTTATTCAAGCGGGCATTATGGGGATCGTGAAAGCTTCCGGCGCGGGCTGGCGAAGCATACTTGTCGTTGTACTGGGGATCGTTATTTTAGGCGCGAGCATATGGGGCATTGTGGACTACAGCAGAAAGAAAAAACGGCAGACAAACCGATAACAGGAAAGGATATCTACTATGGAATCATATGGCAGCGAACAGATCAGCGCTTGGAGCCTGAGCCTTGAGCAATTCGTCGACAAGCGCGACCACGAGGCGACGGAGCGGTTGGCCAGAGAGTTGCAGGGCATCGGCGGGCGCGCGCTGCGTAAAAGCGTCGCACAGCAGCTCCTGGCGCGCAGCGAGCGGAAGGCCTCCTATCTTGGCGAACTGGGTTATTGGAAAACATTTGACTGAGCAGGCAGCAGAAAGGCGGCCCGCGTTAAGCGGGCCGCCTTTCTGCTGTTAGACAATCGAGAAGTATCGGGGATGTGTTATGGTAAACCGTGAAGTTCTATGTTTTCTCCGCGGATGCCGGCCTTGCCGCCGAGCGCGATGCCCCGAGCGTTTTCCGGATGGACGAGCAGCCATTTGTTCACGGCGCGGAGCGTGCCCTCGATGCCGCCCGCAAGCGGAAGGTTGGTGCCATCCGGCAGGAGGATTGCGGCGATGAAGCGCCCGCCATGCACCGGCAGAGGCGCCAGATGCAGCGTCAGCGGAAACAGCTCGACCGCCTCGCCCCGCTGCAGATAGAGTCCGAACGCGCGCGCGGAGTCGTAGCGCTCGTCTTCGATGTCCGCGTGATCCCCAAGCAGGAGCACGACGTCCGTACAGGCGATGATCACCTCGCTTGACTTGTGCCACTCCATGCCGTTCATGCGCGTGTTGCCGCCGTGATTCCAGCCGGCCTGCATCGGCAGCTCGCCGAATACCGTGCGCGCGATGGCTTTTGCGGCCGGGGAGAGGCTCATGGCTTCGTCACGCGGGAGATAGGCGTTTGTTTCCTCCGGCGCGAACTGCGCAGCCGCGGCGAGAAAGGCGGATGTGTCCGCGTCTACCCTGCGATAGAGCCGGTGCCGCGGCGTTTCGCCGAGCGATAGGATGGGGAGATCCGGATTGCCGCGGCGCAGTGCCGCAAGCACGCTCACAAAACCTCCAGCCCTTTGAGGCGGGCAAAGATCGAGAAAGGCTTGCTATAATCGCCGTAGACCATGGACACGTGATGCGCAAGCCCGCTGTAGACCACCGTATCGAGCACGCGCTGCATCGGCTCTTCCAGGCGCACCTTGGCGTAGGTTCCCGTGAGCTCCTTCTGCATCGGAACGGCTTCGCCTCTGCGGCTGAACATGCGATAATGCCCGTTGATGCTGTCGAGCCGCGCCATATTGATGGGCCCGCTCTTCATCACAAACCCCGCGGTGACGCCGCGCCCGCCCGCATGGTACGTGTCCAGCGTACAGTTGCAAACCCCGTCCGTGAGATTGCAGGGTGCGACACCGCAATGCCACATCAGTGCGCTGTTGTCCTCGGGGTTGACCTGCGAAAGATCCGCCATGAAGGGGGTCTCTGCGCCTGCCGCGCGGTGCGCGATCATCGTGATCGCGCAGTCGAGATCTCCTTCGCAGCTCAGCAGCAGGTCGTCGCTCTGCACGACGCTCATCGCGGCGCACGGCGCGATACCGTAGCCCGCCGCAAACTCCGGCCAGCAGCGCACGGCGATCGCGCTGAGCTTCTTTTCGTCCGCAAATGCGCGGAATTTCGCCGCAAGCTCCGCGACCTTGTCCTGCTTTTCCGCGGGAACCGCGCTCGTGTCAAACGCGCCGCGCATCAGCGCGGTATAGCGCGCTACGAGCTCTTTCGGCGCTGGCTGGTTCCAAAGATCGCTCAATTCGTAATGATCGACGATCGTTCCGAATTTGTGATACATCGCCAATTCGTCCACGCCGACGTTGAAGAACCCGTGCGCACGGTAGCCGAGGATGCCGATGTGGCTGTCCTTCAGCGCGCGGATCATCCGCACTGCGTCCACCCAATCCTCGTCAATCCTGCTGCCGACGGTATAGGTGAAGTCCGTAATGCCGCTCTTGACGAGGTTGCTCGCGTTGAGGTTGACCCCGCAGACGGAGTTGAGGCGGATCTTGCCGCCGTTATACGGCAGCTCCGGCAGGCCCCAGAGCAGCACCGGCCGATCCGCATATTTCTTGATCTCCAGCAGCAGGTGTCCCAGATGGAACGTGCCGCTGATGACGGCGATACCGTCTACCTGTTCGGAGGCGAAGCGCTTTCCCGCTTCGATCGCCTCCTGCGGCTCCATGATCGGCTGCTCCAGTGCGCAGAGGTCGATTTGCTCCAACGCGGAGAGGTCGTTCAGGATGCCCTGATACAGTTCGTCCGCCGCGACATAGTCAAAGGTGTTTCGCGTCAGGCATACGACGCCGAGCTTGATGCGCTGCTTCATCTGTGTTCTCCTTATCGCGTTTGCGATGATTCGTTAAAAGAGCGTCTCTTCGAGCTCGCTCACCGTGGCGGAAGCGTTGGTCAGCCAGGTTTTGCGCCAGTCTTCGAGATCCTGCAGCCAGTCGGTCGTGAGGAATGCCTCCGCCATCTTCACGCCCATCTCAGGCGCGACGATCCAGCCGCCCATACAGAGGATCTGCGCGTTATTGATGGCGCGCGCCATCTTCGCGGAATAGACGCTTTCGCTCGCGACGGCGTATACGCCCTTGTATTTGTTTGCAACGATGCTCATGCCCGCGCCCGTGCCGCAGATCAGGATGGCGCGGTCATATTCGCCCGCCTGCACTTTTTGCGCGACCAGCGGGGCCACGACGAAGTAGCCCTTTGGCGCGGAGAGGTCTGTGGTGCCGAGGTCGTCGAATTCGATGCCGTTATCAACCAGGGATTGCTTGATCGCTTCCTTGAGCGGGAAGCCGGATTTATCCGAGCCGAGTGCGACTTTCATATGATTCTCCTTGCGGTTTATTAAAGTTCAGCGCGCGTTTTTTTTCGCGATTACGCTCTTTGCCGCGCGCGCGATATCCCCTTTTGTCAGATGGAAGCGCTCCATGAGATACGGCAGCTTGCCGACCTCACCGAAGGCGTTATCCATACCGATGGCTTGCATGACGGTTGGGCATTCCGCGGAGAGAACCTCCGCCACGGCGGAATAGAGCCCGCCGATGGTGGAATGGTTTTCCGCGGTGACGACGCAGCCGGTCTTTCTCGCGGAGCGGACGACAGCCTCCCGGTCGATGGGCTTGATCGTGTGGATGTTGATCAGCTCCGCTTCGATGCCTTCCTGCTTCAGCAGCTCCAGCGCCTGGAGGCTTTCCTGCACGAGGATGCCGCTTGCGAAGATGGTCACATCCCTGCCCTCGCGGATCGTGTCCGCGGAAAAGAGGTCAAAGCGATAGTTGGCGGGGAACACATCCGGCAGCGCCTTGCGGTGCAGGCGGATATAGACCGGGCCGTCATAGTCGCGCAGAACCGGCATCGCCTGCTCGAGCTGGACGGCGTCCACCGGCTCAAAGATGACCATGCCCACGAGCGAGCGGATTACGCCGATGTCCTCCAGGCCCATATGCGTGCCGCCGTTGAGCTCCGCCGAGACGCCGGGATCGGTTCCGACGATCTTGACGTTCTGGCGCGCATAGCAGACGCTGATGGCGAGCTGATCGCACACGCGGCGCGTGGCGAACGGTGCGAATGTTGTGATAAACGGGATATAGCCATAGCTCGCGAGCCCCGCCGCAACGGAGACCATGTTTGCCTCCGCGACGCCGCAGTCCAGCGCACGGTCGGAAAAAGCCGCGTGGATGCCCGTGGTTCCGCTGGCTTTTGCAAGATCCGCGTCCACGAGTACGACGCGGCTGTCCTGCTCCATCATCTGTTTCAGCGAGGATGCAAATACCTCGCGCATTTCACGGCTCATGCTTCACCTCGAATTTCTGCGATCGCGCGCGCCGCGTCCTCCATGGAAAACGGCATATTGTGGTTGCCTGCGCCTTTGCTCTCGACAAACGATACGCCCTTGCCCTTGATGGTCTTTGCGATGATCATCGTGGGCTTGTCCTGCGCTTTTGCGGAGAGGATCGCGCTGTCGATCTGCGCAAAGTCGTGTCCGTCGATGACGATCACATTCCAGTTGAAGCTGCGCCATTTTTCATCCAGCGGTGCGATATCGTTGACATCGCTGACCGTGCCGTCGATCTGCAGGTTGTTATAATCCGTAAACGCGATGAGATTATTGAGCTTCTGGTTGCCCGCAAACATCGCGGCTTCCCAAATCTGGCCTTCCTGGGATTCCCCGTCGCCGATGACGGCATAGATCGTGGCGCCGTCTTTTGCGAGCTTGGAACCCACGGCGATGCCCACCGCGCAGGAGAAACCCTGCCCCAGAGAGCCGGTGGTCATGTCGATGCCGACGGTCTTGTGCATGTCGCAATGGCTCGGCAGGTTGGTGCCGGAGGCGTTGAGCGTCAAAAGCTCTTCACGCGGGAAATATCCGCGTACCGCGAGGGTCGCGTAGACAGCGGGGCCCGCGTGACCCTTGCTGACGATCAGACGGTCCCGTCCAGCCATCTTGGGCTGGGCTGGGTCGATGCGCATGTGCTGAAAATACAGGCTGCCGAGGATTTCCACGAGGGAGAGGCAGCCGCCGATATGCCCGACGCCGATGGAGCCGATGCAGCGAACGATCTCTTCTCGGATGTCGCGGCAGATTGCGATTCTGTCCTGATTCATACGAATTCCTTCCATTAATTAAGTGACTTAATCAATATACACCGCAAAACCGCCGCTGTCAAGATACATGCGAAAATCCATTCCGGCAGGGAACGGCAGCGTCGGTCTGCCTGTACGAAACGATCCGTTTATCCTTTGACCGCGCCGCTGGTGAGGCCGGAGACGATCTGTTTTTGGAAGATCATGTAGCCGATGATGCTCGGCACGATGCTGATGACGATCGCGGCATACATCGAGACGAAGTCGGTGGAAAACTGATTCGTAAAATAGCGGATGCCGAGTTGGATCGTGCGTACGTTCTGGGACGAGGTGAGCAGGTTCGCAAACACGAACTCGTTCCAGCAGGTCAAAAACTGAAATGTCGCGGCGGTGACGAGACCGTTTCGCGAAAGCGGCAGCACGATGCGGAAATATCGCCCGAAGAAGCCGCAGCCGTCGATATAGGCAGCCTCCTCAATCTCGCGCGAGAGGCTGTCCATCAGCCCGCGGATGATGAATGTGGACATGGGGATACCGATCGCGCTGTAGAGAAGGATCAGCCCCGCGTGCGTGTCATAAAGGCCGATCTTGCTGACGATCACGAAATACGGCACCATCAGCGCGTTGAGCGGGACGAGGATGCCCGCGGCAAAAAAGGTGAAGATCGTCTCGCGCCCCTTGAAGCGGAAGCGCGAGAGGCAATACGCCAGCATGCTTGCGCAGAGCACGTTCAGCGCGGTGGAGATGCCGCCGATGACGATGGAGTTGCCCATCATCTTGATGAGACCGGAGACCTTCAGCGCGTTGATATAGTTTTCAATCTGCCAGACGGCGGGGAGGGCGAAAGGATCCGCAAAGAGCTCTGTGTTCGTCTTAAACGAAGAGAGGAAGAGCCAGATGAGCGGAAAGAGCGTGTACAGCGCAAAGTAGATCAGAAGGATCCACTTCAGTACGCCGCCAAGCCCTGCCTTGAACGCGTCCCCCGCGCTCAGATAGGCCGCGTGATTTCGTTTCGTCATACGCATCTTCCTCCCTTATTTGCGGCGCTTGCGTTCGATTTGGAAGAGCGCGCGTATGCCGAGGATCACGACGACGCCCACGCAGATGAGCATGACCGAGGCGGCGTTCGCCGGGCCATAGCGCGTGTTTTGAATCTGCTTGTAGAGATAGAGCACCATCGTGCTCGTGCGGTTTGCGGGGCCGCCGTTGGTCAGCAGATAGACCTGCTCAAACTGCCTCAGACCCATCACGGCCGCGAGCGTCATGCAGGTCAATATACTGCTCTTCACCATCGGCAGCGAGATAAACCACGCCTGCTGGATCTTGCTCGCGCCGTCGATCTCCGCGGCTTCATAGTAATCCCGGTCGACGCCGGAGAGATCCGACATCACGATGACCATATAGTAGCCGACATAGAACACCCAGTAGATCAGCAGCGCAGGCAGCGCGGTGTTGAGCGTGCCGAGCCAGTTGATCGCGAGCTCGCCTTTGCCGATCAGGCGCAGAAAGCCGTTGATAAGGCCGTATTCGCTGTTGTACATCGCGGACCACAGCATCGCCAGCGCGATGCCGGAGATGACCTGCGGGAAAAAGTAAACGGTGCGGAAGAATTTCCAGCCCCGGGGTTTTCGGTTGAGAATCAGCGCCATGAGTACGGAAAGCGGCACCTGCACGCAGGAGGCGACAAGCGCCCAGACGACGTTGTTGAGCACGCTGCGGCGGAACACCGGATCCTTCCAGATGGTGATGTAGTTTTTGACGCCGACAAACGACGCGGCCGACATCCCGTTCCACTGAAACAGGCTGACGACGAGGACATAGCCGACCGGTATGAGGAAGAACAGGACAAACAGCACGAGCGCGGGCGTCATGAAGAGCGCCATGCCGAAGCGGTCTTTTTTCGTTGGCTTCATATGGTTTCGATCCCTCCCGTGATTTGGGATTTATTCCTGCGCAATTTTGGCAGGAAGCCGCCGGGCGCATTCCTGAGGATGGCTGAATGCGACCGGCGGCTCGCTATGCGTGTCGATGGTTGGTGAAGGGGGTCACCGTTTTAGCCGACGGCTGCCTTGAGCAGATCCACAAAGCCCTGTGCATCCACCGTGCCGAGCACGAGCTCATCCAGCGCCGCGGGCAGCGCGTTGCCAACCGCCGTGGGCATGCTGTCGTTGAAGTGCTTGACGATATACGGCGCGTCGTTCGCTGCGGCGAGCAGATCCGCCTTGACGGCGATGTCGTTGGGATTGCTGTCGAGCTTGA
Organism: uncultured Christensenella sp.; assembly: GCA_964409605.1. GTDB lineage: Bacteria > Bacillota > Clostridia > Christensenellales > CAG-138 > UBA7703. The sequence goes on along the minus strand of CAYPEV010000006.1, from coordinate 18,418 downwards.
CGGCGAACATGGCACCGGAGGACTCGGCAAGTTTATAGAGCCACTCGGGCTGGTTGATAAATTTGTAGAACTCGACGACTGCCGCCGCCTTGTCCGCGTCGGTCTGGGCGCCCGCGCACAGGTAAGCCTGCACCGTGCCCGCAAGACCGCCGTAGGTGCCCTTGCCGCCGACATATTCCGGCGGGAGCGCGAACTTCACCTTGCTGCCGAGGTCGTTGATGCCCTCCTTGGCAAAGCGCGGGAGGAACCACGGGCCGTTGGTGTATACCGCAGCCTCAAAGTTCAGGAAGTGGCCGTTGACGACCGCAGCACCCGCGCCGACCGCGTCGCTGGAGGTATAGTCAAACATCTTCTTGATCACTTCCGCAGCCTGCACGAAGGCCGGATCATCGAGACCGTTTTTATAGACGTCCGGACCGCCGATTGCAAGCAGAATCTGGGAGTACCAGAGCATGCTCGACCAGGCATTTTCACCCGTCATCAGCGGGAAGGCGATCACGCCCTGTGCTTTGAGCGCATCCGCCATGGCGAAGAGCTCGTCATAGGTCTTCGGGAATTCCGTGTAGCCTGCGTTTGCAAGCAGCTCGGTGTTGTAGTAGATGCCGAACACCGCGCTTTCAAACGGAATCGCAATGATCTTGCCGTCCACTGTGGCGTCTGCCAGAGCGCCGTCGTTGTAGAGCGCGCTCCAGTCGCTGTCGGTGAGATACGGCGTGAAGTCCATCAGTTTGCCGGAGCCCGCGAGGTCGGCGAGCTTGAAGGTGCCGTCCACGGAGAAGAGATCCGGCGCCTGGCCAGCGGAGAGCATGGTACGGATCTTGTCGCGGTATGCCTGGTAATCCGTCTGCTCCTCGATGACGACCTTGGCGCGGCCGGCGTATTCTTCGTTGAACGCCGCGACCATCTCGCCAAAGACCGCCGCTTTGGAGTCGGTGCCGACCCAGATGCAGGGGAAGTTCAGGGTGACTTCCGCAGCAGGATGGAAGCCTTCTTCCACGACGGGTTCTGCGGGCGCTTCGGTTGCGGCCGCTTCGACCGGCGCTTCTGTCGCCGCAGGTGCTTCTGCGGGTTTTGCGCAGGCAAAGGCGGTGAATGCCATTGTGAGCGCCAGAATCAGTGCCAGGATTTTCTTCATTCGATCGTATCCTCCTCGTTCCTTTTTCTTTATCAATGCCATTCGGCATTTAAAGCGGGTGTGTCATCTTTTTCGCGCTTGATCCCGCGTCGAAAAAGCGGGATGGCAGGGACGGGATCGCGAACTCGGAAGCCGGATGATTATTTAATACGATTAAACAATACGGGAAAAATAATGGAGCGCGCCGCTCGTTTTTTTGATTAGGGGTACATGTTTTTCATAAGATATCGGGAATTGATCTGAATATTAAGCCGATAAAATGATTTTATACTCCTTTTTCGATTCTGTAAACTGGTTTTTGAAAAATATTTTAACTCTTTTAATTTTTACCCTTGCTTTTTTTTCCGGATCGTCTACTATAACAGTTGAGTATCGGCAGTCCCGCGTTTGCGCGGCACCGCCTGCATCCATATCCATCATCGCCTTATGGTGCGGCACACCAGAAAGGAAGCCATGGACATTCTCCACGCAACCGTGCTCTCGGGCGGGAAACTGCTGACGGAGCGCTATATCCGCTGCGAACGCGGGCGGATCGTCTCGATCGAGCCGATGGGACGCTATGTCCCGTCCGGCGCGCGCGTGCTCGACGCGGGCGGGCGAATCGCCTGCGCGGGCTATATCGACCAGCACACGCACGGCGCCGCGGGATACGATACCATGGACGCAACCACGGAGGCGATGGACGCCATCTGCCGCCATCATCTGGCGACGGGGGTTACGACATTTTTGCCGACCACCATGACCGCAACGCCGGAGGAGACGGCGCGCGTGCTCGCGTTTCTTTCGCGCTATCGTCCGCCGGTTCCCGTCGAGATCGCGGGCGTGCACATGGAAGGCCCGTTTCTTTCCTTTGGCAATCGCGGCGCGCATCCCGAGCGGCTGCTGACCGTGCCGGACGACGCCTGGCGCGATCTGATCGCGCACTTCGGCGCGCTTGTAAAGCTGATCACCGTTTCGCCGGAGTTGCCCGGTATGCCGGCGTTTATCCGCTGGTGCGTCTCGCGCGGCATCGCGGTCTCCGGCGGGCATGACGAGGGATACGACGAGAGGATTTCTCCCGCGATCGACGCGGGACTCAGCTGCGTGACGCACATCTTCTGCTGTACGTCCGGCATTTCACGCGAGGGTTCGCCGCGCAAGCGGCTTGGGCTCACCGAGATCGGGCTCTTGGACGAGCGGCTGTATACCGAGGCCATCGCGGACGGAAACGGCGTGCCGCATGCGCTGCTGCCGCTGCTGTTTCGCGCAAAGGGAGAAAACCACGTGATCTTCGTCTCGGACAGCATGCGCGCCACGGGGCTTGCGCCCGGACGATATCGCCTCGGCGGCGCGGAGGACGGCGTGGATGTAGACGTCACGCCAGACGCCGCGATTCTGCACGGACAGAACCTCTTTGCGGGCAGCATCGCACCCGTCTCGAAGATGGTTGCGGACGCGGTGCAAAAAAGCGGCATCCCGCTGACAAGCGCGCTTCTCGCCGCGACAAAGAACCCCGCCTCGCTTCTGGGGCTTACGGACAGGGGCGATCTCGCGCCGGGCTATCGGGACGCGATCAATTTGATTTTGCCGGACGGAACGCTGACATCCACCATCGTTTCCGGCCGCGTATTTGAGAAAGGAGCGGAGAAGACATGACGTACGAACACGTTTCGCGGGAGGAACTGCTCAAGAGCAGCAGGATCCCCATCCGCGTGGTTGAGACCGAGGAGGACGTCTACGCGGACATGGCGCAGGCGATGCTGCAGCAGATTGAGGAAAATAACGCGGCCGGCAAGAACACCGTGTTGATCGTTCCCGTCGGCCCCGTCGGGCAATATCGCATCCTTGCGGAACGGGTGAACGAGCGAAAGACCGATCTGAGCCGCGTGTACTTCATCAACATGGACGAGTATCTCGACGAAGAGGACCGCCCCGTCGAGCCGGCGCATCCGCTCTCGTTTTCCGCGTTTATGGATCGCGAATGGTACGCGCGCGTGGATATGCCGCGCGAGAACCGCATTTTCCCGATGCCGGGGCGCGAGGGCGAGATCGCGGAGGCGATCGAACGGCTCGGCGGCGTCGACATCGCTTTCGGCGGGATCGGCATCAACGGGCATATCGCCTTCAACGAGCCGCCGGAAGCGGAGGAGGCGATCTCCGACGAGGCATTTGCGCGGCTGCCCAGCCGGTCTCTGACGCTCACACGGGAAACGCGCACGATCAACGCGGTCACGGCGGCGAGCGGGTATATCGACTACATCCCGCGCCGCTGCGTCACCGTCGGCATGCGGGAGATCCTGTCCGCCCGCAAAATCCGTTTCTATATGAACCGTGTCTGGCAGAAGGGCATCGTACGGAAGATTGCGCTTGGCCCCGTGACCCGCTTTGCGCCCGCTTCTTTTTTTCAAACGCATCCGGATGCGCTCCTGACCATCGCGTCCTATGTTGCGGAGCCGCCGCTGGGCCAGCTCAGGTAAGGGGGACACGGATGGAACAAACGATAGAATCAAAAAAAGGCCCAACGACAAAGCCTGCATACAAGACGGATTTCACCATCCAGCCGATCAAGACCGCGGTCGTAGGCCTCGGCATGATGGGCAGTTCACAGATTCGCAACTGCCTCTGG
>CAYPEV010000006.1:0-14668 GCA_964409605.1 uncultured Christensenella sp. | reverse complement strand
GTATGAAATCACCGCCGTGTGCGACCCTTACGCGCCGAATCTGGACGCCTGCCGCGCGCTCTTTTCCGAACGTGGGCTGCCCGTTGCGTGCTATTCCGATCTGACGCAGATGCTGAGGCAGGCGGACTGCGAACTCGTGGTCATCGTCAGCCCCGATAATACGCATGAAGAGGTTGCCTGCGCGTGCCTCCGCGCGGGCAAACACATCCGCCTCGAAAAACCGCTCGCCATCACGCCCGCAGGCTGCGCAAGGATTCAGCGCGCGCACGCGGAGAGCGGGAAGCTCCTCCAGATCGGGCTGGAGCTTCGCTATGCTTCGCCGACGCGGCAGATGCGCGCCTGGCTGCCGCACCTGGGACAGCTCAAGATGCTCACCTGCGAGGAGTTTCGCCCGCCTTTTTTGCCAAAGCGCGGGCTTGTGAACGACTGGATTACGAAAAAGGCGTATACCGGTGGCACGCTGCTGGAGAAAAACTGCCATCATTTCGACCTGTTTAACTGGTTTGCGGGCGCCCGGCCCGTCTCGGTTTACGCCAGCGGCGACGGACTTGTGGAATACCGCGAGACGGATATCCTCGACAATGCGTTTGTCACCGTGGAGTATGAAAACGGCGTCCGCGCGATGCTTGCCCTGTGTCTCTTTGCGCCCAAGAAAATCGCGGGTTCGTCGCTGAACGAGCTGGAGATGGGGTTGCTTGGCGACGCGGGACGTCTGGAGTTGCGCGGGGACGACGTGCTCCTGTGGGACCGCGGCTCCGGCGAAGAAGAGAGCTGGCACTATGCGCGCGAGAATTTCGAGGCGCACAGCGACGACATCATCCCTTCGCTTGTCGAGCTCGCGGACTGCATCCGAAACGGCGGCGAACCGCTGACGGGTATCCAGGCGGGCATCAACAGCGCGCTCGTATCGTTTGCCGCCGAACGCTCGGCGGAGCAGAAGCGCATCGTGCGCATTGCCGAGATCGAATCCGAGAGCGGGCTTACGTTTGTCGTATAGCGGATGGTTCCAAGCATAGAAGCACCAAAACACAGGGCTTCCGATTTGATTCGGAAGCCCTGTGTGCGTCGGCTGCTGTTATCGCTTCAGCGGATTTCGCGCAGCGTGTCCATCACGCGGGCGATCTCGCTTTTTGCACGATAAAATACAGGCGGCTCACCGATGGGCGATTGCACAGTGACCTCGCCGCCGGAAAACGCCTTGCCCGACCAGAGGTGGACCCAGTCGTCCTGCGGCAGATACAGCGTGCGCGAGACCGCGCCTTCCTCCACGACGGGCGCGACGAGGATATCCCGTCCTAAGAGGTATTCGTACCGTTCGGTATACGCCCGCGCGTCGTCGGGATAATGCAGAAACAGCGTGCGCATGGCGGGCAGCCCCTGCGCGCTGTTTTGCGCGCCGAGATCGATCAGATACGGCGAGAGCGCGCGGTGGATCCGCGAAAAGCGCGAGAAAAATTCGATCGTCTCCTCGTCCGCGTCAAACTGCGTGTTCTCGTTCGGGCGGTTGCCCTCGTGGGTGCGCATCACGGGCGTAAACGCCGAAAACTCGCACCCGCGCAGGAGGAGCTCTTTCGTGCGGTATTTGCCGAACAGCGCGGTATATCCGCCGATATCGAAGGTCAGCATGCCAAAGCCGGTCATGCCCAGCGAGAGCGCGGCGTTGATCACGCTCGGCAGGCCGTCGTCCGCGGAGAAGTCGACAAACTGGTCGCCGGAGAACATCAGCGGGGAATAGCGCTGCGTGCCCGTCGCGCCGGAGCGGGTGTAGAAACCGATCTTACCGAGCATGCCGCTTTCCGCGATGGCCTCGTGGTTGAGCTTTGCCCAGAGCGTCGGCCATTCGTTGTGCGCGGAGATCGCGCTTTGCCCGGAATGCAGCACGCAGTCCGTCGGCAGATATTCGCCGAAGTCGACCATCCAGCCGGTCAGCCCCAGTGCGATCATGTTTTCTTGGATCACGCCCTTATACCAGGCGCAGGCTTCGGAGTTTGTCAGGTCGACAAAGCCGCTGTCAAACTCGCCAAAGTCGATCAGATAATCCGTTCCGTCCTGTTTTTTGACGAAGTATCCGCGCGCCTGCGCTTCGGAAAAGAGCGCGCCTCCCTCGACAAGGTACGGGTTGATATAACCCATCCAGTGGATGCCGCGCGCCTGATTTTTCGCGATGTCCTCCCTGAGGGTGGGATACATCTCCCTGTTCCAGCGCCAGTCCCACTGTAAGCGCTTGCCAAAGCTTGTGATGCGCTTTCCGACCCAGTCCTGCGTCCAGACGGCGGAGACCGCGGCGTTTGCCGCAAGCATGCGCTCAAGCTTTTCGCGGCAGACGTCGGAGCCGCCCTGCATGCCAAGCAGAACACCGGAGAGCATGTAGTCCGGCAGCTGCGGCTGGCGGCCGAGCAGCGCGGTGAGGTCATATAGCAGCGCGGGGAACCCTTCCCGCACGGCGAGGGTCAGGGCAAACCGTGTTTTCCATAGATGCAGCCCGTGATAGCCTGCGTGGGAAAAATCGACCTCCGCATAGTCATAGCCGTGCAGGTGCAGGTAGTATCTGCGCGAGGAGACAAACGTTGCCTCCGGATAATACGTCGTCCAATAATCCCCGCCGCCGCCGTCCAGCTGGTCGGCGAGGAATGTCGTCAGCGTGCCTTTGTTGCGGCCGACGCCCTGCTCCATCGTAAAGATCGGATAATTCCTGCCGCGCAGGTCAAGCGCGGAGAACTGCTCGCCGAGGCCGTAGACATGCTCGCTTTCTTCCGCAAACACCTTGAGCCAGAGACGGTTATAGCGCGGGTTGTCGCAGCTGCCCGAGATCTCCAGCCGCCCGTCCTGCTCGCGCAGCTGGAGGGTAAACGCGCAGGCGTGATAATCCTTATACAGGCGGATCGAGACGCCGCGCTCATCCTGCAGGGCGGTGAACGCCGCGAAAGGAACGCGCTCCGAAATCTCATCCGTGATGTGGAAATTGCCGTGATGCATCTCGATCTGCTCGTGTCCTACGCCGAGGGAGAGCATCGGCTCCTGCAGAGAATGCGAAAAGATTGTGATTCCGTCATAGATGAGCGAAAAACCGGTTTCGCTGCGCGTCAGTTTTAGCATGCTTGCGTCCTCCATCAATAGATGCCTGCGAGTTTACCGACCAGATAGATGGCTCCGGTCATGATGGGCGCTGCGGCAAGCGTCATGACAACGCCGCTCTTCGCCATATCCGCGATCGAAAAATATCCCGTCGAATATGGAATCACGCTCGTTGGTGTGCTGGTCACGAGGATGAACGCGATGTTCAGCGTCATCGCCGCGGGGATCACGATGCCGAGCGGGGAAAGGCCGAGCTGACTTGCCACCGCGATCATGATCGGGATTACGACCGTCGCGGTGACGGTATTGCTCGAAAGTCCCAGCTTGAGGATGGAGACGATCAGGATCACGCTGATGATCTGCACCAGCACCGGCAGCGTGCCGATATTGCCCAGCAGCAGCATCGCGAGCCACTGCGCGGCGCCGCTTTCATAGACGAGCATGCCCAGCGAGATGCCGCTTGCGATCAAAAGGATGCCGCTCCATGAGATGTCGCTCTCCACGTCTTTCCAGCGGATATCCGTCACACCCGGGAAGAAGAAGAGACACGCGCCGAGGATTGCGGGCAGTGAGGTTGGTATCTTGAACCCCAGCCAGTCGCCGAGGGGCTTACTCACGAGCCAGAGCACGACCGTAAGCAGGAAGATGATCATCGTGGCGCGCTCGTTGTGCGTCATCCTGGGCAGCGCGGCGTATTCCCGCCGCAAGTCCTCGCTGCTGCGCCGGATGCAGGCGATCTCCGGCTTAAAAAACGCCATGAGAATCCACCATGCGGGCAGGATCAGCAGAAGCATGCAAGGCACGCCGTAGAGCATCCAGCCGGCAAACGTGATCTCGGTGTTCAGCATATCCCGCACAAAGCCGATGGCGAGGCTGTTCGCGCCGCCACCCGCGGGCGAACCCGCGCCGCCGATCAGCGCGCCCCACGCCACCGCGATAAACAGTCCCTTGCCAAAGCGGCTCTTGCCGGGCTCAAGCCGCTCTTCCTCCGCGATGGACCGCGCAAGCGGCATCAGCATCGCGGCCGCGGCAAGGGTTGTGATCCACATGCCGATGAGTGCGCCCGCGATGAGAAAGCCCAGCAGGATATGGCTCGTCTTGTTGCCCGTCAGCCGCAGGATCATCATCGAGATGCGCCGCCCGAGGCCGCTCTTTGTGATGGCGGCGGAGAGCGCGAGCACGCCGATGAAGAACAGCACCGTATCGTTGCCAAACCCCAGCTTGACGACATTGACGAACGACTCCGCCTTGAGCGCTGCGAGCAAGATCATGCCCGCAAAGCCCGCAATGTGGAAGGGAATCGGCTCCGCGATCCACAGCAGCAGGCAGAACAGCAGCACGCCGAGCACCACGCGCCCCTGCGCTGTCAGCTCCGCGCCGTCGAGCTTGAGCACGCTCTGTGGCAGCGGCACGAGCACCACGGTCGCGAGCAGCAGAACCGCAAGCGCGAGCCAGATGATTTTTACGACGACCGGAGAAACCGGTTTGGTTCCGTTCATTACGCTTTACTTCCTTTCGCCAAGCGCTTCGCGCAGCAGAGAACCGACCTCGCGCGGGCGCATCGCCACGCGCGCGCCGACGGATTCGAGCAGCGCGGTCTTGTCCGCAACGGAGCCCTTTCCGCCGGTGATGATCGCGCCTGCATGGCCCATGCGCGTGCCCGCCGGCGCGGTTCTGCCGGAGAGGAAGGCGACGAGCGGCTTGGTAAAGGCGCCGCTTGCGATTGCGTTTGCGACTTCTTCCTCCATTGTACCACCGAGTTCGCCGATGATCACGACCGCGTCGGTCTCGCTGTCCGCCTCAAACGCGGGCAAAAATTCAGCAAAGCGCGCGCCGGGTACGGGATCTCCGCCGACGCCGATGAGCGACGAAACGCCGAATCCCGCCGCGACGACCATATACGTCACTTCGTTTGTCAGCGAGCCGCTGCGGGTCATGACCCCGATGCGCCCCGGCTGGTAGACGCGTGAAATCCAGTAGGGAATGCTGCCCATCATCGCCTTGCCCGGCGCGATGATTCCGCTCGTGTTGCCGCCGATGACGACCGCATCATTTGAAAGCGCGGCAGCGCGGATCTTCGCCTGCTCGTGCAGGGGAATTCCGTCCGCGAGGGTGACGATCAGGCGGATGCCGCTGTCCAGCGACTCCAGCACCGCGTCCAGCACGAATTTCGGCGGCACGAATATCATCGCGGCGTCCGCCGTGTGCATGCGGACCGCGTTTCGCACGCTGTGGTAAACGGGAACGCCGCAGCAGAGCTGGCCTTCCTTGCCGGGCGTGACGCCCGCAACCACGCGGGTACCCATATCCGCCATGTGCTGCGTCCAGAAGGCGCCTTCTTTTCCGGTGATGCCCTGCACGAGCACGCGCGTGGTTTGATCGATCAGTATGCTCATGCGTGTTTCCTCCCGCCCGCGATGGCGACCGCTTGTCTTACCGCTTCTTCGGTGTCCGAGAGGCGGCGGAGGTTGATCGGCGCGAAGATCTCGTCGACGCGCTCCTCGCCCGTGCCGCGGAGGCATGCGACGATCGGACAGTCCGGCTTGAGCTCCAGAACGGCCTTGGTGATACCCTCCGCCATCACGTCCGCGCGCGCGATGGTGCCGAACGTGACGATGAGGATCACCTTCGGTTTGTTGGCGAGGCAGAGGCGCATCGCGGTGCCCGCCTTCATATAGTTCGGCCCGCCGAACTCCAGATAGTTTGCAACCGAACCGCCTTCGTAGTTGACGAGGTCGTATACCGTGTTCGCGAGCCCCGCGCCCGCGCACATAAGGCTGATATCGCCGTCAAACTCGATATACGGGATTCCCTCTTTTGCGGCTTCATATTCCATATCGCTCCCGTAATAGGAGCGGCCTTTTTCATACGCCGCGTGGCGGAACATCGAGTTGTCGTCGATGCTCAGCTTGCCGTCGCCCGCGATGGCCGCGCCGTCTCTGGTCAAAAACAACGGATTGATCTCGATCAGCTCCGCATCCATGGCGCAAAACGCCTTGTAGAGCGCGGCGCAGATCTTGCCCGTGCGCTTCAGCGCGTCGTCCCGCAGGCCGAGGCGGAAGACGAAATCGTTGATCTGAAACGGCTGCAGACCGCGCTCAAGGTCGATGGTTTCGCGCACGATCTTCTCCGGCGTGTGCTCCGCGATGTATTCGATCTCCACGCCGCCCTCGGCGCAGCCCATCAGCAGCGCGCGGCCGCTCGGCGGATCCATCGTGAGTGCGAGATACAGTTCGCGCTCGATGGCGACTGCTTCCTCAACCAGCACGGCGTGCAGCGAGGGCACCTCTGCGAAATACCGCTGCGCGAGCGCCCGTGCCTCATCGCCGGATTGGACGAGCTTGACCAGGCCGGCCTTGCCGCGTCCGCCGGAGAGCACCTGGCACTTCAGCACGCAGGGCAGGCCGACCGTCTCAACGGCGGCAGGCACGTCCTCCGCGCGCTCGATCAGGACCGATTTCGGCACCGGAATGCCCGCGCCCGCGAACACTTCCTTCGCCTGATATTCAAAGAGTTTCATACGCTTTCCTCTCTTTTGCGCTTATCGAAGGCTTGCGAGATATGCGCCGAACACCTCTTCGTCCGTCGGGCGGTGCGGCGCGATCGGCTCCGACACCCAGGTGACGTTGATGAAGTGCTTGTAGGTGATGTTCTCCGTCGTGATGTTGTTGCCCCATGTGCCGCAGCCGAGCGTCACCGTGGACGGCATGCCGTTGAAGAATGCGCCGCCGTTTGCCGCGGCCTGCGGCTGGCGGACGATCACGCGGCTGGTCTGCATATGCTCGCCGAGATAATCGATATAGTCGCGGTTGAAGGTATGGATGCCGCAGCTATGGCCGCGGCCGGAGTTGTCGGTCAGGCGCCTGAGGATCTCCACCCCCTCGGCAAACGCGCCGTAGCGCCAGAGCGTCAGCACGGGGGAAAGTTTCTCCTCCGCAAAGAGGTCTTCCTCCAGCGGCATCTCGCCCTCGACCAGCAGCATCACGGTCTGTTCCGGCACGTCGATTCCGGCGAGGGACGCGATCTTTTTTGCGCTCCGTGCTACGATTTCGCCGTTGATGACGAGCGCGCCCTTCTTGTTGAGCTTCCACATCGTGTCCCTGAGGCGTGCGCGTGCTTCCCCTGTGACGAGGAAACCGCCCTCCGCAATCAGCGCGGCGAGCATCGGCTCGTAGACGCGCTCCTGAATCACGATGGAGTTTTCGGAAGAGCAGCTTGTCGCGTTGTCAAACGCCTTGCTGGTCCGGATCTTTTTTGCGGCGTCGGGAAGGTCCGCATCCTCCGCGATGATCTGGCAGGAGTTGCCGGGGCCAACGCCGAAGGCCGGCTTCCCGCTGGAATAGGCCGCCTTCACCATCGGGCCTCCGCCGGTGGCGACGATGAGATCCACCTGGCGCATGAGTTCGCCGGTGAGCTCGATGCTCGGCTCCTCGATCACCTGGATCAGGTCTTCCGGGGCGCCGGCTTTTTTCAGCCCCGCGCGGAGGAAGGAAACCGCGAGCCCCGTGCTGCGCTTCGCGCTCGGATGCGGCGCAAAGATCACCGCGTTTCTGCCCTTGACGATCGAAACCGCGTTGCTTGAAGGCGTCGCGGTCGGGTTCGTGATCGGCGTCAGCGCGCCGACGACGCCAACAGGCTTTGCGTATTTTTTGATGCCGCGCGCCGCGTCCTCCTCGATGAGGCCGACGGAGCGATAGCGCCGCGCGTCGTCGATTACACCGAGCACTTTGTTCTTGTGCTTGGTGATTTTATCCTCGAGCGAGCCCATGCCGGTTTCCGATACGGCGAGCTCGGCAAGCTGTCGAATATTCTCGTCGTTGTACACTTCCCATGCGATGGCCGTGCACACACGGTCGATCTGTTCCTGCGTGTAGTTTGCAACCTGTGCCTGGGCGATGCGCGCCCGCGAAACGAGCGAAGAGATGATTTCCTGACTTTCCATGCTGCGACCCTCCAGAACATACGGATAGGATATGTGCGCAAGGCAATCGCCTGCGGCATGCCTAGTATAACATTGATTAATAGACTAAATCAATTGATTTTTTCGCAATTGTCTGATAAACTTGTCTCATGCGTAAGCGAGGGAACGCGCGCGATTCGGAGGACGTTGGGATGAACCACCGCGGAGATAATATGAGCACCGTCAAGCGGTATAACCGCAGCGTGATACTGCGGCTGCTGCATGAGCACGGTGGCCTGAGCCGCAAACGAATCGCGGAGGAGATGTCGCTGACTCCCGCCGCGATCACGATGATCGTCTCCGAGATGATCGGCGAAGGGCTGCTCTACGAAGGCGCGACGCTGGAGTCCAGCGGCACGGCGGGGCGCAAGGAGATCATGGTCAACATCAACTTCAAGCGCTATGTGGCGCTCGGGGTTTCGATCAACCTCCAGGAGGTGCTGCTCTCCGCAACATCGCTGGATGGCGCGCTGCTGTTTTCCGAGTCGATCCCCTGCCGGGCGGAATTGCCGCTTGGCGAGGCGCTGGAGATCATCGGCACACGCCTGCCCGCGCTTTTGCACGCGCACAAGATCGCGCGCGAGGCGATCGTCGGCCTCGGCGTTGGCGTACGTGGCACGGTGGACGAAAACAGGAGCAGGAGCGTCAACTCCTTTGGCGCGCTTTCGGGCACCGATCTTCCGCTCGCGGCGGCGATCGCGGAGCGGACGGGCATCCACACCACGATGGATAACAACGTGCGCAGCATGTTCCGCGCGCATATGTTTTTCGAGAGCGAACAGGCGTCGAGCCTCTTCTTCATCCGCTGCGAAAAAGGCATCGGCGGGGCAATCTCCGCGGATCATCGCATCCTGACCGGCAACAGCGGCATGTGCTCGGAGTTTGGACACATGCCGATCGTCGAGCAGGGCGGGAAGCGCTGCCACTGCGGCAAGACGGGGTGCCTCGAGACCGTCGCCTCGCCGATGGCGATCTGCGAGGACGTCAGCAGCATCTACTCTGCGGAGGGCACGCCGCGGCTCTACGCGCTCACGGGCGGACACCAGAACCGCGTGACCCTGCCGCTGATCATGCAAGCGGCGTCGATGGGCGACCTCGCCGTGGACGCGATCGTGCAAAACGCGGCAAGCAAGCTCTCCAGCGCGATCAAGGCCGTGGTGTATACGCTCGATCCCGCGCGCGTCGTGCTCTACGGCAGCATCTTTGAGCTGCCATATTATGAAGAGAGCCTGCAGGCGCACCTGCGCGTGGGCTATGATCGCGGGGACGGCGGCGAATATGCGCAAAAGAGCCGCTTTAACCTTCAGCTGGAGGAAAAGGCCGCGTGCGTCACCGCCATCGACGCGTTTTACAAAAATGGCGGCTACGTGCAATACGATAAATGACGGAATCTTTCGTGAAAAACAAAAAACGGCGCGCCTGCGTCGTTTTTTTCTGTCCTGCTGCGGACGCTGCCGCCTATTTCCCGGGTCTGACGGAATCGATCACAGCACAGATCTGCTCCATCTGCGGTGCGGAAAGCGCGGAAAAGCCCGCGCGCAGAAAGCGGTCCCCCACGATGCCGCGCAGCACGAATTCTTCCGCGCGGACGATGAAAAACGGCCGCTTCAGCGTGCGGATGCAATTCATGCGCCCCAGGGAACCGAGCGCCTCGAGGAGGCTTTCATCGATCGGTTCGCTGAGCGCAAGATCATAGCCAAACCAGCCGCTCTCGGCGCAGGGTTCCAAACTTCGTTCGCTCGCGATTACACGCATGACGATACCTCCGAAATACCGCAGGCAATCTCTTCGACGGCCTGGAGAAACACGGCAAGCTCCGCCTCCGACGTATAGTAGGAAAAGCTCGCGCGGACGGTGCCTTCCGGTGCGCCGATGGCGTCCGCGAGCAGCGGCGCGCAATGATAACCCGTGCGTACGACGATGTCGTAGCCATAGCGCAGGATATAGCCGACGTCCGCCGGGGACAGCCCGCCGATATTGAACGCGACCGCGCCGCCGGAGGGTCCGCCGTAGACGCATACGCCGGGGATGGCGCAAAGCGCGCCGTGCACAAGCGCGACTTTTTCGCGCAGCATACCGGCGATGTGTTCTATGCCTGTCTCGCGTACAAACGCCGCGCCCGCGGTCAGCCCCGCGAGCCCGCTGAGGTTCTGCGTGCCGGTTTCAAACACCTCCGGCTCGTCCGGAAGGATCGTCTTGCCGCCGGTTCCGGTTCCGCCCCATTTCGCGGCGGCGAGCGGCACGCCCGCGCGCAGATAGAATCCGCCCGTGCCGGCCGGGCCAAAGAGCGCCTTGTGCCCCGTAAACACGGCGAGATCGACCGCGTCGTCCTCCAGCGAGAGCGGCATGAGCCCCGCAGACTGTGAAACATCCGCAATCAGCAGCGCGCCGCTGTCGTGCGCCGCGCACGCGAGCGCGCGGAGATCCTGCACGGCGCCTGTGACGTTGGAGCATTGGTTGACGAAGACGAAATCCGCGCCCTCGGATAGCCTGCGGACATCATCCGCAGAGAGCGCGCCGTCGGGGGCTGGTTTCGCGATGCGGATATCCTTGCCGCCCGTCAGCGCCCAGAGCGGGCGCAGGAGCGCGTTGTGCTCGTACACGCTTACGACGGAGACCTTCCCCGACGGGTTGAGCCCGCGCAGGATGAGGTTGTAGCTCTCCGTGGCTCCGCTCGTGAAAAACACGCGCGAAGGCTCCCGTACGCCGAGTACGGGAGCGATTGCGCGTCTGCAAATCTCCGCGCTGTCTTCTCCGCCGAGTGTACCGCGCAGCCCCTCGCGGGGCGGCATGGTCAGCGCCTGGCACACCGCCTCCGGTACGCTCGGCGGTTTGGGAAAGCTTGTCGCGGCATTGTTCAGGTAGATCATGCGGTTCCATCCTTTCGGGCAGAACGGTTGGCGCGCGCCTTTTCCTTCGCGCTCAGGCTTCGACGAGCGTGAAGCCCATCATCTTCGAGAGCTTGCGGAGCTTCTCCACCTGATTGCCGAACACCAGCGCCTGATGGTGGCCGAAGTTCATCATCTCGTGCAGATAACCGCGCACATCGTCCATCTGGATATAGTAGAACGGGCTGCAATACGTCTCGCGGTATTCGGTACGGAGCACCTTGCCGGTCTTGATGAGCATCTTCGTTCCGCTGGGGTCAAAGCGCCCGAGCGTCACCTCGTCCTCGCGGTTTTGCGCGAAGTCGATCTGGATCTTGCCGCCGAACCCCTGGCCCGTGAAGCTGTAGATGCTGTAGTCAAGATCGGGCTGGTTGAAGCCGTTCATCTTCAGGCACGGCACGGAATGGTGGATGCTCATGAGTTCGTCGGACTCAAACAGCGGATTGCCCATGAAGGCAGGCCTGCCCGAAGCGTACATGAGCAGCGTCATGGCAAGCATGGCGTTGAGATCCTCCTCGCACGCGCTCGGGATGCCGCGGTCTTTGTTGAGGGAGTGCGTGATGCACGGCACAAACTTCCGGTTTTGCGGGATACGCGAGCGGCAGAGTTCCACGCACGCGGTCGAGAACGCGTTGCAGCCGTATTTTTGCAGCATCTTGTCCGCCGCGAGGTAGTATTCCAAATCCACGCTCAGCCAGTCCGTGCGCACCTTGTTTTCCTTGGAGCCGCCTTCGAGCGATTCCGCAAGCGCGCGCGCTTCCGCCTTGTCGATGTTGTCCATGACGGGGAAGATGTCGGTATACGGCTTTTTGACGACCTCGAAGCCATAGCGGCGGCGGAGGCCCTCGACGTCCTGAATATTGCTCAAGAGCCCCCACGTGGGCTGTTCGCCCGCGGAGAGGATCAGCGCGCGCGTCTTGGAGACGGCCTTTCGCACCCAGAGCAGGTGCAAAAGCTCCACAAGTTCCGGTGCGTCGATGGGATAATATGCCTCGTAGCCGATATGGCGAAGATAGGCGCAGGTATCGGCCGCGCTGACGGTGTGTGTAAACGAGATGACCGGCTTTTTGAATCGCTCGATCTTCGGGATGCGCTGATAGAGCACGAGGATATAGTCGATCTCCGGCAGCTCTTTTTGAATTTGGCCGACCAGTTCGTCGCTCACGACGAAGTCTTCGACATACGGCACCATCATCGGCTCCATGAGGTTGATCTCGGCGGGGAGCTGGCTTAACGCCTCTTTGTATTTTTCAAAATACGCTGCGCCGCGCGCCTTTTCTGCCTCCGGCGTCATCTCCTCGCGGATACCGCCACGGCAGGGTCCTTCCCAGAATTCGGTATGCATCATGTATCCCATCAGGGGTTTGACGTTGAGTTTGCACTCCATTGCGCTCGTTACCATTGTTTCTCTCCTTTACCCTGAGGCGCGCTCACCCTTCGCGCCGTTTCCTGAATCCGAGTATATCAGCGCAAAACCGCCCCATCCACCGTGGAATTACGGTAAATTTGCATAATATTTAGATGCTTTAATTATTTATGGTTGATGGTATAATAGAAGAGAGTATAGAGCATCTCTCTGCCGTTGCCCCACCCGCCCGCAGATCGAGCCGCGATTCATGTGCGGAGCGGGGAGACAGCGCGTCCAGACTATCGAAACGAGGCAAGCGCCCGCATGAATCCGAACAAGATCGTCAAATCCGATTTTTCGCTGCCCGCGGAGTTTCCGTTTGCCGCCATGCGCGCGCAGGGCAGCCAGCAGACGCCGCAGGTTGTGCACTGGCATGACTGCCTGGAGATCAACTGGGTCGAGAGCGGGCGCGGGGTCAACTATATCGCGGACCGCGAATATCTACTGGAGCCGGGACAGCTGTTCTTGATCAACAACATCGACCGGCACATCGCGGTGACCGACGGCAGCCTCGATATGCGCATCGTGATCTTCGAGCCGTCGCTGCTCTGGAAAACCGTGCCGGAGCAGCAGGAATACCTGCGGATGTTTTACCCGATCGGGGAACAGCAGGGGAACCTCGCGCAGCTTTCGGGAGAGATCCTTGCCCGCGCGCGCGCGCTGATGCTGGAGATGGAGGCGGAGTGGAACGAAAAGGCGCGCGGATATGAGATGATGCTGCGCGCAAAGCTCATGGAGCTGCTCGCGATCCTGTATCGCGCTGCGCCGGAGACGATGGAGCCGAAGGAAGCGGCGGCGCTGCGCAAGGGATATCAGCGCATCCGCCCCGCCGTCAATCATATTCAGAGCCATTTTGCCGAGCCGTTGTCCCTGGAGACGCTCGCCTCCCTATGCGGCATGAGCAGGACGTATTTCTGCACGCTGTTTAAGAAGACGATGGGTATGAACTATGGATCCTACGTCGAAAAAATCCGCGTCAACCGTGCCTGTATGCTGCTCGCGACGAGCGACCTTCCCGTGCTGGATATCGCGCTGGAAAGCGGGTTTTCGAGCCTTTCCAACTTTAACGCGACGTTTAAGGCCTCCTGCGGCAAGACGCCGAGCCAGTATCGCCGCGATCTTCTCCTGTAAGCTGCACGTATCGCGCAAAGAGCGCCCCCAAAAGGGCGCTCTTTGCATGTGTTGTTATGCTTCGGCTGATGCCGCGCGGAGGCTTTGGCGCAGCGCGTCCGCACTCGCGCCGCCGAGACGGAGCAGAACGGCGGGGGTTCCTATCGGGCAGGCGATCCTGTGCCAAGCCTTGCCGGAATATCGCTCACCGGTCAGCGCGTGCTCCCATTCGCCCGCGGGCAGATAGGCGCGCACGTCCGCCGCGCCTTTTTTCGTGACGGGGCAGACCAAAAGATCCTCGCCGAGCAGGTATTGCGTGCGGATGCTGCGGCAGGTCTTGTCCGCCGGATGATGCAGAAAGAGCGCGCGCATCATGGGGAAACCCTTTTCGCATGCCTCGCGCTCCAGAAGGCGGAAATACCAGCGGAGCGAATCGTGCATGCGGGACATCCTCGCAAAGAAGCCCAGGCCGTCCTCGTCGTTGTAAAACTGATACACCAGATCGCTGGAATAGTTGCCGTCGTGCGTGCGGAACACCGGCGTGAACGCCGCATATTCCAGCCAGCGGAGCATGACTTCCTTCGTGCGCACAAGCTTGTAGACCGGCGTGATCAGCGTGGTGAAGCCGCCGATGTCCGTATGGTTGATGCTCATGCCGGAGATCCCGCCTGTGAGGATGCCCGTGATGCTGGAAGCGAGTCCGTCGTGCGGGTCAAACGTCGGCGTCTGGTCGCCCGTCCAGTAGCAGACGGCGTGGCGGTTTCCACCCGCGCCGCCGCTGCGGGAGAAGACGAAGAAATCCGCCTCGCGCCCGCTCTGTGCGATCAGCTCGCGGTTGAGTTTCTGCCAGAGCACGGGGGTTTCGCAGTGCGCCGTGACCGTGTTCCCTCCTGCGCAGACTGAGTCAAGCGGTACATATTCGCCATAGTCCGCCATCCAGCCGGAAAGCCCGCGCTCGACCATGCCCGCGTGCATTTTCCCGAGCAGCCAGTCGTACGCCTCCGGATTGGTCAAATCGACCATCACGAAGCGATACTCCTTGCCGGTGAAGAAGTGCTGCTCATAATCCCTTCCGTCCGCGCTGCGCACAAAATAGCCCAGCGCACGGCCTTCTGTGTAGAGCGGGTTTTCGTCCGAGAGCGAGAGGAAGGGGTTCGCGTAGCCGAGCAGCGCGATGCCGCGCGCGCGAAGCCGCTGCGCCCAGCTTGTAAAGTCGGGATACAGCGT
>CAYPEV010000005.1:13920-31373 GCA_964409605.1 uncultured Christensenella sp. | reverse complement strand
GTCCGTCATGTTGATGAGGCTCTCCGCCTGCAATGCGCCCGCGATGTAGGCAGCCGCCGTGTCTGCGTTGATGTTGTAGATATTGCCGGATTTGTCGCAGCCGATCGTGGAGACGACGGGGATATAGCCTTTTTCGAGCAGGTCGCGAATCGGCTCCGGGTGGATGGCGACGATCTCGCCGACATAGCCCAGCGATTCATCGAGCATCTTTGCCTCGATGAGGTGCCCGTCCATGCCGCTGATGCCCACGGCCCTGCCGCCGGCGTTTTGAATCAGGTTCACGAGTCCCTTGTTGACCTTGCCCGCGAGCACCATCTGCGCGACTTCGACCGTCTCCTTGTCGGTGACGCGAAGGCCGCCGACGAATACGCTCTCTTTGCCGAGCTTTTTCAGTGTCGCGCTGATCTCCGGCCCTCCGCCGTGGACGAGCACGATCTTCACCCCGACGAGGGTGAGGAGCACGACGTCGCCCATGACCGCTTTTTTGAGCGCCTCGTCTTCCATCGCGCTGCCGCCGTATTTGACCACGACGGTCTTGCCATAGTAATTTTGAATATAAGGAAGCGCCTGAATGAGCACCTCCGCGCGCTTGGCAATATCAATACTCATATTCGTTCGTCTCCGTTTTAGTGCCAACGGCAATCAGAATGTCGATGTTCATGTGCGGTAATCCCCGTTGATCTTCACATAGTCGTAGGTCAGGTCGCAGCCATATGCGGTTGCGGAGGCGCTGCCGTCGCCCAGCGAGATATCGATCGTGATCTCCTTTTCGCAGAGCACGGCTTTGGCGAGCTCTTCCGAAAAGTCCACGCCCATACCGTTTTGGCAGACGGTCAACGACCCCGCTGCGGAGGAGAATGACACGCCGACCTGATGGACGTCCGTGGGTACGCCGGCATAGCCCAGCGCGCAGAGCACGCGTCCCCAGTTTGCGTCCGCGCCAAACATCGCGCATTTCACGAGCGGGGAGTTGATGACGGACTTACTGAGCTTTACGGCCGCCGCTTTGTCGCTGGCGCCTGTGAGCTTGCAGAGGATGAGTTTCGTCGCGCCTTCGCCGTCCGCCGCGATGGAGCGGGAAAGATATTGCGTCACCGCAGAGAGCGTCGCGCAAAACGCGTCGTAGTCCGCGCCCGCGTGCGTGATCTTCTCGTTGCCCGCCATGCCATTGGCGAGGAGGGTCACCATGTCATTGGTGGAGGTGTCCCCGTCCACGCTGACCATGTTGAAGCTGCCGAGAATGTCCGCGCTCAGCGCAGCTTGCAGCATCTCGGGCGAGATGTTCGCGTCCGTGGTGAGAAAGCCCAGCATGGTCGCCATATTCGGCTGGATCATGCCGCTGCCTTTTGCGATGCCGCCGATACGGCAGGGCTTGCCGCCCAGCGTAAACTCGAACGCGATCTCCTTTTTCGCAAGATCGGTGGTCATGATGGCCTCCGCCGCCGCGTTGCTGTCGTCTCCGAGCGCCTGAACGAGCGGTTCGATGCCGCCCGCGATGGGCTCGAGGTCGAGCGTCTTTCCGATCACGCCCGTGGAGGCGACGACCACGTCGCTTGCGGAAATCTTCAGCGCGTTGCCTAAAAGAGAACACATCTGTGTCGCGATCTCCACGCCGTTTGCGTTGCAGGTGTTGGCGTTGCCGCTGTTGCAGAGGATCGCCTGCGCAAATCCATCGGCGACGTTCGCTTTCGTGACCGTAATCGGCGCGCCCTGCACGAGATTTTGCGTATAGACGCAGGCACAGGCGGCCTTCACTTCGCTGTAGATCAGCGCGAGATCCTTCTTGTTCTTGTTTTTGCGGATGCCGCAATAGACCCCCGCGGCCTGATATCCCTTCGCGGCGCAGACGCCGCCGTCGATCTGCTTCATAGGTAGTTGCCCTTTCCCGCGTCCGCTTTATCCCGGAGCGAGGTTTATTTGCCCAGCGTCAGCCCCGCGTAGGGATCCGCGCCGATGAGGATGTTCATGAGCTGGATTGCGGCGCCGGAAGCCCCCTTGCCGAGGTTGTCAAACCGCGCGAGCAGCGTGATGCGCTCCTCGTTTCCCGCGACGGAGATGTCCATCCCGTCGAGATCCTTGAGTTTCCCGCTGGCAAGATACCCGTGCTCGTCCATCGACTCGCAATAGCGCACCATCGGCCCCGTGTAGCGCGCGCGGTAGAGGTCCCGGATGTCCGATACGGTATAACCGTCTGCCAACTGCTCGCGAAAGACGGAGAGGATCGTGAGCATGCCGTTGAAATAGTCGGCAACGACCGGGAAGAACGCGGGCGCGTGATCCAGCCCGCTGTAATGCTGCATCTCGCTGAGGTGCTTGTGCTGCTGCGTCAGCGCGTAGAGGCGCGGGGACTTTAACAGCACGTCGCGATAGTCCGATTCATATTGCGCGATCATCTTGTGCCCGCCGCCGCTGTATCCCGTGAGAGACGTGCAACTCAAGAGCGCGTCTTTTTTGAGGATGCCCGCGGTGATTAAGGGTGCGGTTAGCGCGAGAAAGCCGCTCGCATGACAGCCGGGGACGGAGACGCGGGTTGCCCCGTTGAGCTGCGCCCAGCCGCCGTCGAGCGCCTCCGGCAGGCCGTAAACCCAGCCGTTCGCGATGCGGTGCGCCGTGGAAGGATCGATGATGCGCACATGCGGCTCGGTGACCATGTCGCAGGCTTCGATGGCCGCGTCCTCGGGCAGGCAAAGGATCGCCACGTCGCAGCTGTTGAGCAGCTCTTTTCGCAGAAGCGGGTTCTTGCGCTCCCGCTCCGGCAGGGTGAGCAGCTGAAGATCCGCGCGCTGGGACAGGCGGTCGTAGATCCGCAATCCCGTCGTTCCCTCTTTGCCGTCGATAAAAATCTTCGTCATGCTTTCATCCTCTCCCGAATCTGCTGAATCTGCGCGGCGACCGACTCCGGCGCGGTGCCGCCCTCGGAGATGCGGCTTCTGACGCAGTTGTCGAGGTCTACCGCCGCGAACACATCCTCCGCAAACAACTCGCTCAGCTTCTGATAATCCGAAAGCGGCAGGGTCTCGAGCGTTTGCCCGCTTGCGATGCAGTTGCCCACGAGCTGCCCCGTGATCTTGTACGCGGTGCGAAACGGCATGCCCTTTTTCACGAGGTAGTCCGCAGCGTCGGTCGCGTTGATGAATCCTTCCGCAGCGGCTTTTCGCATGTTCTCCGGGTGAACGGTCATGGTCGCGATCATCGGCGCGAAGACCGCAAGGCACATCTTCGCGGTGTCGATGGCGTCGAAGATCGCTTCCTTGTCCTCCTGCAGATCCTTGTTGTAGGCGAGGGGAAGCCCCTTCATCATGGTCAAGAGCGTGATCAGGTCGCCGAACACGCGGCCGGATTTTCCGCGCACGAGCTCCGCCATGTCCGAGTTCTTCTTCTGCGGCATGATGGAGGATCCGGTGGAAAACGCATCCGAAAGCTCCACAAACCGGAACTCCCAGCTCGTCCAGAGGATGATCTCCTCCGAAAAACGGGAAAGGTGCGTCATGAGGATGGAGAGCGCGGCGGCGAGCTCCGCGCAGAAGTCGCGATCCGCCACCGCATCGACGGAGTTTGGCAGTACGCCCGCAAAGCCGAGCGATTTTGCCGTCATGCCGCGGTCGATGGGATATGTTGTCCCCGCGAACGCGCACGCGCCGAGCGGAGAGAGGTTCATGTTCTCCGCAGCGTTTTGCAAGCGGGAGATATCCCGCGCGAGCATAAACGCGTAGGCTAAGATCCAGTGTCCGAAGGTGACGGGCTGCGCGCGCTGCAGGTGGGTGTATCCCGGCATGACCGTCTCCGCGTGCTGTTCGGCGACGTCTGCGATCACGGCGATCAGCGCTTTGGTGAGGCGGATTAGTTCCGCGATCTCTTTTCTGAGCGTGAGCCGCAGATCGAGCGCGACCTGATCGTTGCGGCTTCTTGCGGTGTGCAGCTTCTTGCCGTCTTCGCCGATGCGGCGGGTGAGCTCGAATTCTACAAACGAATGGATGTCCTCCGCGAGCGGATCGATCGCGATCAGTCCGCACTTCACATCGGTGAGGATGCTCTCCAACCCCTCAAGAATCGCGTTCATACTCGCCTGCGGCAGGATGCCGACGGCAAAAAGCATGCTCGCGTGCGCCATGCTGCCCGCGATATCCTCTTGGATCATGCGCGCGTCAAACGCGATGGAGCGGTTGAACGCGTCCGCCAGCTGCGCGTTTGCGCCCGATGATCTGCCTGCCCAGAGTTTTTCCATAGTATGTTGCCCTCGCTTACCGTGCTTGCCTTCCGCGTTATGCGGAATGAGTATTTTGGGAACGAGCGCCCGCCGGAGGCGGGCGCTTCGCTTGTATGCTTGTATGTTGCCTTGCCGCTGCCCGCTTTTTACTTGAACAGGCCGGACAGGATCGTCTTCTTCTTGTTCTTTTCCTGTACCATGGCGTTTACCTTGGTGGGCAGGCCGTAGAGGTTGATGAAGCCTTCCGCGTCCTTCTGGTTGTAGTCGCTCTCGCCAAAGGTGGCGATGGCTTCCGAATAGAGGCTGTACGGACTTTCGATGCCGGCTTTGATGATGTTGCCCTTGTAGAGCTTGAGCTTCACCGTGCCGGTGACGGTTTCCTGCGTCTTGTCGACGAAGGCCGCGAGCGCCTCCCGCAGCGGCGAGAACCAGAGGCCGTTATAGACGAGCTCGGCGTAGGTGATGGCAAGCTCCTGCTTTTTATGCGCGGTCATCTTGTCCAGCGTGATGGTCTCGAGCGCTTCGTGCGCTTTGTAGAGGATCGTTCCGCCGGGGGTTTCGTAGACGCCGCGGCATTTGATGCCGACGAGCCGGTTTTCCACGATGTCCAGCAGTCCGATGCCGTTTGCGCCGCCGACTTCGTTGAGGGCGAGGATGATGCTCTTTGCGCTCATCTTCTTCCCGTCGAGGGAGACGGGCACGCCTTTTTCAAACCCGATGGTTACATACGCGGGTTTGTCCGGCGCGAGCTCGGGGCAGACGCTCATCTCCAAAAAGCCTTCTTTTTGATAAAGAGGTTCGTTCGACGGATCTTCCAGATCCAGCCCCTCGTGGGAAAGATGCCAGAGGTTTTTGTCCTTGGAATAATTCGTCTCGCGGCTGATGTTGAGCGGCACGTTGTGCGCTTCCGCATAGTTGATCTCGTCCTCGCGGCTCTTGAGCTCCCATTCGCGCCAGGGCGCGATGACCTTCATATTCGGTGCGAAGTGCTTGATGGCAAGCTCAAAGCGAACCTGATCGTTGCCCTTGCCGGTACAACCGTGAGCAATCGCGTCCGCGCCTTCTTTGAGGGCGATCTCAGCGATGCGCTGGGCGATCACGGGGCGCGCAAACGAGGTGCCGAGCAGATATTCTTCATAGATGGCGCCCGCTTTCAGCGTGGGTACGATGAAGTCGTCCACGAACTCGTTGGTGAGGTCTTCGACGTAGAGCTTGGAAGCTCCCGTCTTGAGCGCTTTTTGTTCGAGCCCGCCCAATTCGCCGATACCTTGACCGACGTCTCCCGCGACGGCGATGACTTCGCAGCCGGGGTAGTTTTCCTTGAGCCACGGGATGATGACGGATGTATCCAGCCCACCGGAATAGGCTAAAACGATCTTCTTGATGTTCGACATGGTACTTGCCTCCAATTGGTGAATTGCATATATATTAATAAAATAAGCATAAATAGTCAAGGGTTATTTTTACTATTTTGAGGAATTATTTGATATTTTTAAAGTTAAACACGGACGGTACTGAATATTATACATCTATATGCATATTATTCACTCCCGTGTCCCGAACGGCGGGCATAATAAAAAAACCAAATGAATAAACCGCCCTGCAGATCGTGCGAGGCGGTTTTGATTCGGTGCTTTCGCACCGGAGGAGAGAGCGGGATTGTATGAGTGGGGATGCGCCTACACGCAGGCGGCAACGGGGCACCAGGCTCTGCGCGGGGTGATGCGTCTGCGGCAGACCGAATCCCGGAAGGCGTACCGCTCGGCGGTGAAGAACGAGATGCGCCGTTTTGCGCGGGCGTGCTCCTCCCGCTCTTCGGAAACCGCAATGAGCTGCGTCATGGAGCCGAGGCAGGCGGAGAACGCATAGCGGATATCCCGCGCGAGAGTGCAACCCTCCGTGCGATAGTCCCGCTTCATGCGGTAGACCTCTTTGGCCACGTCGCGCGCGCTTTCGCAGCGGGCAAAGGTGTCGGACTGCAGCGTGCTTTCTTCTGCCGTGTAGTGGCCGCGGAAATAGTCGTTCAGCTGTTTTTCGTATGCGCCGTGTTCCTTGAGGCCGAGGCGGAATTCCGGCGTGTGCGCAAAGGTGAAGTAGTCCGTCAGGTAGTGGCAGAGGATGCCGAGCCGGAGCGCGTATTCCGGCGGCAGCTGTTCGCCGCTCGTTACGGGCTGCCCCGCGAGCGCCTCGGTAAAAATATGGATCTCGCGCTGGCATTTCAGCGTGAAGTGCGGGTTTAAGATCAACTCCGGCAGATAGTCCGGCAGCATGTTGCCGAGTACGAACAATTCCTGATCGAGCAGGACGCCCTGCGCGGTGAGTGCTTCATACAGCAGATGCCCCATGGCATGGTGGGACGCAGATTTCATGTCTTCTCCGTTTCCTATGATCTAGGCTTTTTCTTTTCAATTCTCGTCTATCATAGAGGAAAAGGATTAGGCTGTCATCTGTTTTCCGTAAAACAAATGTAAAATTTCGGGGTTTTGGATTGTAAAATGGCAATTTTAAAGCCGTTTGCCTGCGCAAACGGCTTATTCGTTACAATTAGTATTACTTTTCTGTCATACTATTTGGCTTCGGCTGCCTTCTTCTCCCGCGGGGCCTTGAGCACCACGAATGCTATCAGAAGACAAGTCAAAGAGTGCAACACATCGAGAAAAACCACTAACAATTTCATATTTAAAATGATAGTATTACAATTATTAACGATTGGAGATTAGGTAATGGAGAACGTTGAGAAGCATCTTATCAAGGACTTTTTCAAAGAGCTTTGGACAAAAGTTAAACCATTTATCCCAGCGATTGTATTAGGTGCAGCGATAATCGCTGTTGTTATAATTCTTACATATTTTTATTTCGCATGCTCATTTGGATTTATTCTTTCAGATAGAATTGCTGATGAGAATGCAATCAAGAAGAGCGACTGGTTAGGATTCTGGGGGTGCGTATTAGGTGTCTTAAGCACTATAGTGTTCTCTTTATTATCGTGGAAACAAAACAAGACGCTAAATAGAATAAACGATAACAACAGAAAACAGGAAATGGAACTTTCAACATTAAGATATACTTCGGAGTGTTATTCGCTTATTTCTTTGAAACATTTATGTTTTTTTAAAAGCGGAGAACAAAGAGCAGCAATGTCATTGGAGTTTGATAATACAGGGCGAATTTCGCCAAACAAGCTTAGAGTTACAAATCTGCGTTTGCGTTTCAAAGAAGAAAATGATAGATTTACTGACGTCTTTTCAATTAAAAAGAAAGATGTTGATATTAAAAGTATTCCATCAACAAGTGGATTTGGAAGCGGATCGCATGTTAACTTCCAGCTAAAAGAGCAACAGTATCAAGAAGCATTTTCTTATATTGTGCAGCATAGTAATCAAACGAATTTTCGTGTAGTTTTGGATATTGAGTGTATGATTAAAAATTTAATGAAAGTTACAACTCATATTAAAGGTGAATACTCGCTCAACTTGGTTGAGCTTTTAAAAGGTGACGACGCACATGCTAAAATAGAAGAAAAAGCTTTATTTGGTATAGTAGGATCTTTTACGCAAACATTGTCATATTCATATACAGGGGAAACGGAGTAGCGAGCTCGAAGAAAAATTGAAGCAAAGGACAACCGCCCAAGCGCAAGCCTGAGCGGTTGTTTTTTGTTGTTGAGAAATGCAGTTTTTATTTTCCTTCGGCTGCCTTCTTCTCTCGCAGGGCCTTGAGCACCACATCGGGGGTCAGCGGCATACGCAGGAAGCGTACGCCGATGGCGTTTGCAACCGCGTTGGCGATCGCCGGGGCGCCGGGCACCATCGTGATCTCGCCGATGCCGCGCGCGCCGTAAGGGCCGGTGGGCTCGGGTTTTTCAATCGCCTCGACGATCATCTCCGGCATATCCTCGAACGCGGGGATCTTATAGTCCACAAAGCTCGGGTTCATCACGCGGCCGTCCTTGAGCTTGAGCTCTTCATACAGCGCGGTGCCCATGGCCTGCACCATCGCGCCCTCCGCCTGTCCTTCATACATCGCGGGGTTGATGACCTTGCCCGCGTCGAAGACGGAGACCATCTTGAGCACCTTCACCTTGCCGGTCTCGGTGTCTACCTCGACCTCCGCGCCGTTGACGCCCATGCTCCAGAACGCGACGGGTTTCGGCGAAAGGCCGGTCTTCTTGTCCGCGGCGATGTTGTTCGGCACCACGAACGAACCGACGCCGATCATGGGGCCTCCGATGCCGCTCTGATCCGGCAGGGTGAGGCCCAGCGCGAACGCCGAGAGCGGCACCTTTTGATCCGGATAGAACTTACGGCAGACGTAGCCGCCGTCCAGATACAGGTCGTGCTTCCATGTGCCCATCTTGATCTGCGCGAGCTCCAGGATCTTGTTGCGGATGTCCTCCGCGGCAAGCTTGGTTGCGTTGCCCGCGCAATAGGTCGAGCGGGAAGCCACGGTCTGCCATTCATACGGCGTGTGGTCGGTGTCCCCCGTGCGCACGCTGATCTTCTCGACGGGGACCGTCAGCGTCTCCGCCGCGATCTGCGCCATAACGGTGTCCGAACCCTGGCCGATGTCGTGGCAGGAGGCGAGGAGGATGAACGTGCCGTCCTCGTTCATGCGGATGATGACAGAGGAGGCGACGTCCGTCGGCATCGACGGGGCTTTCCAGCCGCCCGCGATGCCCTTGCCGCGCAGTTTGGTCGGGCTGCCGGAAGGCGCGCTGGGCTTATCCAGCTCCATGAGCGCGGCCGCGCGGTCGAGGCACTCCTGATAGCCCGCGACGTCGATGGTCTGTCCCGTCGCGCTCTTTCCGCCCTCGCGGATACCGTTGAGCTTGCGCATCGCGAGCGGGTCGAGACCCATCTCGTGCGCGATCATGTCGATGTTCTGCTCGATGCCAAAGTGGATTTCGCACATGCCGAATCCGCGATACGGACCGCCGACGGGGTGGTTCGTATAGACGCAGTAGCTGTCGGTCGCGATGTTTTCGATCTCATACGGACCCACGCAGCCCCAGCCCGCGGCTTTGACGATGTTGACGCCGTATTCCGTATACGCGCCGCCGTCCCAGGCGAGCACGTTCTTCGAACCGAGAATCTTGCCGTCCTTGCGCACGGCGGTCTTGATATTGATATGCAGACCCTGGCGCACATAGGCGTTCTGGAACTCGTCCTCGCGCGTGTAGGTCATCTTGACCGGGCGTCCGGGGTTGAGCATCGCGAGCGGGATGACGATGCCTTCCAGCGTCGTGCCCGCCTTGCAGCCGAATCCGCCGCCGACGGCCTTTGAGATGACGCGGATCTTGTTGAGCGGGAAATCAAACGTCTCCGCGAGCGCGCGGCGCACGGCAAACGGGCTCTGGCACGCGGCCCAGATGGTCAGGTCGCCGTCCGGCATATACTGCGCGGTGCAGGCATGCGGCTCGATCGGCACGTGCTGTACGTGCGGGATATAGAAGCTATGGTCAAACACACGGTCCGCTTCGGCAAAGGCCTTGTCCGCGTCGCCTTTTCTCAGCACGTAGTGGTGGGAGATGTTCGTGCCGGGTTTGGGATAAAAGATCGGCAGCACCTTGTACGAACCGAGATCGGGATGGATGATCGGTGCGTCCGGCTTCATACCCTCGAGAGAGTCGGTGACGGCGGGCAGCACTTCGTATTCCACCTTGACGAGTTCGCAGGCCCTGCGTGCGATCTCCGGCGAGTCCGCGGCGACGGCCGCGACAGGTTCGCCGCGATAGCGCGCCTTGCCGACCGCGATGAAGTTCTTGTCCTCCAGATACAGCCCCGCGCGCTTTTTATAGCACTCCCCTGTGATCACGCTGCGTACTCCGGGGAGGGCTTTTGCCGCGGTGAGATCGATCGAGAGGATGTTCGCGTGTGCGTGGGGGGAGCGCACCACCTGTGCATACAGCGGGCGGGAGAACTGGATGTCGTCTGCAAAGACGGCGGTGCCGGTTACTTTTTTGATCGCATCGAGGCGTTCAACCGATTGTCCTACGACGTTCATTTTTCATAAACCCCCTTTGCAATCACGTCTTCGATGGCTTCGACGATCTTTTTATACCCCGTGCAGCGGCAGAGGTTGCCGGACATGTTGCGGTTGATCTGCTCGCGCGTGGGGCGCGGGTTTTCGCGGAGCATCGCCTCGGCGCTCATGAGCATGCCGGGCGTGCAGAAGCCGCATTGCAGCGCAGCGTGATCGATGAACGACTCCTGCAGGGGGCTGAGTTCGTCGCCCCGCGCAAGGCCTTCCACGGTGGTGATGACCTTTCCGTTGGCTTCGGGTGCAAGCACAAGGCAGGCGTTGACGGCCTGACCGTCCATGATGATGGTGCAGGCGCCGCATTCGCCCGCGCCGCAGCCTTCCTTGGTGCCGGTATAGCCGAGCTTCTCGCGCAGCACATGCAGCAGCGTCTCGCTGCCGGACACGCTTAGTTCGACCGGCTCGTCATTGACGCAGAATTTGACACAATATTCCATGCTGGTTTCCTCCTCAGGCCAATTTGGTCAGCCCGTCGCGTACGAGGTACGACACGATATCGAGCCGGTATTGCCGGTCCGCGCGTACGTCGTCGATGGGGCTGACCTCGGTCGCGGCGAGCGCTGCCGCCTCGGCAATCAGCGCGTCGTTCAGCGCCTTGCCCGAGAGCAGCGCTTCGGTCTTCTTCAGACGCAGCGGCGTGGGAGCCACGGAGCCCATCGCGATGCGGTAGCCATCGCCTGTTTTGACAATCGTGCCGCAGACGGTGGAAAGATCCACCTCGTTGCGGCGGGCAACCTTGCGGAACACGCCTTTGGCGTCCGCAAGATACGGTACCCGGATACCCGTGACGAGTTCGCCGGGCTTCAGCGCGACCTTGCGCACAAACAGGATGAATTCCGTAATCGGCACTTCGCGCTTGCCGGAGAGGCCGAAGATTTCGACCAACGCATCATGACAATACAGCGGCGTCGCGGTATCCGCCAGAGGCGAAGCGTTGACGATGTTGCCGATGCATGTTGCGCGGTTGCGAATCTGCCGTCCGCCGACGTAGGCCGCGGCTTCCGCCAGATAGGGATAGTGCCGCAGCACATGCGCATTGGTCGCAATCTGCGTCATGGTCGCGAGCGCGCCGATGTGCAGTCCTTCGGTCTCGGAGAACGTGATGCCGTCGATATCGGGGATATTCTTCAGGTCGATCACGTAGTCCGGTGCGATCAGGTGGTCGCGCAGGCGGATGATGACATCCGTAGCGCCCGCCATAAAGATCGCCTTGTCGTCGTGCTCAAGCTTGAGCGCGGCGGCTTCCTCCAGCGTTTCCGGAGCAAGATACACAAAATCTCTCAAGAACGGTTCTCCTCTCATTTCTGAAATGAAGTATAAAAACCCCTGCGGGGGGATAGCCGGATTCGATTCTTTTTTAAGGTCGGTTTGCGGTTTCTGAACGAAAAACAAAATCGGGCCGGGTGTTCTTCATTTCTATTCTATATAAAGATGCAGATTTTATCGGAATAGTCGGTTGTTTTTATGGAAGTCCATGCAATCGGATGTGTTTTAGTCGAATTCCTTGTGTTGAATTTCCAATAGAGCGGTGCTGAGCTGCTGCTCCAGGCGGCGAAAACATGCCACCCATTCGATTCCTTCTGCCGTCAGGCTGCTGCCGCCGCCGGTGGCGCCGCCGAGCTTGCGTTCCACGAGCCGGCAGCCGAGCGCCTCTTCCATGCGGTTGAGCGTCAGCCATGCGTTGCTGTAGGAAAGCTCCGCCCGCGCCGCGCCGCGCTGGAGGGACTGCTCCTGCTCGATGCATTCCAGCAGGCGAATGCCCCGTTCATCGATGCCCGTTTCGCCGAGCGAGATCGTCAGCGCCGCGGTGAGAGTCGGGTTGACTTGCGTCTGCTCGCGTTGTTCGCGCTGATAGTCCTGCTCCGTGTTGATGTCGATGAGCATGCCGTTCTCGTCGGTCAGCACGAACTCCGTCTCACGCTTCCATTGCGAGAGCGCATCCCGCAGGCCCCGGTCGCCGGAATAGCCGAGCAGAGAGGGGAAGCAGCTTTTCCGAATCATCACGGGGTGACCCGCGCTGCCGCGGAAGCTCGGAATCGCGACCGGCTTTGCGGAACGGAGCAGCTGCAATATCGTTTCCGCGTTGAGATACGGCACGTCGCCGGGCGTAATCAGCACGCGGTCGCAGTCAAAGGAGAGCGCGTGCAGCGCGCATTGTACGGAAGCCATCATATCCGTGGAGGCATAGTCCTCGTTTTTGATGAAGCGGACGGCTTCGCCTGCGAGGTGTCGCTCCAGCATACCCGCGTGGTACCCGGTCACGATGAGGATATCCGATACGTTCGCCGCGCGGAACACTTCGATCTGGCGGCGGATGACGCTCTTTCCGCTGAGCTTGAGCATCGGCTGAAAATGGCTCATCTGCCGGGGTTCGCCCGCGGCGAGGATGACGGCAACGGCACTCATACACCATCCTCCTGCGCCAAAGAATGCTTCATATGATCCTGCACACGCGCGTAGTCTTCCGGTGTGTCCACATCCAGCCCGCAACCCGTCTCTTTTGTGACGACATAGCCGATGCTTGCATCCAGCGCGCGAAACGCGCCGCGCAGGCCGTCTTCGCCGGAATAGGCGATCAGCGGGTCGAACAGCCTCGCGCCGATCAGCGGCGGGTGGAGGCGGCGCTTTCCTGTGCTGGGGAATACGACGTCCCAGCCGTTTGTCTCCATCTCGCTCAGGAGCGTATGCAGCACCTCCGGCTCGACCGCGGGCATATCGCCGGGGAGCAGAAACGCTGCATCAAATCCGCCCGCACGGCGGATCGCGTTGAGTCCGATCTGCAGGGAGGCGAACATCTCCGTCTCCTCAAAGGCGTTGTTCCAGAGAAAGGTCGCGTTGCAGCCGTTGAGCGCATCTATGACCTCTTCGCCACGTTTGCCGACGACGACGAACAGATCCGAGATTCCGGCTTGCGAAAACACGCCTGCCGTATGGGCGATCATGGGTGTTCCGTTGATCGGCAGCAGCGGTTTAAACGCATGCATGCGCAGCGACTGCCCGGCAACGGTAATCAAGCCTGCGACTTTCATCGATCGATACCACCTCGTAATCGAAACGGGTACGTTGCTAGAATCCTGCTTTTTTCATTGGTTGTCAAGATCGTTATTTTTTAGGAGAGATACTGATTTTTGCATGACAGGGCTTTGTTTCCTGCGTTTTAACGGTCGAACTCCGGCTCCGCGTCCGGCGGACATTCCCAGCTGTTGCGGGTTTTATGGTGCTCGATTCCCGCATAAAATGAAGCGGCGCGCACGCGCAAAATCGATTTTGGACCGGCGAGATAACTCCCGTCGGGATTCAATTCCTTGAAGATGACGAGCAGAGGCTCCTCCAGTCCGTCTTCGTGCAGTACGCGCAGAAACACGAGCATCCGACCGAAGCCATCCGTTTCCAGTACGGCGACCTCAGGGAACGACAGCGTTTCCTGCCGCTGGGAAAAGTGCGATATAAAGTCCGCGACCGCGGCACGTTCCGTTCCGTTCGCTTCCCGCCCGCCATAGGTCAGCATGGGCGCACCTCCCTGAAGATACGATGGAGTCTGATTTCAATATAGCATGCGTTGCGCGCGGAAACAATCGTTTTCCATTATATATTGACGCCAAACAATTGCAAACTTGCAAATTGATTTTCACCGGAGGGTGCGTATACCGGAACTTCAGGCCAAAAGAGAACGCGGGCGGGTTGTTTCCCGCCCGCAGAATGCGCGGATCTGCGCTTTTTTGGGCTTAACCAAGGCCGAGCAGTTTGTTTCGTGCCTCGATGTAGGCGCTTGTGGTGAGTTCGCCGCGCGCATAACGTTCCTTGAGTGAGACGATCTCGGCGTTCGCGTGGTTGTCCGCGCGTCCGCCTTCGAGGATCAGCCTGCGCTCCTCAAATTCCGCGGACCCCATGCCGGAAGCGGCTTTCTGCTCGGCGAGGATGGCGAGGAAGCGGTCCTGCGCTGCGGGTGCTGCGGTATAGCCGGCTGCTGCGGGCGCTTTGTTCCTGCGGCTTGCGAGGACGACGATCAGCAGCACGATCGCGACCACGAAGAGAACGGCAAGGACGAGACCGAAGAAGCGGCCGCCCATCATTCTCCAAGGCATAAAACGATACATCATCATAAAAATCCCTTTCCAATAAGCTAGCGGATCATCGCTGCTCTTATAGAAATTATAATAGACTGAAATTGCAAATATGTCGTGTTTCTCTTGCGATTCAATTTCAAACCTTTGCGGCACAATCATGGCAGCAAACACGGCAAAAAGCGCCGAATCATGCAGGAAATCCGTCGAAAATTGGGTTTCAAAAAGTGTATTGCGGGAAAGAATATATTTCTTATGGAATGAGCCAAATCGATAAAAACACGCAAAACCAAAGACGAAAAGGCGGAATGCTTTACTTGCCCGTGTTCCGCCGAGGCGGGAATCCGTGGCAAGAAATGCAAACTGTCAAGCCAAAATCGATTGACACGATAATTGCATCGATAATACAATAGCGGTGCTGTGCGCTCGGCGACCGAGGATTGCGCTCAAATGACAGCAAGGCAAATCGTACTCAGCGGATTTCAGAATAAGCACTCGCATCATTGATTAAGGCGGAAAAAAGAAGAATGAAGGATCGGAAACCACAAAAGCCCAATGGGGTCTTGTATCATTTTGTCTATGGCGTTGCGTACCTGTTTTTCAAACTCGTGTATCGGCTCAAGGTAGACAAAACGGATGCACCCGAGATCACATCCCCGTTCGTGCTGCTCGTGAACCACATCAGCAACCTCGACTTTTTATTGCCCATTCTGGCGATGTATCCGCACAGGCTCAACCTTGTGGCGACGATGCAGATGTTCCGGATGAAACCGCTCAGGCCCTTTCTCTGGTGGCTGGGGTTCATTCCCAAGGAGCAGTTTGTCTCGGACCCGAAGTCGATCCGGCATATCTTCTATATGACGAAACAGGGCGGGAACGTCGAGATATTCCCGTCCGGACAGAGCTCTTATACGGGCGAATCCACGCAGATCGACCCGAACATCGTTAAACTCCTGCAAAAGATCAAACTGCCGGTCTATAGCCTGCGCATCAGCGGCATGCATATCGCGCTGCCCAAATGGGACATGCGCTTTCCCAGAAAATCCAGGGTTGAACTGAAGGTAAGCCGGCTGTTTACCGTAAGCGAGCTTGCGGAGCAAGACCCGAAGGAATTATACGATCGCATCGTCAAGGCGCTGTATTTCAACGACTATGCATGGCAGCGTGAAAAGAGGATCAAGGCGCTTCGCCCGCGCTCTGCCGTTGGGCTGGAGCAGCTGCTTTATATGTGCCCCAAATGCAAGCGGGAGTTTTCGATCCGACCGAGTCGCAACCGGCTATGCTGCGAGAACTGCAACAATACGGCAATCATGGATCACTACGGCTTCCTTGCGCCCGAAAAAGAAGGCGACGTCGTCTTTCAAACGCCGCCGGAATGGTATGCCTGGCAAAAGCATCAATACCGACTCAGCTTTGATTCCGATTCGGTCTATCAGGAACCATGCAACATCCTGCGGATCACGGATTCCAACCGGTATGTGCCCGTTGGCGAAGGCACGTTCTCTCTTTCGCGCGACGTCTTTACCTACAAAGGCACCCGCGAAGGAAAAGAGGCCGACGATCAACTAAAGAATTGCTTCTATCCGAACTTTTCCAACGAGATCCGCGGATACTTCAACGTAGAAATAGAGGGCCGAATCTATGCGATTCAACCCCATAATTCTCCTGCGGTATTCAAGGTGACGATCTTAAAAGAGCTGTTCAGCGAATCGTACGAGGCGGAGGCGTAAAGCGCCCGCTTGATCTTGCGCGATTGCCGCGGAAACGCCCTACTCCTCCTCCGAAAACACCGCGATTTCTTTGATATTGAACTCCTGCCCCGTGACCATGACGCATTCCCATGCGCCGCACGCGGGGCATTTTTTGTCGTTTTTGAGATATTCGTAGACCGTTTGGCACCTTTTGCAGCGCACTTTGGCGACCAGGATCTCGACCACCAGCTCCGTGTCCTGCATCCCGGTTCCGTCCGTCGCCGCGGGCCAGCATTCCTTCAGATAGCGCGGGACGATGGTGGAGGCCTCGCCGACCTCCACCACCACCTGCGCGATATCGCTCAAAGCCAAGCCGTTTTCTTGTGCAACGGCGGTCACGCGCTTTTGAATCTCGAATACGATGCCCAGCTCGTGCATGCGCGTTATTTCACCACGCCGAGCGCGCGCTTGACCTTCTTGATGGCGATCTTGCCCTTGCGTTTCAAGATCTGCTTGATGACCACGGGCTTCATCTCCGTGAACTCCACGCCCGCGCCGTCATAGCGGCGGACGAGGTGGATCGCGTCAAACCTGCACTTCGTGGTGCACTGCCCGCAGCCGACGCACATATACTGATCGACCAGCGTCACGCCGCAGCCGAGGCAGCGCGCCGTCTCCGCGCGCACCTGCGCCTCCGTCAGCGTACCCCGCAGGTCGCGGAAGGTATTTGCGGCCGCGCCGGTGTCCAGCGCTTCCGGTTTCTGGCGCGGGGTGTTGTCGTAGGTCTCGACGATCGCGTTCTTCTTGTCGAGCTCCCGATATTCCCTGCGGTCGCGCCCGATGGTCAGGGACTGCCCCGGATGGACGAATCTGTGGATCGAGATGGCCGCCTGCTTGCCAGCCGCGATGGCGTCGATGGCAAATTTCGGCCCGGTGCAGCAGTCCCCGCCGGAGAAGACGTCCTTCTGCGCGGTCTGGTAGGTGAAGTCGTCCGCCTGCACGGTGCCGTTGCGGTTTGTGACCGCCTCGGTGCCCGCGAGCAGATCTCCCCAGAGGATGCTTTGCCCGATGGTCACGAGCACGTGATCCGCGGGCAGCGTGATCGTTTCGCCCGCGTCGAACTTCGGGGAGAAGCGGCCCGCTTCGTCGAACACGCTCACGCAGCGCTGGAACTCCACGCCCGTGACCTTGCCGTTTTCGCTTAGGATGCGCACGGGGCCCCAGCCGTTGTGGATGCCGATGTGTTCCGCCGTCGCCTCTTCGATCTCTTCTTCCGAGGCGGGCATCTCCTTGCGGGATTCGAGGCAGACCATCGCGGTTTCGGCGGCTCCCGCGCGGACGGCGGTGCGCGCTACGTCCACCGCGACGTTTCCGCCGCCGATGACGAGGGTTCTGCCGGAGAGGGTCATCGCTTCGCCCGCGTTCACGCGGCGGAGGAACTCGATTCCGGAG
>CAYPEV010000005.1:7601-13910 GCA_964409605.1 uncultured Christensenella sp. | reverse complement strand
CTCCGGCATCGAGTTCCTCCGCGTCCTCGCCCTCCACGCCAAGCTTGCGCCCGCCCTGCGCGCCGATGGCGACATAGAACGCGTCGTAGCCCTGCTTTCGAAGTTGGTCAAGGGTGATGTCGCGTCCGACCTCCACGCCGGTACGGAATGTGACACCCAGTGCGCGGAGGATATCGATCTCCGCGTCGATGACGTCCTTTTCGAGGCGGAATGCGGGTACGCCGAGCGTGAGCATACCGCCAAGCTTCTGTTCTTTTTCAAACACCGTGACCGTGTAGCCGTCCAGCGCAAGAAAATACGCGCAGCTTAGTCCCGCAGGGCCGCTGCCCACGATCGCGATTTTTTTGTCAGAATAATCATGCCGCTTCTTCGGAATAAACCGTCCGTCTGCCGTCAATTCCTGCGCCGCGACGAACTTCTTCACCTCGTCGATGGCGATCGGAGAATCGATCTCGCCGCGCATGCAGGCGTCCTCGCAGCGGCGGTTGCAGATCCGCCCGCAGACGGCGGGGAACGGGTTTTCGACCTTGATGAGTTCCAGCGCCTCGCGGTATTTTCCTTGCGCGGCGAGCTTGAGATACCCTTGTACGGAGATGTGCGCGGGACAGTTCGTCTTGCAGGGCGAGGTGCCGCTGTCCACCACGTCCTCGCGGTTGTAGCGGTACTCCGTGTTCCATTTATCCTGCGTCCATTCCTCGTCGCGCGGGGTGGTCGTGGTGGTGATATCATGGACGACAGGCGTTTTGGAGCAGAGCTTTTGCCCGAGCTTCAGCGCGTTGACCGGACAGTTTTCCACGCACTGCCCGCAGGCGACGCATTTACCGGCGTCCACCTCGGAGACGTAGTTACTGCGCACCATGTCCACGTTTTTGAACATTGCGGCGGTGCGCAGAGACAGGCACCCGCAGCCGCAGCAGTTGCAGATGGCGTGCGTCTTGCCGCTGCCGTCCGTATTCGGGATCTCGTGCATGAGCCCGTTTTCCTCCGCGCGTTTGAGGATTTCATACGCCTCCTCGCGCGTGATCTGCCGGCCCCTGCCCGTGCGGATATAGTATTCCGCGGCGTGGCCCATCTGGATGCACATGTCCTCTTTGAGGTGTCCGCAGCCTTCGCCCATGACCTCGCGGTCCGTGCGGCAGCTGCACGGCGAGACGGTGAAGAGGTCGTTCTCCTCCAGATAGGTGGAGATCTCCTCATAGCTCGCCCGGCGCGTTTCGCCGTCGATCGCGCTCTGGATCGGGATCACGCGCATGAGGCCCACGCCGACGGGGAACGAGCCGGAGCTCATTGGCCCGCGCACGCGCCCGTATGCTTCCATGGCATAGCCCACGATCGGGTATTGTTTCACGAGGTCGAGGTTGTTGACGATCATCTCCATCGTGCCGGGGATCCAGGTCTCCGTCCAGAACTGATCCACCCCATCGATCTTGTTGACAAAGCAGCCGCCGTAGACCGCGAACTTCATCAGCTGCTCGTGGCACCAGTCCTCGGGTTTTCCGACGATGGCGGCAACCTCGGCCGCGCTCTTCTTGTCATAGGAACCGAGCGCGAGGCCGACCGTGCACATGTCGTCGTCCACGCCCGCCTCCAGAATGACGTATTCCGGGTCGTCCCAGTTATAGCCGCCCTTGTCGCCCGCCTTGAGGCCCGGCTTTTTTCGCCCGATCATGTTGGCGAGCAAGATGATGTTGTCGCGATATTGGCAAACGTATCCTTCGGGGAAGGTCATCTTTGTGATGCGATCCATAAAACGATTCTCTCCTTATCTACTGCGTGCAAAAAAACGGCGCAAGTTCAATCCTGCTGCCAGGCCCTGACCTGCGAGCGCAGCCAGTCGGCCCAGGGCTCGATGCCTTCGCCCGTGCGCGCGCAGACCGGCAGCACCGTGATGTTCGGGTTGATCTTCTTCGCGCGCTCCACCACGGCGGAAAGATCAAAGTCGAAATACGGCAGCACGTCGATCTTGTTGATCAGCAGCACGTCGCAGATCGAGAACATCAGCGGGTATTTCAGCGGCTTGTCGTCGCCCTCTGGAACGGAGAGGATCATGGCGTTTTTCACCGCGCCCGTGTCAAACTCCGCCGGGCAGACGAGGTTGCCGACGTTTTCGAGGATCACGAGGTCGAGATCCATGGCGTTGAATTCGTCGATGCCCTGCCGCGTCATGTCCGCGTCGAGATGGCACATGCCGCCGGTGTGCAGCTGGATGGCGCGCACGCCGGTCTTCTCGATGGCGGCGGCGTCCACGTCCGAGTCGATGTCCGCTTCCATTACGCCGATGGAGAGCTCGTCCTTGAGCGCTTCGATCGTGCGCTTGAGCAGGGTCGTTTTTCCTGCGCCGGGGCTCGACATCAGGTTCAGCAGGAAGGTCTTCTCCCGCTTGAGGTCGGCGCGGAGCGCGTCCGCAAGCTTTTCGTTGCTCTCGAACACGCGCTGTTTGATTTCGTACACTTTATACATGATGATGCCTCCAAACTGGATGTTGCGTCCAATCGTTTTTTTTCGGCTTCTGCGC
The DNA here is from genome assembly GCA_964409605.1 of uncultured Christensenella sp. Taxonomy (GTDB): domain Bacteria; phylum Bacillota; class Clostridia; order Christensenellales; family CAG-138; genus UBA7703. Next base: position 11,395 of record CAYPEV010000005.1, on the reverse strand, counting down.
GTTGGGGAACCGCATGCGCGCATTCTGGTTGAACCACATATCGATACAATAGCATTGATTTGAAGAATGGTCAATCTTTCAGCAGGAACCGGGCGTTTTTCGTGTGGAATATATTCTTGTAGCGTGATATAATCGCACCAGAATCGTGGTTGAACCAGATACCAGAACGCCGGATCCTCCCGCGCGTTTGACCCAAATCGCGGGTATGAGGATATTCTACACCGTTCCAAAGAAAAGAGGTACGAGATATGTTTCAAAAACTCACGGCGCCGACGCTCAAGGAGCTGTTCGTGCAGGAGCTGGAGGGGCTGATTCTCTCCGGCGAACTCGCCATCGGGCAAAAGCTCCCGCCGGAGCGGGAAATCGCGCAGAAGATGCAGATTTCGCGGTCCGTGGTCAACGATGGGTTGGCGGAGATGGCGCGCAAGGGATTCCTCGAAACTTCGCCGCGGCAGGGTACGGTGGTTGCAGATTTTCACCGGAACGGCACGCTGGATATTCTGGTTTCGATCATGAGCTATAACGGCGGCCAGCTCCCGCGCGAGGAGATCCGCTCGATCCTCGAGATTCGCGGGGTGATGATGGACTTCGCGCTGGAGAGCGCGATTCCGCGCATGACCCAGGAGCAACTCGACGCGCTTTCTGCGCAGAGCGAGGCGTTTGCCGCCGCACGCGGCGCGGAGGAAGCCGCACAGCTGATCTATGAATTCGACCATATGCTCAGCGGGTATTCCAACAACACGCTGCTGCCATTGTTTTTCTGCTCGTTTAAAACGCCGATCAAGGAGCTCTGGCGCAGGTATGTGACGAGAAACGGCGTGAGCATTCTCAAACAGCGCAACGACGAGCTGCTGGAATGCATCGCGCGCAAAGATATCGCCTGCGCCAAGCGCGTGATCGCCGACTCCATCGCGGAGACGATCAGCGGACGGACGGAGATCTACGGCTGATATGGCTTCGAAAAATATATTTTCGAATTTCGCTTGCTCATGACGCAGCGTCATCATCTATACTCTGCCCCGGAGGTGAAAAAACCATGTCCGATTATTCCACGGGAGAGCTTGCGCGGCTCTGCGGCGTCACCGTGCGTACGGTGCAGTTTTACGATGCGCGGGGGCTTTTACATCCGGCCGACCTCAGCGAAGGCGGGCGGCGGCTCTATTCGGAAGCGGATCTTCGCAAGATGCGCATGATCTGCGCGCTCAAGACGCTCGGTCTTTCGCTGGATGCGATACAGGGGGTACTCGCGAGCGAGAAGCCGGAGCGCGTGCTGCTGCTCTTATTGGAGGAGCAGGAGCGGCGCATCGCGGATGAACAGGGCGTGCTGGAGCGGCAGCATCGCGCGGTGGAGACCGTGCGCGAGACCATCCGTACGGGGTTTATGATCTCGATCGAATCGATTGCGGACATGGATCGCATGATGGAGGAAAAGAAGAAGCTGAACCACCTGCATCTCAGGCTGCTCGTGATCGGGATGATCATGTCCGGCCTGCAATGGGCAACCGCGATCAACTGGATTCTCACCGGCGTGTGGTGGCCGTTTGCCGCCATCTGGCCGATCGTAATTGCTCTTGGCATTTGGATCACACGGATGTATCATAAGAACACGCTGTATATCTGTCCGGACTGCGGCGCGCGTTTCCGCCCGACATTTCGGGAGATGCTGTGGGCGCGGCACACGCCAAAGACGCGGTTTCTGACCTGCACCAAGTGCCAGAGCCGCGGCTGGTGCGTCGAGACATACGGTAAAACAGCGGAAGAAAAAAAGGAAAACTAACTGGGGGGGGGAAAACAAACAATGGACATTATCACGATATCTGCGTCAAGCATTGCCGCAATGGCGTTCTCCGCGCTGATCGGCATCGCCATCCCTGTGGCGCTGTACATCATTCTTCGCAGGAAGGGTGCGAATCACCTGCCGTTCTGGACGGGTGCGGTCACGTTTGTGCTCTTCGCGTTTGTGTTGGAGCAGATTGCGTACTTCTTCTTTATGAAGACCGCGCTTTGGACGACGATTACGGCCAATATCTTTCTTTACGGCATCGTCGGCGGCCTGTTCGCGGGCGTGTTTGAAGAGACAGGCCGTTTTCTTGCCTTCAAGACCGTGCTGCGCAAAAAGAGGGGAAATGATCACAATGCGCTGATGTACGGCGCGGGCCACGGCGGCGTGGAATCGGTGATTCTCCTGAGCGCGGGCATGGTAATCAACATCCTCTTCTCGCTGCAGTTCAACGCAGGGCTCAACTCTCCCTTCGGCGGGCTGAACGAGGCGCAGCAACTGCTCAACCTGCCGTTCTGGATGTTCCTCGTCGGCGCGGTGGAGCGCATCGCGGCGGTCGTCATCCATGTTTCGCTCTCCGTGCTGGTATGGTTCGCGGCGAAGAACGGCAAGCGTTTCTGGCTCTTCCCGCTCGCGATCTTCCTGCATCTGCTGGTGGACGCGGTGGCGGTGATTCTTTCGCGCACGGGCGTTAACGTGTGGATCATCGAAGGCGTGGTGTACGTGCTCGCAATTGCGTTTGCGCTTCTTGCCGTCGTGATCTGGAAGAAGAACCACACGGCGCAGCAGGTGCTGCCGGAATCCGTCGAAGAACAGGACGAGGCGGCGCAGACCGCGCAGGAGACAGCGGAAGAAATCGAAACACAGGCATAAGGAACAATGCTGGATACAAAAAGGCTCGCAGGAGCCTTTTTGCTTCTGTTTGACGCGGAGGATGCCGATGCGGAAGGGTTAGGAGAAGAAGGAGACCGGCAGATGACGCTCAGGGAACGCGCAAAACAACTCAAGACCGATATCCCCGCCGTGTTTCTCGCGCTCAAACGCAGGGAAACGCCGTGGATCGCGAAGCTGCTCGCCGGGCTGACGGTAGGCTACGCGCTCTCGCCCATCGACCTGATTCCGGACTTCATCCCCGTGCTTGGATATCTTGAAGACCTCATCATCCTGCCCGCGCTGATTGCGCTGACCTGCCGGCTGATTCCGGCGGAGGTGATGGAGGAGTGCCGTGCGGAGGCCGAGGGCATGTGGCGGGACGGCAAGCCGAAGAGATGGTACTACGCGGTGCCGATCGTGCTGATATGGCTTCTGATTGCGTTTCTCATCGTCCGCGCGGTGGTCAGGCCACGCGCTTAAAGCGCTATACACAAACAATCCCCGCGCGGGTTGCTCCGGCGGGGATTTTTGTGCATGTTTCTTATTTTTTGTCCGCGAGATTTTGCGCTTTGCGATAGGCGGTGATGCGCTTCACAAGATCCAGCGGCAGGGGCTGATCCAGCGGGAACTGCACCGCGCCCTTGCTGAAATGGAGCGCGCCAAACTCGGCGGCAAACGCCTCGATGCCATCCGCGCCGGGGTAGAAGCCGATGTGCTTCTTGAACGCGGCAAAGTGCACGAGGTTGCCGTTGAGATGAAACGTCGGCATCTGCCAGCTGATCTTCTCCGTGGATTCCGGCGCGATTTCCAGTATCGCGTCGCGCATCTGGTTCAGCTTCACCTGCACCTCAGGCGGGAAGCCGAGGATGTAGTCGGTGATGGGGGTAGGGGGATTGTGGGTCATGGCGCATTACCTCCCAAAGAAATCCTTTATTTATAGATTATCATAAAAATATCTGATAATATAGTCAGTGATACAGATCACGGTTGTCACAGAAAAGCAAATGGGGAAAAGGGAGTCGACTATGGCGTTTGTTGAAGCAAAATGCCCTGCGTGTGGCGGAGAGATTCAGCTCGATGATGCAAAAGAGTCTGGTTTTTGCATGTATTGCGGGACGAAAGTTTTAATGAGCGAAGCAAT
>CAYPEV010000005.1:0-7501 GCA_964409605.1 uncultured Christensenella sp. | reverse complement strand
CATCCGTAATAAAGTCACCGACTATCGATCCCCGTTTATCGTATGCTTGTTCCAAACAGGAAAGGTTTTCACATCTTCTATGGAACAGGAAGCTGCAATCAAAAAGTCAAAACCGAAAAGCTGGAAACGGTACCTGCCGATGATGATTCTCGTTGTAGCGGGGTTGATCGCCGGCTTTTTGTATTATCGTCTGGTCGGCTGCGTGAGCGGCGCATGCCCCATCACGTCCAATCCATATATCTCCACTGTATACGGCGGCGTGCTGGGCACGCTGATCGGCTATATCGTTACCCCGGGAAAGAAAAAGGAGGATCAGGGCGCATGAAAAAAGTTGTGATCATTGGCGGCGTAGCGGGTGGAGCCAGCTGCGCGGCAAGACTGCGCAGGCTCGACGAAACCGCGCAGATCGTACTCTTGGAGCGGGGGGAATATATCTCCTACGCAAACTGCGGGCTGCCCTATCACGTTGGAGACGTGATCAAGTCCCGCGCGGCGCTGCTCCTGCAGACGCCGGAAGCGATGCGGAAAAAGTTTGACGTAGATGTCCGCGTGCAGAATGAAGTTCTTTCCATCGACCGTGGGAACAAGACCGTGCAGGTAAAGCGCGTCGACTCCGGCGAAACGTATACGGAATCCTACGACGTGCTGGTGATCTCCACCGGTTCCTCGCCGCTCAAGCCTCCGATCCCCGGCATCGAATCCTCCCGCGTGCAGACGCTCTGGACCGTGCCGGATACCGACCGCATCCGCGCGCTCGTGCGCGAGCAGGGCGTGAAGAGCGCGGCCGTCATCGGCGGCGGTTTCATCGGTCTCGAGATGGCGGAAAACCTCAAGCATGCGGGGCTCACCGTCAGCCTGATCGAAGCGCTCGACCAGGTCATGTCCCCCATCGACTTCGAGATGGCGCAGCTACTGCACGAGTCTCTTGTGCAAAACGGCGTGGACCTGCACCTCGGCGACGCGGTGGAGTCGTTCCACGACGTCGCGGGCGGTGTGGATATCCGCCTCAAGAGCGGAAGCACCGTAACGGCGGAGCTCGTGATCCTCTCCATCGGCGTGCGCCCCAACGGCCAGCTTGCGAAAGAAGCGGGCCTTGCCGTCAACGCGCGCGGCGGCGTTGTGGTCAGCGACCATATGCTCACGTCCGATCCTTCGATCTATGCCGTGGGCGACGTGATCGAGGTGACCGACTTCATCAGCAAGGAGGCGACGATGATCCCGCTGGCCGGCCCCGCCAACAAGCAGGGCAGAATCGCTGCGGACAACATCGCGGGCCTCGATGCCGCCTACAGCGGCACGCAGGGTTCCTCGATCGCGAAGGTGTTCGACCTCACGGTTGCGAGCACGGGCGAAAACGAAAAGACGCTCATAAAGCGCGGCCTCGTCCGCGGCAAGGACTTTGAGAGCGTCACCATCACGCAGAACAACCACGCGAGCTATTACCCCGGCGCGGTGCCCATGACGCTCAAGCTGCTCTTTACCAGAGACGGCAAAAAGATCCTCGGCGCGCAGATCGTGGGCCGCGACGGTGTGGACAAGCGCATCGACGCCATCGGCGTTGCGACGCGGCTTGGCGCGAGTGTCGCGGATCTCAAGGAGCTGGAGTTTGCCTATGCCCCGCCGTATTCCTCGGCAAAGGATCCGGTCAACATGCTCGGCTTCGTGGCGGAAAATGTGTTGAACGGCCTCGTCAAAATCGCACCCTGGAACATCGCGGAGGCGGACAAAAACGTTTTGCTGCTGGATGTGCGCGAAGACGCGGAGCTTTTGGCGTATACGATTCCGGGAGCCGTGCAGATCCCGCTTGGTCAGCTCAGAGGCAGGCTCGGCGAGCTTGACAAGAGCAGGCACGTCGTCGTCTTCTGCGCCATCGGCGTGCGCGCCTACAACGCCGCGCGCATCCTGAATCAACACGGTTTTGGCGACGTCTCGGTCTATCCCGGCGGCGCACGGTTCTATCAATCGACGCATTATAAGGAGGTCAGCCCTATGCCCTATACGAAGAACGAGCCGGTTCACGACAGCGGCCATGCGGAGACCGCGAATATCCCCGTCGCCGCGATGCGTATCGATTGCAGCGGCATGCAGTGCCCCGGTCCCATCATGAAGGTCTTTGAGACCATGAAGCAGATGAAGGACGGGCAAGTGATGGAAGTCTCCGCGAGCGACCCCGGTTTCGCGCGGGATATCGTCGCCTGGTCGCGGCGTACCGGCAACACGCTGCTCAGCAACGAGCGGCGCGGGGATGATTATGTCGCGCTGGTCAAGAAAGGCACGGGTGCCAGCGTGACCCAGCAGATCCCGCAGAGCATGGCCGGCGACGGCAAGACGATCGTCGTCTTCTCCGGCGATCTGGACAAGGTGCTCGCGAGCTTTATCATCGCAAACGGCGCGGCCGCGATGGGCAGGCCCGTGACGATGTTCTTCACCTTCTGGGGGCTCAACGTGCTGAGAAAAGCCAGCCGCGTCAAGGTGCAGAAGAGCTTTATCGAGGCGATGTTCGGCGGCATGATGCCGCGCGGCGCCGGAAAACTCAAGATCAGCAAGATGAATATGATGGGCATGGGCACGGCGATGATCAAGATGGTCATGCGCAGAAAAAATGTCGATTCGCTCGAAACCCTGATCCAAAAGGCGATGAAGGCGGGCGTGAAGATCGTCGCCTGCACGATGAGCATGGACATCATGGGTATTCAGGAGAAAGAGCTGATCGAAGGCGTGGAGCTCGGCGGCGTCGGCGCGTATCTCGGCGACGCGGAGGAGAGCAACGTCAACCTCTTCATCTAATCTGTTTTTTATGATGGGCGCGCGGTGGAAACACGGCGCGCCTTTTTTGAATGGTCAGGATGTATTTGAATTTTTTGAAGTAAAGTCGTATGATCCAGTTAGAATGGAATCCGAACGAAAGAGGGGGTATCCCAATGAAACAGGAGTTGTTGCATGAAATACGATCCCAACTTTCCGCGCTCGGGCTGACCGCGGCCGCTTCGGACAAGACCGATCTGACCTATGACGCAACCTTGCTGGATGCGTCTTTCTCTACCGGCAAACGAACGCTGCGCTACGAGGCGATGATCCTGCTCGACGAGACGGACAAACAGGTCAGGATGTATGAAAAAACGACCGAGACCGGCGCGGGCGTGTCGTTCGGCATGAGCGGGGAGACGTCGTTCCAAAGCGGCAGCACACTGATGCGCAAGGTGAAGTGCGTACAATACGACCCGACCGGCAAGGCGTTTGAATACAACTATGACCTGGGCGCAATCAGCAAGGCGGTCAAGAGCGCGGCGATTGACCACGGCTGGTCGTTCAAGACGGTGATCCTGAAAAAGAACGCAATGTTTCGCTGAGACGCGAACACCCGCGCCATGCGCGGCCATTCAGAAAAAGACGCTTGCTTTGTGCGCACGGAATTATTACAATGTAACGGCTGGAGATTTTCACGCGTTTGCGTGACCCAAGCGGAGCGAACGGTAAACCGCCCAACGGAAGCTTTCTTCCGCGGGCGGTTTTGCGTTATTCAAAGGAGAACACAGGGGCAAATGCCCCCTTTTACCCAACCGTTTTCATTCCGCGCTATTCAGGATGTGAGCGGTGTGGTATAATTCCATCAATTCTATGATATGGAGGAACACACGCATGGCAGACGTCGTTTGGAAGGATCGCAAGCGCATCATCTTCGGCTTGCCGTGGACGTTCACGCGATATTCCCTGACGCAGGAAAAGCTCGTCATCGACACGGGTTTCATCAGCCGCAAAGAGGACGAGATTCGTCTCTACCGCATTCTGGATATCACGCTCAACCGTCCGCTGAGCCAGCGCATCTGGGGGCTTGGCAGCATCCGCCTCAACACGGCGGATAAAAGCGCGCCGGAGATTGAGATCAAGCGCATCAAGCACGCCAAGGAAGTCAAGGAGATGCTCTCGGACATGGTCGAAAAAGAGCGGGACGAGAAGCGCATCGCGGCGCGCGAGTTCATGGGCTATGGCGACATGGACGACGGCGTGGACAACGTCAATTGACCGAGATTCATTCAACAAACGGGCAGACGCAGCATGCGTTTACCCGTTTTCTTTTTGAAACAATGCGGAGATATGCAACACCATGTCGAAAAAAATCGCACGGGAACGATGGAAACCGATTGAATCATCAACCGCACATGCTATAATGAGAAAATATATAATCCTTGTTTGTTTTGATCAATAGAAGGGAGAATCGGGATGGAATTTAACTCGAACAGCGGATTCATGTATGCCGTGGTCGCGATCGTGATCGCGTTTGTCCTCCTGCAGTCGGTCGTCTTTTTTGTCAAGGCGTGGCGCAGGGGCATCGCGCTCGGCATGGACAAGCAGGCGCTCAAAAAGACGGTCGGCTCTTCGGCGCTCTTTACGATTGCGCCGGCTTTCGCGATTCTGCTCGGCGTCATCGCGCTGAGCAACGCGCTCGGCTTCCCGCTGCCGTGGCTCCGGCTTTCGGTCATCGGTTCGCTGACGTATGAAGCCACGGCTGCTGCCGCGGCTGCTGCCGCGGTCGGCTCCTCGCTCGCCGAGCGCATCACGGATCCGAAGATATTCGCGGTGATCGCGTGGGTGATGGCGCTCGGCATCATCCCCGGCCTCGCGCTGGTGCCGATCTTCGGCAAAAAAATCGAAAAGGGCATCAGCAACATCAAGAGCAAGGACTCCAAATGGGGGCAGATCTTTCTCTCCGGACTGTTTCTCGGCATGATCTCCGCTTTCCTCGGCCTCGTCTTTGCGAAGGTGCATACGGGGCTTACGGGATGGATTCCCGTGTTTGTCATGTTCGCAAGCGCGGTTTTGATGATGCTCTGCGGCCTTGTGCGCAAGCTCTTCCGCGCGAAATGGATCGAGGATTACGCCCTGCCGATCAGCCTCCTGGGCGGCATGGCGCTTTCGATTCCGATCACCACGCTGGTGCAGAGTCTGGTCGGTTGAGGAAAGGAGACGCATATGAAACAGGAAATGAGCTATCGTGACAGCGTACACAAGATGGGTCGCGTCTGGATCCTCAGCGCGCTTGCCATGCTGCTGGCCGTGCCCGCGGCAATCTGCATCTATTACAACGCCTGGCCGCCGATCGGCGGAGTTCTCAAGGGGCTTCTGAGCATTGTGCCGATCTTCTGGACGGTCGGCGTGATCGAAGTGTTCACCTATGTGCCGATGCTCGGCACCGGCGGTTCCTATCTCGGCTTTGTGACGGGAAACCTCGCAAACCTCAAGGTGCCCTGCGCGCTGAACTCGATGGATCGCGCGGGTGTGCAGGCGGGCACGGAGGAGGGCGAGGTGATCTCTACGCTCGCGATTGCGACGAGCTCGATCGTCACGACCGCGATCATAGCGCTTGGCGTGCTGCTGCTTTCGCAGATTGCGCCGGTGCTGGAGAGCCCCGTGCTTCAGCCCGCGTTTGAAAACATACTGCCCGCGCTCTTTGGCGCGCTGGGCGTTGTGTTTGTCTCCAAAGACTGGAAGATCGCGATCGCGCCGCTTGTGGTGATGGTCGCGCTGTTCCTGCTCGTGCCGTCGCTCGCCAGCGCGGTGGGCATCCTCGTCCCCGTCGGCGCACTGATCGCCATCGGCGTGGCGCGGATCCTCTACAAGAAAAATCTGCTATAAACGAGCGGCAAAGAAAAGACAAACGAACACCTAGATTTCTGCTTCCCGAAGGGAACAGGAGAAGGAGAAAAAGATCCATGACGTATTTCTGGTTGGCGCTTGCGGCGCTGGTCGTCGCGTTTCTTGCGGTCATTCTGATCCGCGCACTGCGCTTTACGCCCAAGGCGGCAGCGACCGCTTTGTCTGGCGAGGTCACGGTGGACGAACAGGCGGCGATCTCGCATCTTGCGGATATGATCCGTTGCAAGACGATATCGTATTATGAAGACGAACGCATCGACAAAGCGGAGTTTGTAAAGTTCCGCGCCCTGCTCAAACAGCATTATCCGACGGTGTTTGCGCGCTGCACGTATGAGGAGATCGGCCCCAGCGGCGTGCTCTTCTCCCTCAAGGGGAAGAGCGCGGAACATCCCGCAGTCTTCATGTCGCACTATGACGTGGTGCCCGTCAACGAGGAGCAGTGGACCAAGCCCGCGTTTGATGGGCTGGTCGAAGACGGCATCCTCTGGGGGCGCGGGACGCTGGACACAAAAGGCACCCTGCTCGGCGTAATGGAAGCTGCGGAGCAGCTGCTCAAGAGCGGGTTTGTGCCGGAGAACGACATGTATTTCGCCTTTGCGGGGGATGAAGAGGTCGCGGGCAAATCGCAGCCGGTGATCGTGGAGACGCTCCGCACGCGCGGGATCGCACCCGCGCTGGTGCTGGATGAGGGCGGCGCGGTGGTCGAGGGGATCTTCCCCGGCGTCAAGCAGCCCTGCGCGCTGATCGGCATCGCGGAAAAGGGACTCATGGATACGCAGTTCGTGATCGAGGGCGCGGGCGGGCACGCTTCTGCGCCGCCGCCGCACACGGGGCTGGGCCGCCTTGCCCGTGCCGTGACGCGCATCGAGGCAAAGCCGTTCCCCGTGACGCTGACGAAACCTGTCGCGGAGATGTTTGATACGCTAGGCAGGCGCTCCTCGTTCGTCTATAAGCTGATCTTTGCAAACCTCTGGTGCTTCCTGCCCGTGCTGGATGCAATGTGTAAAAAATCCGGCGGCGAGCTCAACGCCATGATGCGCACCACCTGCGCGTTTACGATGGCGGAGGGCAGCAAGGCGAGCAACGTCCTGCCGCCGCGCGCGCGGATGGTCGCAAACCTTCGCATCATCAGCGGCAGCACCTGCGAGAGCACGCTCCAACGCCTCAAAACGCTGACAGACGATGAGGGCATCGCCGTGAGTATGCTCCACGGCACCGACCCGTGCCGGATCTCGCGCACGGAGGGCTACGGCTGGGAGAAGCTGACCCGCGCGATCGCCGAGACCTGGCCCACGGCGGAAGTTTCGCCGTATCTGATGTTTGCGGCGTCCGACTCGCGCCACTACAGCGCGATCTCGGAGAACGTCTATCGTTTCTCCACGATGGAGCTCACAAAAGAGGAACGCGCGGGCATCCACGGACACGATGAGCACATCCCGCTCACGAAGATCGTCAAGACGGTGCAGTTCTATGTGCGCCTGATGCGAACCCTGTAAACACAGCGCAAGAAACACAAAGCGCCGCCCGCCGGGCGGCGCTCTTGCGCGCGCGAGAAACCCTATAACTGCTTTTTGCGAATCCCAGCGGCGCACAGCGCGCTTTGCGCAGCACTGAGCGCGAGGGACACCCATAGCGCCGGCATGAAATCGGCCGCGGTCATATCCCCCGTGAGCAGCGCGAGCCCTTCGCTGAGCCGCGCGGGGGACAGGGGCGCGAGTGCGGACAGCATGCCGAGCGGGAAGCAGACGGCATACACCCCGCCCGTCAGCAGCATCGCGTACATGCCCGAAGACAGAGAAGAAGCAAACGCGAGTTCCAGCGTGAGCAGCCAGACGCCCATCAGATA
>CAYPEV010000004.1:29611-32205 GCA_964409605.1 uncultured Christensenella sp. | reverse complement strand
GTGCGCAACACGGAAAACGCGGAAACGACGCAAAAAACGGTCAAGGCGATTCTGGTCGACGACCGAAAGGTCTACGGTCTGTATTCGGACAGCAAATATGAGATGGAAGATCTGCCCAAGCGGGCGGAGTTCCTCACCGTTCTGCCGAGCGAGAGCACCTTCCGCGCGGATATGGCGGCGATTGTTTACGCAGCCGACCCGGAAAAGTATGCCAGCGTGGACGAGATCTCCAGCGCGGACTATGGATTCGCCTATGAGTCCGTCGTCACGGAGGAGTCGATCTGGTCGCTGCTCCTGCCGAGCCTGCTCTTTATCGGCGCGATTATCGCATTCTATTTCTTCATGATGCGCGCGCAGAGCGGCGGCAAGCAGATGCAGAACTTCGGCAAATCCCGCGCGCGGATGACCATCGGCGATAAGATGAACGTCACGTTTGCGGATGTTGCGGGAGCGGATGAGGAGAAAGAAGAGCTCAAGGAGATCGTCGACTTCATGCGCGCACCGCAGCGTTTCAACGCAATCGGCGCGCGAATTCCCAAGGGCGTGCTGCTCGTCGGCCCTCCAGGCACGGGTAAGACGCTGCTGGCAAAGGCGGTTGCGGGAGAAGCGAAAGTTCCGTTTTTCTCAATTTCGGGCTCCGATTTTGTGGAGATGTTCGTCGGCGTCGGCGCATCTCGCGTGCGCGATCTGTTCCAGACCGCCAAGCGCGCAACGCCCGCCGTGGTCTTTATCGACGAGATCGACGCCGTCGGCCGCCACCGCGGCGCCGGCATGGGCGGCGGTCACGACGAGCGCGAGCAGACGCTCAACCAGCTGCTGGTCGAGATGGACGGATTTTCGCCGAATGAAGGCATCATCGTCATCGCGGCGACCAACCGCCCGGATATCCTCGATCCCGCGCTGCTACGTCCCGGCCGTTTCGATCGTCAGATCACAGTCAACTATCCGGACGTGAAGGGCCGCGAGGAAATTTTAAAAGTACACGCGCGCAATAAGCCGATCGCCAAAGAGGTATCGCTTGCGACGCTTGCAAAGCGCACGCCGGGCTTCACCGGCGCGGATCTGGAAAACGTGCTGAACGAGGCCGCGATCCTCGCCGCGCGCGCAAACCTGAAAGCCATCGGCATGACCGAACTCGAAGAGGCAATTACGCGCGTACAGATGGGGCCGGAGAAGCGCAGCCGCGTGATCACGGAGGCGGACAAGCGAATCACTGCGTATCACGAGGCGGGACACGCCATCGTCGCGATGAAACTTCCGGGCTGCGATCCCGTGCACGAGGTTTCCATCGTGCCGCGCGGCATGGCCGCGGGCTACACCATGTCCCTGCCGAAAGAGGACATGATGCACGTGACGAAGAACAAGCTTCTGGACAACGTCGCGATGATGCTCGGCGGGCGCGTGGCGGAGCAGTTGAAGTTTCACGATGTTTCGACGGGCGCGTATAACGATTTGCAGCGCTCCAGCGAAATCGCCAAAAAAATGGTCACCGAATACGGCATGAGCGATTCGGTCGGCCCCATGTTCCTCGGCGGACAGGAAGAAGTGTTCATCGCCAAAGATTGGGGACACCAGCGCAATTATTCCGAGTCCCTCGCGGCAAAGGTAGACGAAGAGGTGCGCAACATTCTCGAAGCACAGTATGCGCGTGCGCGCACCGTCATCGGTGAAAACATGGAGGCGCTGGACCGCGTTTCCGATATGCTGATCGAATATGAACGCGTGACGGGCGAGGAATTCGCGGCCGTATTCAACGGTACGTCCGCAACCGAGATTCTCAAGAAATCCGCAACGAAGCGTAAACGCAAAAAAGCGGAGCCAAAGCCGGAAGAGGCGGCCGAACCCGTTGGCGCAGACGCGCAGAGCGTGCCGGTATAAGCGGCAAAGCAACGAAGAGAATCGAACAACGGAAATCGACTTTGGCAAACCCTAGACGGGGCGGCATGTCCGCCCTGTCTTTCTGAGCGGGAGAAACCTAAAACAAATATGAACCCCAACCAAACGGAACAGAAAAAGAGAGAGCCGTTCGACCTGCATCTGCACAGCAACTGTTCGGATGGCTCGGACACGCCCGAAGAGGTGGTGCGCGCAGCTACGGCGCGCGGACTGACCCTGATCGCTTTGACCGACCACGACAACGTCGGCGGCGTGCCCGCGGCGATGAATGCCGCGGAGAACAGCGGAATCCGGCTGCTTCCGTCGATCGAGATGGATGCGGAATGGCCGCATGAAATGCACATATTGGGACTCGACATCGACCTTGACGAACCGCGCATGAAGGATGCGCTGGCCGTCGCGTTCCGGCGGCGCGGCGCGCGCAACCGCGAGATCGTCGAGCGGCTCATCCGCATCGGCTGCGATGTGCGGCCGTATTTCGAGGGCGATATCGCCGCCGCGACCCGCCTGAATATCGCGCTCGCGCTCGTAAAGGGCAAATTTGCCGCGGACACCAGAGAGGCGTTCGCGAAATATCTGCGCAAAGGCTGCCCGGGTTTTTATACGGTAGAGCGCTACACGCCGGAAGAGATCATACAGCTGATCCTCGGCGCGGGCGGAGTGCCCGTATGGGCGCACCCGATGAACGGACGCGCGGA
>CAYPEV010000004.1:0-29511 GCA_964409605.1 uncultured Christensenella sp. | reverse complement strand
GGCCGCAGAGGACATCCCGCTAGGCCAAAAAAGACGGGGAAATCTGTAAGACTTCCGCAAAACAACGAAGGCTCCGCGTACGCGCGCATATGAAAATATGCGCAGGCGGCTATATTGTGTTGAGAACCGTCGCTCCCTCTGCTATAATGTGGTTGCAGGGCAAGACGGGGATGGGAAACATTACGTTTTTAGGAAAGAGGAAAAACAGATGTACACGGGTTCGGGAATTATCAAGATATTTGCCGGAAGTACGGGCAAGCCGTTCGCCAAGAGGATGTGCGCCTATCTCGGGACGCAGCTTGGCGACGCGGAGACCATCAAGTTCAGCGAAGGGAATATCTTTGTACGCGTCAACGAATCCATCCGTGACAAAGACGTCTACATCGTTCAGCCGATCGGACGCCAGCCGAATGACGAGTTTGTCGAACTCCTGTTCTGGATTGACGCGTTTAAGCGCGCCAGCGCAAACTCCGTTACCGCCATCATCCCATACTTCTCCTACGCAAAGGGCGACAAGAAGGACGAACCGCGCGTTTCCATCCGTGCGCGCGTCTGCGCGGACTGCATCGAGGTTGCGGGCGTAGACCGCATCATCACGATGGACCTCCACGCGCCGCAGGTACAGGGTTTCTTCAAAAAACCGGTCGACCATCTCTACGCAAAGGAGCTGCTTTGCGAATATATCCGCAGGCAGGGCATCGTCAACGAAGACCTTGTGGTCGTATCCCCGGACGCAGGATCCGCCAAGCGCGCGAGAGAGTTTGCGACCGAACTGAACTGCCCCGTCGCCATCGGCGACAAGATGCGCTTTGGTCACGACGAGAACGCGAAGGTGCTCGAAATCATCGGCGATGTAAAGGACAAGAACTGCCTCGTGATCGACGATTTCTCCATCTCCGGCGGCACGCTGGTGGACGTGAGCTACGCGCTCGCGGACAAGGGCGCGAAGAAGATTTACGCGGCGCTTTCTCACAATGTGCTCTCCGAAGAGGGCATCAGGAAGATCGACACGAGCCCCATCGAGTTTCTGGTCTCCACCGACACGCTGGAGTGCCCCGCAGCTTCACTTTCCAGTAAGATCCGCTTCATCTCTGCTGCGCCGATGTTCGCGCAGGCGGTGAAGATCATCCACGACCGTGCGCCGATGAGCACGATGTTTGAGCAGCGCGTCAGCAAGCGCCTGCTGGACATGAGCTTCGCGGAGCAGCAGACATTGATTTAAGAGGCAGATTATACAAAAAAACACTGGGCGAAGGCGAATCATATGCCTTCGTCCGTTGTTATAGTTTGGTTTTTCCTTCGGCAAGCGCTGCTTTCGTTTTTGATCCATACGAAAGCAAAGCCGATTGAATTTTATGAGTAGGGAAGAAATACATTCGATTCCCAAAATTAATTGTTGACACAGTCGCCATGGTATGGTATTATACGAGATTTTATTGACATTGATCTGCGAGTAATGATATAGTAAACAAGTATGAATCAGAATCTTTTCGCGAAAGGAGCGTTGCCGGTGTTTGAAATAGGCGATATGGTCTGTTATCCCATGCATGGCGTTGGGGAAATTGAATCCGTGCAGGAACAAACGGTTCTCGGCGAATCGGCACAGTATTATGTGCTTCGATTTGTGATGGGTAAGATGACGGCGATGGTTCCTGTCGCAACGGCGGAGACGGTCGGCCTGCGCAGGCTTGTCTGCCCGGACGACTGCCGCAAAATCATCGAATTTCTCTCGGAGGACGGCTGCGCCGACGAGAGTGAAAACTGGAACCAACGCTATCGCGACAATCTCAACAAGCTTCGCGTTGGAGACATCTACGGCGTGGCGGATGTGGTCAAATGCCTGATCCATCGCGACCGGGAGAAGGGCTTATCCGCCGGCGAGCGGAAGATGTATTTAACGGCAAGGCAGGTGCTCATCGCAGAGCTTGCCGCGTCGTGTGGAAAGGAGGAAAGCGAATTCCTTCCCCTGGTTGGGGGCTAAACCAAACGGGAAAACGCCAATCACTGCATGCGGAAGGTACTCAGAATTATCATTGCGCTGGTTGGTATCGGCATCGGCTGCGGAGTCGTCGCGTGGGTGCTCTATTCATTCAAATGCCCCGGATACGACTATGTGCTGCGCTATACCACCATACCCGCCGTGATGGCCGCCCTCTATGTGATCGTTGGTATTTTATTCGGAATCATCTTTTTTATTTTATCCCCAAAGATCATAGACGGCGTTCGCGGTTTCTTTCAAAAGCTGGAGCACAGGCTGACCGAGATGCCCGCGCTGGACATACTGTTCGGCGTAATCGGCATCATGATCGGTATGGTTTTTGCGTTCCTGCTCAGCCTTATTATGCGTACCATCAACGTTCCGGTACTGCCGGAGATCATCACGCTGCTGCTGTTTCTCATCTGCGGTTACTATGGCGGGCATATCGGCATCACCCGCCGCGCGGAACTGATGGACGGATATGCGCGGCGCGGGCACCTGACAAAGGACATTGCCGCAGGCAACGCGCGGCCGAAGGTGCTCGATACAAGCGTGATCATCGACGGGCGCATCTACGACATCTGTAAAACCGGATTTTTAGAAGGCAAGATCATCGTCCCCGCGTTTGTGCTCAAGGAACTGCGGCATATTGCGGATAGTTCGGATGCGATGAAACGTTCACGCGGGCGCAGGGGCCTGGATATCCTGCACTCCATGCAGCGTGAGCTGGATCAGCGCGTCTCGGTTGAGGACAAAGATTACGAGGATGTCGACGAGGTCGACCTTAAACTGCTGCGCCTCGCGACCGATCTTGGCGGCATACTGGTGACGAACGATTACAATCTCAACAAGGTTGCCGCGGTGCAGAATATGCCCGTGCTGAATATCAACGACCTTGCAAACGCCGTGCGCTCCGTTCTGCTGCCGGGCGAAGAATTGCCGCTCGCCATTGTGCGCGAGGGCAAGGAATCCGGTCAGGGCGTGGGTTATCTGCCGGATGGTACGATGGTCATCGTCGAAAACGCGCGCAAGCACATCGGCGAAACGCTGGACATCGTGGTCACCAGCGCATTGCAAACCTCCGCCGGGAGGCTCGTCTTCGCAAAACTGCGCGCTTGAATTTCGTCTGTGCCAGAGAGACGGGCGGCAAGCGGCAAGAAACTCCTTGACACGGCTTTGTGTCGTCCTCTATAATACATAAGGTTCATATCATGCGGGCAACTGCCCGTGTGTGCGATTTTCGCAGGCAAGCGCCTGCATGACTCAACAACGAAGCGAGGTGTATTCGAGTGTTTCGAACCTATCAGCCCAAGAAGCGTCAGCGGAGCAAGGTACACGGATTCCGTAAGCGCATGAAGTCGGCGGATGGCCGCAATGTCATCAAGCGTAGGCGCGCGAAAGGCCGCAAAGTTCTCAGCGCGTAACGGGATTGTTTTGATCAGAACCGTAAAAGAACGCACAAGCGCTTGCGGCGGGCATTTGCTTGCCGCATGTTTGTATTTGGAGAAAAGCGAACAGGCGGGATAACCGGCATCGGATCGGGCGGCAGAACCATCGGACAGGCCGGAATCCTTGTTGTATGTTTGGCCGGACGGACGATGTTATGAGGATGCGGTAGCGTGAAGCACAGTGATTCCCTGCGGCGCAAGAAAGAGTTTCGCTATACCTACCGCGTCGGCAAATCCTGCGGAGGGAAGCTTCTTTCGCTGGTATATGCCAAAAGCCGTTCCCCACGCGCGCAGATCGGTTTTTCGGTCAGCAAGAAGATCGGAAACGCCGTCGTACGAAACCGCGTCAAGCGGCGTATGCGCGAGGCGGTGACGCCGTTGATCCCCGCGATCAAGGGCGGAACGAATTTGATCTTTATTGCGCGGGATTCCATCCTCGATGCGCCTTTTCTCAGCATCCGGGAAGGAATGCTTTCCCAGCTCCGGCGTGCGGGGCTGCTGCAGGCGGAGGAACAAGGATGAAACGGATCCTGATCGCCATCGTCCGTGGTTATAAAAAATACATCTCTCCTTTGCTGCCGCCGAGCTGCCGCTTTACACCGACCTGTTCGGAATACGCGATGGAAGCGCTCCAAAGACACGGCGCGTGGAAGGGCAGCCTGCTTGCGATCTGGCGCATTTTGCGTTGTAACCCCTTCGGAAAAGGCGGCTATGATCCGGTTCCTTAATTCGCGCATATCTCACACACTTTCTTTTAGAATCTAATTTCCGTATAGAGAGAGAGGAGGGCATCCCCCTTGCAAGGCGATTTCTTCATAACTCAATGGGCATTCCTCGGAATGCGTTGGCTCTACGAAACACTGACAAACGAGAGCATCGTTCTGACGATCATCATCGCGACGCTGCTCATCCGTTTGCTGACCGTCTTTGGCGACATTCGCTCCAGAAAGTCTTCGATGAAGATGGCTGCCGTTCAGCCGCAGATCGACAAGATCAAAAAGAAGTACGAAAAAGATCCGCAGAAGATGAATGCGGAACAGCAGAAGGTCATGCGTGAAAACGGCGTGAGCATGCTCGGCGGTTGTCTGCCGATGCTGATCACCATGCCGCTGTTCTTCATCTTTATCGCGGCGTTCCGTCAATGGGGCAACGAGATGATGGTGCGCCTGATTCTCACGCTGGACGACAACAAGGACAAGGGTATCGAGCTCTTCCAGAGCTTCAAGTTTTTCTGGATCAATAACCTTTGGATGCCGGACAACGGCTTTTCGCCGGTTGTTGCAACCGCTAAGGAATTCTTTGGCGCCGCGAACAACACGCTGCCGAAACTCCTCTATTTCCAGGATCATCCGGATGCGCTGCAGCGCTTTGTGGACCTTGGCTTCTTTGTCAAAAACGGCGATGCGTATACGCTCGCAACGCTGACGGACGAGCTGAGCGCGAGCTACAACGCCCTGATGGCACCCTGTGCGGATCTCTACAAAGGATTCAACAACGGTTGGTTCATCTTCCCGATTCTTGCGGGCGGATCGACTTACCTCTCGACATGGATCATGCAGCGGAACCAGCCGAAGAACGACGCCACCGCAAGCACGAACAAGATCATGAACTGGTTGATGCCTGTAATGTCGTTTGTGTTCTGCTTGCAGTATAACGCGAGCTTCGCGGTATACTGGACGTTTAGCAACATCTTCTCGTTGGGCACCTCGCTGCTGATCAATCGCTCGTTTGCCAAGCAGAAGGCAGCGTTGACGGAGGCGAGTGTAAAATGAGGAGCATGGAGTTTTCGGGTCATAGCGTCGACGAGGCCATTTTCATCGGCTTGAACGAAATGGGCGTGACCATCGACGAGGTCGAGATCGAAACCATCCAGTCCGAGAGCAAAGGCCTCTTCGGCATCGGCGCAAAGCAGGCGGTCGTCCGCCTGACGCAGCGCGAAGTGCCGCTCGTCATGGAGATGGAGCAGGTCTATCGCAAAGAGAAGGAAGCAAGCTTTCAGCAACGGCGCGAACAGGCGCAGCGTCCCCGTGACACACGCCCGGACCGACGTGAAAGCGACCGCGGCGGACGCCCCGAACGCGGACAGCGCGAACCTGGCAACTATGGTGCGCCGCGCGGCGGACAGGAACGCCAGAGCCGCGAACGCATGCCGGAAGCACCGCAGGAGCAATTCGACTACAGCGAGGAGCTCGCGAAGAACACGCCCTGCGCTTTGTTTTTGAGCGATCTGCTGGCGAAGATGAACAATCCCGCGCCGGTTCTTGCGGCGGACACGGAAAACGGCCTCCGGCTCTGTATCGACGCGGAGACGATGGGGTTATTGATCGGGCGCCGCGGCGAAACGCTGGACGCCATGCAATACCTCGTTTCTCTCGTCGCGAACAAGAACCGCAAGGAAGAGGGCTACATCCGCGTTACGCTTGACACGGAGGGATATCGCTCCCGCCGCGAAGAAACACTCAAACGTCTTGCGCGAAAGAATGCCCAGCAGGTGCGGCAATCGGGCCGTCCTGTCGCGATGGAACCCATGAATCCATATGAGCGGCGCATTTTGCACAGCGCGCTGCAGGGGTTCTCCGGCGTTACCACGCACAGCGAAGGGGAGGAACCCAACCGTCACGTGGTCATTACTCCCGTGAAGTAACGAAAGCAATTCAGAGCCGCCGCTTTTTTCGCGGCGGCTCGCGTTCTATTTTGGCAAGCCATTGAGGCAGCGGCTGCACAGGACAACGTGCGCAATCATAATATCCGGAGAAGAGCATGGAAGACACTATCTACGCCCCGTCCTCCGCCATCGGCGGTGCGATCGCGATCATCCGAATTTCCGGCGAACAGGCCGGGCGGGTTTCCGAACTGCTGGACCGCGACCCGCGCGCGCGCGCGCGGGAACTCCTGCACGCGCGGCTCTATCATCAAAACGAGCTGATCGACGACTGCATGGCGGTCTATCTGCCCGCGCCGGGCAGCTATACGGGCGAAGACATGATGGAGCTCAACGTGCACGGCGGTATGCAGACCGTGCAGCGCGTGCTTGGCGCGCTGGCCTCGCTGGGGTTTCGCCCGGCGGCTGCGGGCGAATTCACCAAGCGCGCGTTTTTGAACGGAAAGATGGATCTCTCCGCCGCAGAGGCCGTGATGGACGTCATCAACGCGGACGCGGAGCAAAGCCTCAAATCCGCGCTCGCGCAGCTCCAGGGCAGCGTAAAGCGCGAGATCGACGCCGTGGAAGAGCTGCTGACCGACGCGCTCTCCGGCATCGACGCGGCGATCGATTATCCCGACGAGGCGGAAGCGGACACGCTCGAAGCGCTGCCGGAGTCGCTGACGAAGGCGATTGCGCGCGTGGATGCGATGATCTCCAAAGCGCGGCGGGGAAGAGTCCTGCGGGACGGCTTGCAGGTCGCCATCGTCGGCCGGCCAAATGTCGGGAAATCTTCGCTGATGAACGCGATGCTCGGCGTAGACCGTGCGATTGTGACGGCAGTTGCGGGCACCACGCGGGATATCATCGACGAAAAACTGAGCATGGACGGCGTGCCCGTGCGGCTCATCGACACGGCGGGCATCCACGAGGCGAACGACGAGGCGGAGCGCATCGGCGTTGACCGTGCGCGGGAGGCGCTGGATCGGGCGGATGTCGTCTGTCTCGTGCTGGATGCCTCCGCGCAGCTTTCGGCGGAAGACCGCGCTCTGCTTGCGCAGACGCAGGACAGCCTGCGGATTGTAGTGCTCAACAAGAGCGATCTGCCTGAGGCGTGCGCATATACGGGATCGGCCATTCGCGTCAGCGCGAAGACTGGCGAAGGCCTCGGCGCGCTGGAGGAGGCCATCCTCGCACTCGCACTCGCGGGGCCGCAGCGTGCGGACGGTTCCACCATCACGAACGAACGGCATATCCGCGCGCTGGAGCTGGCGCTGATCGCGCTGCGTGACGCGGCCGCGGCAAAAGAGATGGACTGCGCGGCGACGGACGTCAAAAACGCGCTGCACCACCTCGGCTCCATTACGGGGACCGACGTGGATGCTTCCGTGATCGATCGGATCTTCGAGCGCTTTTGCGTCGGGAAATAACCAGTTCACACGGGGGGAGCAAAAAAAACGGAGCGCAAAAAAAGAGCCGGACGACTCCGGCTCTTTTCGGTTGGCTGAGGATCAACCAAAGACCCCTCTTTTCTGGATGAAGGCGGAGTCGAAGTGCTCCATCACGCCGCCGTAGGTCTCTGCGGCGTAGATCGCCTTTGTGGTGAGTTCAGTGACGGACTCCTGCTCAAGCGGGCTGATCGCATGGAGCACGATATAGTAGGAGGGCTCGCGCTCCGGGATATAGTCGGTCTTCCCGATTGCGAAGCCCAGCGTCTTGGCGTTTTCGCCAAAGAGCGTGCGCCCGCTCGCGCTCGGGAAATAAAAGTGCAGGTTCACGCGCCGGTACGCCGCGTTGTCGTCTCCGCGCTGGCGGAGAGACTCGATATACGCCGCGTTGTCGACGGACTGCCGCTTGGCATTGTCCGGTACCAGCAGACGATAGTAGGTTTGACGATTGGGCTCTTCCGCCTTGAAGCATTCGAGCCGAAGGGAGTCTTCCTCCGTGCAGTAGGCCATCAACGGAACCAAAAGGCGCGCATCGGAGGTATAGAAATAATACCTGCGCTGCGCGAGAATATCGATGAACCCCACAAACGCGGATTGCTCGCCCAGAATTCGGGCGCATTCCTTGCCGACGTTTTCCAGCGTGCGTTTCTCGCGCGCGGAAAACGCCTGCGCCTCCGGCTTTTTCGGATAGCAGGAGATGTAGAGCAGGGTTGTGAAATCTCCGAGCGTGTCAAACTCTTCCACGTATGTCAAATCGACGTGGAAACGTGCCGGTAAACCCTGCAAATCCCAATCGTAAACGTACCAATCACGCATGGATCAATACCGCTTTGATGCGACGAACGCCAGCGCTCGACGCTTCCTCCTTTTTAATTTCAAACCGGCCCAATTCTCCGGTGCGCGCCGCGTGCGGGCCGCCGCAGATTTCGCGGCTGAAGCCGGGCACGGTATACACCTTGACCTTGGAGCCGTATTTGCTTTCGAAAAGACCGATGGCGCCGCTCTGCTTCGCTTCGTCCACGCTCATCTCGTCGCAGGTGATCTCGACATCGGCCGCGATCGCCTCGTTGACGAAATCCTGCACGGCGGAGAGCTCCTCCGGCGTGAGCTTGCGCGGGAAGCTGAAATCGAAGCGCAGGCGTTCCGCGGTGATGTTGCTGCCTTTTTGCGCGACCTCGTCGGTGCCGAGCACTTTACGAAGGCCCGCTTGCAGCAGATGTGTCGCGGTATGCAGACGCGCCGTCTCCTCCGTGTGGTCCGCAAGGCCTCCCTGGAAGCGCTGCTCTGCGCCCGCATGGGAGAGTTCCTGATGCGCTTTGAACGCTTCGTCAAACCCGGCGGTGTCGACCGTGAGCTTGCGTTCCGCGGCGAGCTCCTGCGTCAGTTCGATCGGGAAGCCGAACGTATCGTAAAGATGGAACCCGCTGACGCCGTCGATGACGCTGCCGCTGAGTGTGCCGACGAGCCGCTCGAACTCGCGGATGCCCTTCTTGAGCGCGTGCTCAAAGCGCTGCTCCTCTTTGGTCAATTCGTCGAGAATCTTCGCGCGGTTTTGTTCAAGCTCCTGATAAAATTCGCCATACTGCCGGATGACCGCCTCGGAAACCTTCGTCAGGCTGCCGTCGGGGATGCCGAGCTGCATCGCAAAGCGAATTGCGCGGCGGATGAGCCGGCGGAGAATATAGCCCTGGTCGACGTTGCTCGGCGTGATGCCGCGCTGATCGCCCAGCATAAACGTAGCGCAGCGGATATGATCCGCAATGATGCGGAACATCCGCGTGACCTCTTCGCTTTCGCCATACTGCTTGCCGGAAAGATCCGCGATGCAGGCGATGATATCAGCAAACGCGTCGGTATCATACACGCTCTTCACGCCCTGCAGCGTCGCGACCGTACGGTCGAGGCCCATACCGGTGTCGACGTTCTTCTGCGCGAGGGGTTCAAACGAGCCGTCCGCAGTCTTGTTGTATTCCATGAACACGTTGTTCCAGATTTCGAGGTATTTGCCGCAGTCGCAGCCTGCTTTGCAGTCCGGTCCGCAGGGTGCTTTCCCCGTGTCGTAGAAGATCTCCGTGTCCGGGCCGCAGGGGCCGGTGAGTCCGGCGGGGCCCCACCAGTTGTTCTTTTTCGGCAGGAAGACGATGTGGCTGGAGTCAACGCCTTCGTGCACCCAGCAGTCGTGGGCAACCGTGTCGCGCGGGGCGTTTTCGTCGCCTTCAAAGCACGTAAAAAACAGCAGCGCGGGATCGATGCCGAGCCAATTTTTACTCGTAAGGAATTCCCAGGAGTAGGCAATGGACTCCTTCTTGAAATAATCGCCGAGAGACCAGTTGCCAAGCATTTCGAAGAATGTGCAGTGCGAAGAATCGCCGACTTCGTCGATATCGCCCGTGCGGACGCACTTCTGCACGTCGACCAGGCGCGTGCCCTCCGGATGTTTCGCACCCATCAGATATGGCACCAGCGGGTGCATGCCCGCGGTGGTAAAGAGGACGGTCGGGTCGTTTTCCGGAATCAGAGACGCGGAGGGAATGATGGCATGTCCCTTCGAAACAAAAAAGTCGAGATACAGCTGCCGAAGTTCTTTGCTGGTCATGGATCTCATATGATAAAGCTACTCCTAACGGTTCAAATTTCTTATATAGAATACAGCAAAAATTGAATACTTGTCAACGCGACACGGCTTATCGCACCCCGAAGATCGCGGGGAGGGAACAAAAGCAAAACCATGCCAAAAATAAGCTTCGTCAAAATGCAATGCGGTGCTTGACATTTTATGCTGCAGTGGTTAAAATAATCAAGCACGCGAAAGTGCATGCGCTTGTAGCTCAGTGGATAGAGTGCCCGGCTACGAACCGGTAGGTCGCAGGTTCAAATCCTGCCAGGCGCGCCAAACGAAAAAGCCGATTACGACCGTAACCGGCTTTTTTCGTACAATCCGGCGGTATAAATCGACGCACATCACGAAATGGACGGGCCACTGATCCCGAAGGCGGCAATCGCCGCAGAAACCGAGGAACCATGCAGTTATCATTCCGAACCGCAGAAGAAACAGATACGCCTTTGCTGCTTTCTTTTATCCGCGCGCTTGCAAAGTACGAGCACATGCTCGACCAGGTGGTCGCCACCGAAGAAATTCTGCACGAGTGGCTATTTGAGCGGAAGATTGCGGAGGCGTTCTTTGCCGTAGAAGCCGGCGCCGAAGTGGGCTTCGCGCTGTATTTCCACAACTTCTCCACCTTCCTCGGCAGGAGCGGCATCTATCTGGAAGATCTCTTCGTGCTGCAGGAACATTGCGGCAGGGGAATCGGCAAGTCGATTCTACAGCGCCTCGCACAGATTGCACGTGATCGCGGCTGCGGCAGACTCGAATGGGCGTGCCTGGATTGGAATCAATCCAGCATCGACTTCTACCGCGCGCTTGGCGCCGTTCCGCTGGACGAATGGACGGTCTACCGCGTCAGCGGGGACACGCTGGCAACCCTCGCGGGAGAGATGCGCACGGCAAAAGGAGCAGAAGAATGGGAGGAACTCGCATGAAGACTATAGGACTCATCGGAGGCATGAGCTGGGAAAGCACGGTGACCTACTATCAACTGCTCAACGAGGGCGTGAAAGACGCGCTCGGCGGGCTGCATTCGGCAAAGATTCTGCTCTACAGTGTCGATTTTTTTGAGATTGAGGCACTGATGTCCCGCGGAGAGTGGGATAAGGCTGCAAATGTGCTCAGCGACGCCGCCGCCCGGTTGGAAACGGCTGGCGCAGACATGATCCTCATCTGCACGAACACGCTGCATAAGGTAGCGCCGCAGGTGCAGGCGCGCATCCGTGTACCGCTCGTGCATATCGCAAAAGCCGCGGCAGAGCGGCTGCGTGCGCGCGGGATTTCCCGCGTCGGCCTGCTCGGTACAAAATACACCATGACGCAGGCGTTTTACCGCGAAAAGCTTATAGAAGGCGGTGTGGACGTGATCATCCCGGAGGGGGACGACATCGAACTCGTCAATCGGGTGATCTTTGACGAACTTTGCCTTGGCGTTGTGAAAGAGGAGTCCCGCGCGGAATATCTGCGGGTGATCGCTTCGCTGCAGCAGCGCGGCGCGGAGGGTATTCTGCTCGGATGTACAGAACTGGGGCTGATCGTGGCCGAAGAAGATGTTTCCATACCCGTGTTTGACACTACGCAGATCCACGCGGAAAAGGCGCTCCGGCTTGCGCTGGAGTAATCGAACCGATCGACACATGCGCCGCGGATTGCGGCGTATTTTTGTAGTCAGCGCACGAAGGACGCCATCCATGCGCGTAAAACGACCGGATACCACAAAGCGCTCGCACGCGTGCCGAATATTGGATATACTGCCGCTGTAACAAAGGGGGAGGAAAGATGAGGATCGAGGTAAAATTGGACGCGGGCTGCGAAGAGACGACGGTGGTGATCCATGCCAGCCGCGTGAACGACGAAGTCCAGCAGCTGATTCGCAGGCTTTCGCAGGACGCGCCGCAGGTGATCGTCGGGTTTCGCGAGGACGAGGCGGTCATCCTCACGCAGGAAGAGATTCTGCGCGCGTATACCGAAGGGGGAAAGGTGTACGCGGAGACGACGCAGGGGAAGTTTTCCCTGCGTCAGAGACTCTATGAGCTGGAGGAGCGGCTGGACGGGACGCGATTTGTGCGCATCTCCAATTCGGAAATCATCCATCTCAGCTGGGTTCGCGGCTTCGATTTGAGTTTTTCGGGCACGATCTGCGTGCGGATGAAGAACGATGCGGTCACCTATGTTTCCCGCCGGTATGTTGCAAAGATCAAACAAGTACTAGGATTGTAAGGAGGAACAGGGATGAAAAAAGAACTGATCAAACGCTGTCTGCTTGGCGCGCCGCTTGGACTTGCCATCAGCACGATCATCACGATCGCGATTTCGCTCTCCGTTGGCGATGGACGGTATCACGCGGTCGTTCCCTCGCTTGCGCAGGATTTGGGCAGCGAAATCAACGCCGTTGTTCTGCAGGCGCTGCTCTCGATGGTCTACGGCGCGGCGTGGGCCGGCGCATCGGTGATTTGGGATGCGGAGCGGTGGAGCCTTTTGAAGATGACGCTGGTGCATCTGCTCGTCACTTCGCTTGCGACGTTCCCGATCGCGTATTTTGCGCGCTGGATGCCGCACAGCACGACGGGGATTGTACTCTATATCGGCATTTTTGTCGCGATCTATGCCGGGATCTGGTTTTCACAATACGGCGCGATGAAGAAGAAAATCCGTGCCATGAACGAGAGGATCCAACAGTAACAGAAGAGTTGAAAGATACCCGCCATTTTCCGGCGGGTATTTCGTATTTTTTCCCGCGCATACTGGCAAATAAACAGATCGGCGTGGTATACTGCGAGAAAGTATCAACTGAAGAAAATCATAAAGGAGATTCGTATGCCTCCTCCAGCGGTAAAAACGGTTCGGGATTTGCTCTTTTGGCAGTATGCGGCGATTATGACGGGCGCGGCGACGGGGGATAAACGCACGTTTCCCTTACGGATGAGTTTTCTGACGAAACTGAAGCGCGGCGAGATCGTTTGGTCGACGTCGGTCAGCGAATGGCTGCTGGAGATGGAGAAACCACATGTCTGCATCTATTGCGGACAGGAAGGCGGCCTGACGACGGAGCACATTCTGCCGCAGTCGCGCGGCGGTGAAAACGTGCCGGACAATGTCGTTCGCGTCTGCAGAAGCTGCAACTCCAGCAAGGGCGCCAAGGGATTGTATGAATGGAAAGGGTTGGAGCACAAAAACGAACACAGCCGCATCGCGGAAGGAAAGTACTTGAAGTATCTTTACGCAATGTTTGATCGAAAGGGGTTGCTGGACGCAAACCTGGACGACCTGTGCCCCTGCTGTCTGGAGGGAAAATGCGTGGAGGAAGGACATCCGCACAAATTCACGCTCTATTGTCTCGAAGGATATTTCGCGCCGGAAAAGAAACACTGATGTGTCTTTGCAAGACCGATTCGAACCGCATGCGACGCAAGATTACGGGCGGGCTGCATTATCACAATGTAAGAAACGATTGACTCTGACAGAAGTTGTAGTATGATGAAAGAAAAATGAAAGGAGGTGCGCCGTATGGATATTTCGACATTTCCCGATGTATTGAATGCCGCATCGAATTTGTGGTATCTGTGGGTCATCATCGCGCTGCTGCCGGCGATCATCATGGGGATTTTCACATCGAAACTCGCCAAGAAAAAAGGCTATCGCGGTTATTTCTTCACGGGATTCTTCTTTAGCCTTGTCGGCTTGATCTATGTGGTTGGCCTTCCGCTGGCGCAGGACCGCGCAGACTAAAATACAAACAGGATAGACACCGAAACGCGGCTTCGTAAGAGACCGCGTTTTTTGTTTGATTTATGCAGGGGAATCCCGCCTCAATCGCGCAATTCGTGACATAATTTGGCACAAAATAGCGTAATCCGTAAGGTCTATTGTAAACAGTTTCTCTACGTAATAATCTGAGGAAAGCAAATCGGATTGGTAGGGGGTAATCTTGCATGCCGGACTTCTTTTTTGACAAACACGACAGCCTGGATCGGAAGAATTATGCGGTGTTCTTACAAAACATACTCGAAAACAACGAGCAAAATCGCCGCGATGACAGCAACAATGCCTATGTTCTCGCTGTTGATTCGCCATGGGGTACGGGGAAGACGCGATTTGCAATCATGCTGAAAAACCATCTTGAGAATAAATTCCCGCCGGATAGTGGGCGACGCAGCAACTCAAACTCGAAATTCAACGCGATCTATTATGACGCGCTGAGTTCCGACTATAATCCTGATGCGATGGAACCTTTGATGCACGCGCTTGTGAATTCAAACGCGTTGAAGGTCCCCGGCGCCGCGGATGATTTGGAACAACTGAAAATTGCATGCACGGGTATTCTGAAGATGCTCGGTTATGGAATCATGCGGGTCGTTCTCGGGGAAGCCGGCGCGCTTGCGGCGCTGGATACGGAGCATTTGCTTGGAGAGAAAGATCAGGATCCGCTGCAAAGCTACACGAAAAAGTTGGAACTGTATGATACCTTCCGAAAGGCGCTCGCTTCCGCGATCAAACGATCCAATAAAAAACTCGTGATCATTATCGATGAGCTGGATCGCTGCAAGCCGACATTTGCGATTCAAACAATTGAGATGGCGAAGCATTTGTTTGACGTGCAAGGACTGATCTTTATCTTCTTCCTGGATATCACGCAGTTAAGCAGCGCGGTGAAATGCGTGTATGGGAGCGATATGGATGCGACGGGATATCTCTGCCGGTATTTTGACTTTATCAGCCGCCTGCCGACGCCGGACACGATGCGCTTCATCCATATGAAGTTGAAAACCATTCCGTACTATCAAAAAATGGCAGAGGATTACTCGGATGCGACCGCATACATTTTAAAACTTTCCCAAACGTTTCAGTTGAGCTTGCGCGATATCTCGACGATCATGACGAATTATGCGATCATGTGCAGCACCATACTGCAACGCTACAGCCATTTTAGCGAGCATCGCATCTATCTGTTTCTGCTGGTGCTAAAATATAAAAATCTCGAACTCTATAATACAATCGTATCGGAAACGGTCCTGCGGGACGAGCAGGAGAAGTATCTGAACAGCCAAACATACTTGCGCCGGCATAGCATGGAATTGCAATGCCTGCAAACGATGATCAAGCGAATCCCCATACGGGACTTGCCGCTGCCTTTTGAGTTTGCAGGCAGAGCGGGGCGGACGGATCCGGTTACGATTCTGGCGGCAAACAGAAGCCGGGGAGGAGAGCTTTCGATTCAATATCGACTCGCGGAGACGGAAAGGGAACCGGAACAAGTGGCACAGTTCCGTGAACATGACAGCTGGGGCGGAGTGCTGTACTTCTACGATTTAAAAAACTGGACGAAGATCAAAGACATCACCCTGGCGGAGCATTTTTCAAGGCGCTTGGACCATTTTGATTTCCAAATACGGAATCCTGAGCCGCCGCCGATACTGCCTTTGGAGGCGCCGTCCGGTGCGACAAAGGAAAGCAGAAAGGGGAAACGCAAATAACCAATCCTCCCCGCTATGCATTTCAGCGGCAACGTGCTAAACTGAACGTAATCGATTTGTTGATACAAATCGAATTGCGTTCCGTTTTTTTATCTGGTTTTTGAAAGGAATAGAAGGCATGAACCCCGTTCGCATGATCGTTCTCGGCGCGGGCGCGCGCGGCATGGATGCCTACGCGCCATACGCCCTGCTCGCACCCGACCAGCTTCAGATCGTCGCCGTCGCAGAGCCGCGCGAAACCCGGAGAGCCGCTTTCGCCGCGCGCTATCAATTATCTGAGCACGCTGTGTTCTCCGACTGGCGCGAGGCGCTGAACGCCGGGATTGAAGCGGATGCGGTGCTCGTCGCGACGCAGGACAACCAGCATGTGGAGCCCGCCTGCATTGCGATGGAACGCGGATATGATGTATTGCTCGAAAAACCCATCGCAAAGAGCGAGGCGGAGCTCAAACGCATCTATGACGTATCACTTCAAACCGGAAAGCGGGCTGCGGTCTGCCATGTGCTGCGCTATACGCGGTTTTTCAACACCATCAAGGCGATCATTGACAGCGGAGAGATCGGCGAACTCATCAATATCTCCCACAGCGAAAACATCGGCTATTGGCACATGGCGCACAGCTTCGTGCGCGGCAACTGGCGCAGGGAGGACGAGACGAGCCCCATGATCCTCGCCAAGAGCTGTCATGACACGGATATCCTGCTATATCTTGTCGGGAAAGACTGCACGCGCGTCGCTTCCTTCGGAAGCCTCAAGCACTTTACTGCGGAGCACGCGCCGGAGGGCAGCGCGGAACGCTGCCTTGACTGCAAAGTATCTGGAACGTGCCCATACAGCGCGATGCGGCTTTATCTGATCCCGTTTCTTACGGGCTGGCCTGTCTCGGTCATCACGGACGACCTCAGCCCCGAAGGGCGCATGAAAGCCCTGCGCGAGGGCCCGTACGGCAGATGCGTCTATCATTGCGATAACGATGTGGTGGATCATCAGTCCACCGTGCTGGAGTTTGAGGGCGGCGTGACGGCGACGATGACGGTCTCCGCATTTACGGACTACCGACACGGACGCACGATCCACATCATGGGTTCGCATGGCGAGATCCGCGCGAAGATGTCCGACGAGACCATCGAGGTGACGAATTTCCGCGACGGCTCCGTCCGCACTACGGAAAACCCGCTCCCCGGCGGTATGGGCGACGGGCACGGCGGCGGAGACATGGGGCTCATCGCCTCCTTCGTGCGCATGGAGCGCGGGGAAGAGAGCGCTGTGAAAAGTTCGATTCGCGACGCGATCCAAAGCCATCTGATCTGCATCGCGGCGGAGGAATCCCGCAGGAAACACACGGTGGTTGAAATCCATAACGTCGGGTGACCTGCGCCATTTGAATCCATATGGACGAAAAAGAGATAAAAAGGAGAATCGACATGCAGCAGAAGACGCGTGCGGCTTCGTTCCTGTTTGTGATGAGCTGGATCTATCTGATCCTCGCGCTCGGCATGATCGGGCTTGCACTCTATCAGTTGACCAGGCCTGATGTCCGGTTGACCTTTGCCGGGGTGACCGACGCTGTGTTTCTGATCATCGGCGGCGCGCTGGGTTTTCTCGCGGGGATTTTCGGGCTTGTGAGCAAGCAGCTCAAGCGCTGCCGCATCATGGGGCTCGTGCTGCTCGCAATTGCCGCCGTGCCGCTCGCAATCAACCTGCTGGCAGGGCTGTCGTTCGGCACCTATTGGAAAAACATCGTCGTCATGGTCTTGCCCTTCCTATATCTGCTCGCAGCTTTGCTGAAGAGAAGCGAGAAGAAACCGGTTGTTTCGACGGTTGTGCAGAATGCACCCGCCGCGCCCGCGCCGGAGCCCGCGGCTTCCGCCGGGGGCAAGCCGCAGGGTGAGACAAACCCAAACGCGTAGTCAAATCCTCGCGCTGCAGCACAAAAAGGCCAAAAACGCCAAACAAAACGCATGGCAAAAAAACGCAAAAACGGCGTAAAAAATTTGGCGAAAAGCTCTTGCATTTTGATAGGGTCTGTTGTATCATAATCAAGCGGCTTGGGGCATTAGCACAGTTGGTAGCGCGCAACGTTCGCAATGTTGAGGTCGGGGGTTCGAATCCCCCATGCTCCACCAAGCAACAGAACCCCCGTCTTAAACAAGGCGGGGTTCTTTTTTTGAGAGAATGGGCATACGAGGCATAGCCGGCGGATGCCTTCGGACAGGCTGTTTCAGCCGGATGAGGAATGGATTACGATGGAAAGCATCACAAGAGAAGTCAACCGCAGAAAGACGTTTGCGATCATTTCGCACCCCGACGCGGGCAAAACCACGCTCACCGAAAAGCTGCTGCTCTTCGGCGGGGCGATTCGCCTCGCGGGTACGGTGAAGGGCAGAAAGGCGAGCAAATATGCCGTCTCGGACTGGATGGAGATCGAAAAGCAAAGGGGCATCTCCGTCACTTCCAGCGTGCTGAATTTCGACTACGACGGCTTTCGCATCAATATTCTGGATACGCCCGGGCACCAGGACTTCAGCGAGGACACCTACCGGACCCTGACCGCGGCGGACAGCGCGGTGATGCTCATCGACGGTGCGAAGGGCGTCGAAGAGCAGACAAAAAAGCTCTTTCACGTCTGCCGTATGTTCGGCATTCCGATCTTTACGTTTGTCAACAAGCTGGACCGTCACTGCAAAAACCCGCTCTCCCTGATGGAAGAGATCGAGGCGACGCTCGGCATCCGCGCATACCCGATGAACTGGCCGATCGGCGTTGACGGAGATTTTCGCGGTGTATACGACCGCAGAACGAAGCGGATTGAGCTCTTTGCCGGCGGCAGCCACGGGCAGGAGGAGACGGTTTCCGACGAAGGGGACGCCAGCGATCCGCGCTTTCGCGCCATCCTGGGGGACTATCTTTACAACCATCTGATGGAAGAGATCGAGCTGCTGGAAATCGCGGGCGACGAGCTGGAGATGGACAAAGTGCGCGCTGGCGAACTCACCCCGATGTTCTTTGGCAGCGCGATGACCAACTTCGGCGTGCGCCCGTTTTTGGAGGCGTTCATCGAGATGGCTCCCTCGCCTTACGCAAAACAACACAGCAGCGGCAGCATCGACCCTGGAAGCGAGGACTTCTCCGGCTTTATCTTTAAGATTCAGGCGAACATGGATCCCGCGCACCGCGACCGGATCGCGTTTCTACGCATCTGCTCCGGCAAGTTTGAAAAGGGGATGGAGGTCATCCACCAGCGCACGAGCAAAACCCTCCGCCTTGCGCAATCCCAGCAATTCCTGGCGCAGGAGCGCATCAGCGTCGAGGAGGCGTTCGCGGGGGATATCATCGGCGTATTCGATCCCGGTTGTTTTCTGATCGGGGATACGCTCTGCAGCGGCAAGAACACGTTCAAGTTTGAAGGGATTCCGATGTTCCCGTCCGAGCATTTTGCGGAGGTGAACGCGGTCGACTCCGGCAAACGCAAGCAGTTCCTCAAGGGTATCAAGCAGATCTCCGAAGAAGGCGCGATTCAGGTGTTCAAACAGCCGGATCTCGGCGTAGAGCGCTTTACGATCGGCGTTGCCGGCGCGCTGCAGTTTGAAGTGCTGGAATATTGCCTGAAGAACGAATACAACGTCGAGATCAATATCCGTAAGCTGCCCTATCAGCTTGCCCGATGGGCCGTTACCGAAAAATTCAACAAAGATATGCTCGCGTATACGGACACGCTGCTGCTGGAGGATCAGTACCAGCGCCCCGTGGTGCTCTTTAAGAACGAATGGTCGTTGAGCCGCATGGAGGAGAAGAACAAGGACGTCAGATTCCTCGACATCGCGCCCGTGAACTGATGTATTCCCAGTCCGCATCAAAAAAACACCCTCAAAGTTCATAGACTTGTTGCACGAAGCCTCGCATTCTCTGCTATACTGTTTGTAAAACCAAGCGGAGGAGACAAGCCATGCCTGTTTCGATTTCGTTACGGCCGATGCAGCAGACTGATCTGCCACTCTTTCGGGAGTGGCTTTTTCTGCCGCATGTTGCGGCGTGGTATCATGAGCCGGAGGACTGGATCAACGAGATCGAACAGCAGGACGGCGAGTTTGCGTTTGTGCGCCACTTTATCGCGCAGAGCGAGGGCAAGGCGTTCGGGTTTGGACAATATTACCCATACTGGCTGAGCGGAGAAAGTTGGCACGGCGATACACCGCTTGCCGGAACCTACAGCATCGACTACATGATCGGCGACACGGCGTATCTATGCAAGGGATATGGCAAGCAGATCATCCTGGAGTTGCTGGAACAGATCCGGACGGAGCCGGACGCAAGGCGCGTGATCGTCCAGCCGGAGCAGGAGAACCATGCGTCCTGCGGCGTTTTGCAATCCTGCGGGTTTCACTTTGACAGCCAGAATCAAATTTATCTGTTTACAATACGCGCTTCCTAACACCAAAATGAAATCAGACAGGAGAATCCGATGATCGATTTTCAGAACGCCGTGTTCCTTAAACTCCGACCGGTTGCAGACAACACGTTTTCTTCGGTGATTATGCCGATGTTCATCCCGGGCGAAGAGATCCTCTGCTCGTTTCAAACCGTGCGCGACGGCGTGGTATTCACGAACAAGCGCATCTTTGCGATCAATGTGCAGGGCATCACCGGCAAGAAGAAAGATTTCACCTCCCTGCCGTACAGCAAGATTCAGGCGTTCTCGGTGGAGACGGCGGGCGTGCTGGATCTCGACAGCGAGCTGGAGCTCTGGTTCGCCGGCATGGGCAAGATCAAGTTTGAATTTGTCAGCCGAGCGGATGTCTCCGGCATCTGCCGGATCATCTCCGGCTTTGTGCTGCAATGAATCGATATCGCTTTTTATGTGAGGTTTGGTATGTTCTTTGATCCTTTTAGCGGCGGCGGGGTTCTGTTTTCCATCGTGCCGGTGCTCGTCGCTGTCGGCTTTGTCGTGGTGATCGGCATGCTGATCTACCGCTTGGCGCAGGGCGCGCGCAGATGGAAACAAAACAACGATTCTCCCGTGCTGACGGTAGAGGCGAGAGTCGTCGCCAAGCGTATGGACGTGAGCCACTATCACCACGCAAACGCCACGACCAACACGATGGACATGGGATACTCAACCACGCGCTATTACGCGACGTTTGAGGTGGAGAGCAAAGACCGGATGGAATTTTCTGTGCAGAGCGAGGAATACGGTCTGCTCGCGGAAGGCGACGCGGGAAGGCTGACTTTTCAGGGTACACGCTATCTCGGCTTTGCGCGTGCCCGCTAGCAAGAAACGCGCAGAAGGAACACGCACATGAATGTACGCAGTACGGTCAAGGCGATTATCCTGCACGAGGGAAAGGTTCTCCTCAACCGATGCAGAGACGCAAACAACGGGGAATACTATTCCCTGCCCGGCGGCGGGCAGGAGCAGTTTGAAACCATGGCGGAGGCTGTTCGCCGGGAATGTCTGGAGGAGACGGGGTATACGGTGGAGTTTGTGCGCTTTGCCGCGCTGATGGAGGAGATCTGCCAAGATCCGTTCATCCGCGAACACTATCCGCAGTATGCGCATAAGATGCTGCATCTGTTTTGCTGCCGTCTCGCAACGCAAGAGCGCGCGGAGCCGACGGAGACCGACGAATCGCAGATCGCGACCGAATGGGTGCCCGTAGAGGATGTGCCAAACGGCAACCTGCTGCCCAAAGAGGTGCGCGAGGCGTTCCCGCGGCTGATTGCCGAAGAAACGCCGCTGTTCCTCGGCTCGGTCTATCTGGAACACAATCATGGATGATGCAATCAGGAAACAGGAGGTTGAATCATGGGCGAACTGCGTAAACTCCCGAATATCGCGGAGAAGCTGGAAGCACAACTGACCGAGGTCGGCGTCGAGACCATCGACGCGCTGAAACAGACGGGGAGCAGGGAAGCGTGGCTGAGGATTGCCGCGATCGATCCTTCCGCCTGCTATATGCGCCTTTGTTCGCTGGAGGGTGCGATCCAGGGTGTGCGCTGGCACAATCTGGATGAGACGACGAAGAAAGAGATGAAGGCGTTTTACACGCTGCATAAGCAATCCTAGCGGTTGAGCCTGCCCGTAACAGGGTGGGCTTAATTTCAAATCATTGTTGACATATGCCGAAAACGTGGTATCATCAATAAATGACATATGTCAATAACAAACGGAGGATTGAACATGCCTAACCATGACGGAACAGGACCATTGAAGGGATGCTGCCAAAACGAAGCGCACAAAGAGGAAGGCTGCGGCTGCGGGAAACAACACCGTAACCACGGCGAAGACGGGCGCAACTGCTGCCACGGCGGCGAAAAGCACCGCCACCACGGAGAGCATCACACAAACGGCGGATGCTGCAAACAGCAGGAGAAGTAAGCGAAGCGGCAAGGATTCAACAAAATGTATCTGTCTGTTTGTAAACTTTTTTCTGGCCAGGCCAGATTACGCAAGATCGATTGACTGTGC
This sequence comes from uncultured Christensenella sp., assembly GCA_964409605.1. GTDB lineage: Bacteria > Bacillota > Clostridia > Christensenellales > CAG-138 > UBA7703. Next base: position 7,450 of record CAYPEV010000004.1, on the reverse strand, counting down.
GCAAACAGAATAGTAAACTGTTTCTAGCGATTTGGCGGGCGGTTTTTCACGCGGGCGGCCAACGCGGAACAGCGAGGAAGAATCGAAATGCCAAGGCCGAGAAAATGCCGCAGAGTCTGCTGCCTGCCCTGGAACGCGTCATTTGGCCCGCAGGGCCGCGCGCCGGAAGCAAGCGTTGTGATGAGCGTAGACGAATATGAAACCATCCGCCTCATCGACCTGATGGGGTTTACGCAGGAGGAATGCGCAGCCCAGATGAACGTCGCGCGGACGACGGTGCAGGGCATTTATAACGATGCGCGCAAAAAACTCGCGGATGTATTGGTCAACGCAAAAGGACTCGTTATCCGCGGTGGCGACTACATCCTCTGCGACAGCCTGGAGGAGAGCTGCGCCTGCGGCGGCTGCTGCAAGCACCGCGGCGAACGGGAGACATAAGCAGGCGATCGAAACCTATAACGCACCAATAAAGACGGAGCTGCCGATTTCTGGCAGCTCCGTCTTTTTATGCGTTTGCGATAGATCATACATGCGCGCGGAGGATATCCGCGTCAATCTGCGTTGTCGTTCTCCGCGTCGTCCGCGTCGCCTTCGCTCAGCGCGCCGATGACCAGCGTGGTGCTTCGTTCGTCGAGCTGCTCCACGGCGCGGAGGTTCCGCGTGATGGCGCGGGTGCGCGTTCCGATGAGCTGCTCAAGCTCGTCGTCGACCTGTTGCAGGCGTTTCCGTGAGCTTGCCAGCACGTTGGAGAACTTCTGAAACTCGGTCTTGACCGCGCCGAGCACGCGCCAGACCTCGCTGCTGCGCTTTTGAATCGCAAACGTACGAAAGCCCATCTGGAGACTGTTGAGCAACGCGGCCATGGTCGATGGCCCCGCAATATTCACGTGATAGCTGCGCTGGAGTTCCTCTACCAGCCCACGATTCACCACCTCGGCATACAGTCCTTCAAACGGGAGGAACATGATCGCAAAATCGGTCGTATTCGGCGGGTCGATATACTTATCGCGAATCTTTCCCGCCTCCTGCTTGATGCGCTGTGTCAGAAGGAGAATGGAAGCGGCGACGGCTTCCGGCGCGCCCGACTCATACGCATCCTGGAGGTTGGAATACAGATCGGCCGGAAATTTCGAATCGATGGGTAGATACACCGCGGTACCGTCGTCGGTTGGTAATTTGACGGCGTATTCCACACGCTCCGAACTGCCGAGTTTTGTGACCGCGTTTGTGATATATTGCTCCGGCGCGAGGATCTCTTCCAGAATCGCGCCGAGCTGGATTTCGCCGAGGATGCCGCGCGTCTTGACGTTGCTGAGCACCTTCTTGAGATCTCCAACGCCGTTTGCCAGCGTCTGCATCTCGCCGAGTCCTTTATAGACCTGCTCGAGACGTTCGTTGACGAGCTTGAAGGACTGCGCAACCTTTGTCTCCAGCGTTTGCTGGAGCTTTTCATCGACGATCTTGCGCATTTCGTCGAGCTTCTGAGCGTTGTCGTTCTGCATGGTAACGAGCCTTCGTTCCACGGTCTGGCGGATGGCTTCGAGCTTTTGCTCGTTGTTGAACTCGAAGGATTTCAGCCGCTGCTCGTTGCCGAGCTCGAATGTCTTAAAGCGCGTTTCGCCCTGCGCGTCCGAGGTGCGCTGCTGATCCAGTATCATGCGCCCGAGGTGGGACACGTTGGACTGCACGCCTTCGCCCAGTTCGCGCCGCAGCTCCGAAAGCGCGCGGCTCAGGTCGTCCTGCATCGCGTCGTGCAGCGCTTGCTGACGGCGGATACTGTAGAGAATCAGCACAATCATCGCGACAAACACCGCGAGGGATACGAACAGCAGAATGATGTCGGTTGTCATGGGGGCTCCTTTCATACGGGATGGATCAGGAGAACGCCAGCGCGGAGACGATCAGCGTCTGCGCCGCGATATATGTGCTCATCACGAGGATGCTCCTGTGGCGAATCGGATGATGAAACGCATCGATGGAGAGAATGGAATCCGACAGCGCAAACAGCAGGCCGCCGATCGCTGCGAGCCAGCGGTGCGCCGTTGCGCCATAGAGCGTAAAGAGAACCGCACAGGACGCCATAGATCCGATGACCAGCATATAGAGAAAACTCGGCGGGCGGAGCTTCTTTGGAAGACCCTTCCATAGATAGCGCGTCAGGATACCCGCGCAGGCGATGGTGATGAGCGCGCAGAGCGTGAACATGTACCACGGCGGTGCCGTCGCAATCCGCTTAACAAAACTGATGATATAACAGACATGCCCGGCTGCAAACGCGAGAATGCCAACAGGGAACGCCCACCTGCGCGGGCGGAACAGCAGGACGAGATCTCCCGCAAAGCCGAAGAGGATCGCGGCGAAGACGAGCGGAGCGGGAGAAGCCGCAAACAACAGATAGCACACGGCGAGCAGCGGCATCAGAAGACATTTGCTGACGCGCCGGAGCATCAGCATGTTCCGATTGACACAGGCGTAGAGGTGCGCTGCGGCGTCGAGCGCGAGCAGCCCGGCGAAGAAATAGTGCAATCGATTGTTCCCCCAGTTCCGAACGGATGGCTCCAGTATAACATAGTCGGACAGGTGACCGAAAGTGTGCGGGAGAAACGGCGCGAATTCGTTTTCGGTCGGTTGTGATCAGCAGAAAAAAATACAGCGTCAAACCATCAGGCGGATTCGATCATCGTGTATTGAAACCCAACGGAGGTTTTGTTATACTGTATCATGAATGAATCTGGGTATTCTTTAGCATGACAAGGAGGAACTTCACACATGCATTATTCCAGTGAAGTGGAAGAAATGACCTGCGTCCTCAAGGGCGCAAAGCATGATCCCGCTCCGATCCCCGAAGAGGGCAAGTGGGTCAAGGCAAAGCAGATCACCGACATCAGCGGTCTAACGCACGGCGTCGGCTGGTGCGCGCCGCAGCAAGGCGCCTGCAAACTCACGCTCAACGTGAAAAAAGGCGTGATCGAAGAAGCACTGGTCGAGACCATCGGCTGCAGCGGCATGACGCACTCCGCGGCGATGGCGGCGGAAATCCTGCCGGGCAAGACCATCCTCGAAGCGCTCAACAGCGACCTGGTCTGCGACGCGATCAACACCGCCATGCGCGAGCTGTTCCTGCAGATCGTCTACGGCCGCACGCAGAGCTCGTTTTCGGACGACGGCCTGCCCATCGGCGCAGGGCTGGAAGACCTCGGCAAGGGGCTCCGTTCGCAGATCGGCACCATGTACGGCACGCTTGCAAAAGGCCCGCGCTATCTGGAGATGGCGGAAGGCTATGTCCTCGGTATCGCGCTGGATGAAGGCGGCGAGATCATCGGCTACAAATTCGTCAGCCTCGGCAAGATGATGGACGCGATCAAGAAGGGCGTCGATCCGAAGGAAGCGTACGAAAAGAATATCGGAACCTACGGGCGTTTCGACCAGGCCGCCAAGGTTATCGACCCGCGGAAAGCGTAAGGAGGCAGCTATGGCTATTTTTGAAGGTTACGAAAGAAGAATCGATAAGATCAACGCGGAACTGGCGAAATACGGCATCAAAGGCATTGACGAAGCCAAAGCCATCTGCGACGCAAAGGGCATCGACGTGTTCGGAATCGTGCGCGGCATCCAGCCCATCGCGTTTGAGAACGCCTGCTGGGCATATGCTATCGGCGCGGCGATCGCCATCAAGACCGGAGCCACCGCAGCGGACAAAGCGGCGGAAGCCATCGGAGTCGGCCTCCAGGCGTTCTGCATTCCCGGTTCGGTTGCGGATCAGCGCGAAGTAGGCCTCGGCCACGGCAATCTCGCCGCCATGCTCCTGCGCGAAGAGACCAACTGCTTCTGCTTCCTCGCGGGCCACGAGAGCTTCGCCGCGGCGGAAGGCGCAATCGGCATCGCGAAGACCGCGAACAAGGTCCGCACCAAGCCCCTCCAGGTCATCCTCAACGGCCTTGGCAAGGACGCGGCGTACGTCATCTCCCGCATCAACGGTTTTACCTATCTTGAGACGGAATATGACTATTACACCGGCAAGCTTGCCATCACGAGCACGAAGGCGTTCTCCGACGGAGACCGCTCGAAGGTTCGCTGCTATGGCGCGGACGACGTCAACGAAGGCGTCGCCATCATGCGGCACGAAAGCGTGGATGTTTCCATCACCGGCAACTCCACGAACCCGACGCGCTTCCAGCATCCGGTCGCGGGCACCTATAAGAAATGGTGCATCGAGCACGGCAAGAAGTATTTCTCCGTGGCGAGCGGCGGCGGCACGGGCCGCACCCTGCATCCGGACAACATGGCGGCCGGCCCCGCTTCCTACGGCATGACCGATACGATGGGCCGTATGCATTCCGACGCGCAGTTCGCGGGCTCCTCGTCCGTTCCGGCGCACGTCGAGATGATGGGCCTCATCGGCATGGGCAACAACCCGATGGTGGGTGCCACCGTTGCAGTTGCCGTTGCCATCGCACAGGCGAAATAAGCAACAGCAGATCCAAACAGCTCCTCCCTAGGGGGAGCTGTTTTCCTTTTGTGAAATGGCAATATCATACAAGATTCTTTCCGATATATCATATACAATTCTTGACAATCCGACGGAAAAGGAATAAGGTAATTTGACCGCCGCAGTCCGTTGCGGAGCCTTTTTTCACGGAAAATCAACGTTAGGGGAACACAACTGTGTCACAGCAAAATCGATCCGGCGCGATTGCCATACTCTCTGTTTTGGGCGCGCTTATCTTATGGGGATCCTCGTTTGTTGCCATCAAGATTGCATACACCACATACCCGCCGCTGACGCTTGCGGTTGTCCGGTTCGTCGTCGCGACGCTGATCCTCGGTGCGCTGACGCTGCTGCCGAAAAACCGCGTGAAGTTGGAGAAAAAAGACATCTTCACCGTCGCAGTCTGCGGATTGACGGGCATCATGCTCTACGCCGTATTGCAAAACATTGCGATGCAGTGGACGTCCGCCTCCAGCGCGACGCTGATCATCGCATCGTACCCGATCATCACGCTGCTGATGGAAAGCCTGATCTACAAAAAAAAGCTCAGCGGAATCAAGATCGTCGCGATTTTGATCGCCATCGTCGGCGTGGTTATTCTTTCCTATGTGAAATCGGAATCCCGCGTAAAAGGAGAACTATTTGGGATTATTCTCTTCATCATCGCCGGGATCGGCTGGGCTGTCTATAATTTCATGATGAAAAGCGTGGTCAATCATTACCCACCGATCACACTTCAGTTTTACACAACGCTCTTTGGAACAATCTTCCTTCTGCCGCTTGCTTTGCTGGAGCGTGGACAATGGCGGGAACCGACGCTGCTCTCGTTTTCGATGATGATGTTCCTCGGTGTGTTCTGCTCGGTGGTTGCATACCTTCTCTACAATCGCGGACTCAAGACCATGGCGCCGAGCACCGTCACCTCAATGCTCAATCTCATGCCGATCATCGGCGTTTTCTTCTCCTGGCTGCTCTTGGGCGAACAGGTGACATTGCGCAAGATCATCGGCGGTGCAATCGTTATCTTCGGCGTTATGCTCAGCGTGCGCAATACAAAAATGGAAAAGGGAAGGGCTCTTGTGCCGAATTCCGCCAATGAGCCGGAGAACACAGCGCCAACGGCTTCGATTCTGCCGGAGAAAGCGGAGTGATCTGCGGTAAAATACGTGTGCAAATGAAGTTGCATTTTGTCGCGTAATGCATATAATAGAGAAAAGCTTTGCAAGAGCATTGTTTCCGGCAACCTGATCAAGAATCAATGGACTTGCATCGCGATCCGGCCGTACCTAAACGATCAGCCGAGGGGTACCCGCCGGCGCGAAAACACGGAGGAAAAACGACATGCAGACCAAACAAGCGCAATCCATCCGGCGGTTGACGACCGCGGGTGTACTTGCGGCAAGCATCCTGCTGCTGACCACACTGGTATCGATTCCGATGCCGGGCGGGCTTGGCTACATCAACCTTGGCGACGCGGGCGTTTTGCTCGCCGGCATGCTGCTCGGCGGCGGCTGGGGCGCGCTCTGCGCAGGCGCAGCATCCGCGCTTGCCGACGTGCTGCTGGGATATACCGTCTATGCCCCCGCGACGTTCGTGATCAAAGGCCTTGTCGCGCTGGCGGCGGGGCTTCTGTTCGCAAGAACACAGAAAAAGATTCGATATGCCGCTCTTTACGTGGCTGCGCTCATCGTACCCGTCGGGTATTTTCTCTATGAAACGCTGCTTTATGGCTCCGCCAGCGCGATTGTGAACATTCCGTTTAATACGATGCAGTGCGTCGTCGGTGCCGCGGTTGCGACGCTGCTCGGCGTAATGCTCTTCAAAACCAAGCTCTTCTCGCGCGAAGGCGCCGCGCTGCCCATCTGCGCGGAGATCCTGCGTGAACCGAAGCATGGACCGGACGTGGTCCTGGTCGCCTCGCGCGCGGAAGCGGAATTGATCCTCAAAGCGGGAGATATGCTTTCCGTACAAGGCATCATGGCGCGGATCGTCGCCGTGGACGACAGCGGGGCGTTTGACCGGCTTTCCGGCGCGCAGCGCGAACGCTTTTTGCCGGAAGGGAAGCCGTTCGTCCGCGTGGATGATCCGGAGACGACCCCCAAGGCAATCATGCAGGCCGCAGTCGCGGCGAAAGGAAAATAGAGACTGAAATAGCCTCAAGCCAGATCAAACAACCGGAATTGAACAGCGCGCGCACGGAAGTTCCTGCGCGCGCTGTGTTTGTATATAGCGAATGCGTGCGCTGTTGTCAAAAAAGCCTTGCTCCGTTCATATTTTTCCCCGTTCGCGTGTATGATGCGAGACGAATTAACACCATATGTTGTATGGTACGGGCAAATATTGAACAATGTATTACAATATTTAGTTTGCTATTGCAAAATGGACGCGCTTTCCATAGAATTTCATCTTAGGAGAACGCTATGAACATAAACGACTACGGCACGCTCCCAGACAAAAAATCAGCAGCGGATTCGGGGCTTTACGGCAACGGATCCTTTTCCGGCAGAGCGCAGTCAGGCGAATCGCGCACAATTGGTGCGGCCATGTATTCGCAGGCGGGCGCTCCTTTTGCCGCAGGTAGCTTCGCGCGCGGAGACTACCGGGCGGCGTATGATTCCATGCCGCAAACGGATGTGCCGCGGCAGGGCGGATATCCCGCCGGACCCGGCTATACGCAGACGAACAAACAACCGCAGACATACGACGCGCGAACGCAAGCCAGCCACAGCGCACAAAACTACCGCACGAATTACAGCGCGGTGAGCGCAAACGGGCAGACGAACGGCACGTATCGAACCGGCAACGACGCTCAGCCTTCCGGCGCAAACGGCGCGGCGAAAAACGGGTCAAACGCCGCAGGCAGTTCTTATCGAAACGGGAACGGAAGCCAGTCCTCCGGCGGAAACGGTTCCGGCAGCGGTAACTACCGTAACGGCTCCAACAGCGGCAGCGGAAACGGAA
>CAYPEV010000003.1:0-37785 GCA_964409605.1 uncultured Christensenella sp. | reverse complement strand
GTTGATAACCGGCGGCTGCGTGTTCGGGGAATGATCACCCGACGCGCGGAGAATCAAAACGATCGAGCCGCTCTTTGCACCCTGCACGACGCGCATTGTGTCCTCCGGCGAGAGCAGCAGCGTGACGCTGTTGTATCCGCTTTCCGTCTCGCCGTCCGCCGTTGTCGCCGCGGCGCCGGAAAACGATTTCCCGACCGCAGCCACACGCACGTTTTGCGCGGCAACCAGCGTTGTGCTCAGCGTCTGCGGCAGTTGCGCCGCGCTCGGCGTCTGACCCTCCGGCACGACCGGCGCTTCCGCCGGCACATAGGTGGTCGTCGTATAGGAAATCACGTCCACATAGTCCCCGCGCTGCAAAAATCCTGCGACGCCCGAAACCTCGTCAACCGAGACGGTCACGGCGCGCATCCCCTCCGGCACGACGTAGGAAAGCCCGCTGTCGGTCTCTCCGAATTGTTTGAGCTTAGCGGGCAGGATCTCTTCGCCCTCTATGATATCGCTCTCGGTCACATAGCCCACGACCTCTTCCAGCGTGTGTGCGGCAAGCGGATGGGCATACCCCAGCGGAATCTGCTTCAGGGTGACCATATCGCTCGTAATCGGCGTATACGCGGGGATATTGCTCGCGGCGACAATCACGCTGTCATACTCCACCTTGACCTGCTTTTCCGCTTCGAGTTTGCCCAAATAAAAATAGAGCAGCGCGCCTGCGCAAAGCGCGGCAATCAGAGCGAATAAGACAATTTTCTTCATCAGAGTCCTCCTGCCGGATCAGCCGGCGCATACGCCCGCCCCAAGCGGTGCAGCTGCGATCTTCGTCTTTTTCCGGCATCTCGTTTTTCTTGCGTTCGGTGCGCCGCTGTCTTGGCGCGGCCCGGTTCGTTTGCTTGCGGCTTTTTTGCTAGCCGGCCTTCATCGTACAGGTCGAAACGATGTGATATTTTCCGCCCGGCGCGAGAAACGCGGTCAGCGGCGTCAACGTTGGCAGGTCATATCCCGTCGTGACCGTGACGTCTCCGCTTTTAAAGTCGGACGGCTTGGAGAACGTCACGCTGACGGAGATCGTATTCTTCATATAACTTGGCTTCTTGTTTGTGATCGTTGTGTTGACCGTGGTCGTGCAAGCGGTGGTGGAGGATGCGACGATCCCCGCGCGCGTTGCCTCCCGCGTCATGGTATCCATCACCTGCCGCGTGGACGCGAGCCATCCCATCTCCAACATGCCGCAAATCAATAACAGCAGCAGCGGCAGAGTCAGAGCCAGTTCAACCGCCGATTGACCCCCTTCGCGCCGCATCCATGCGCGCTGCCGCTTGAAACAAACGGGGTGCTTCTTTGCGAAAACAGGCTTCATTGCCGCTCCTTTCTTCGGAAGGTCTGATCGCTTCCTCTGCATCTCTCGCGCCGCGAACACACGGCCGCAGCGCCAGAGATACGGAAGAAGGAAGAACGATTGAGTTTCATCGGTAAAAGAATGAGTGCCGGAATGAGAACGCCCGTTGTCATCAGCGGTCGTTCTCATTCCGGAAATTCTGGCTTTCGTCTGGACGCGCGGCGAGTAAACATACCCTCGGCGCCAACTCGAATAAGGTCAGTTTTGGAGCCCTCCCACCCAGGGATGCGGACACAAATCAAAGTCAACGCAAGTCGTTTGGAACGAGTTGTGTAAACAAATCAGGTCAGTTTCATCTTTTCTTCATGCTTGCCTGCACTTTCGCCGAAACGAGCGTGCTCCGCTTTTTTAGAAATTCTCACTGAAATTCGTAAAAAACGTAACGATATCGGTTCCAACCAGCGACAAAGCACCGATGACGACCAGCGCCACAAGCAAGATGATCAGGCCGTATTCGACGAGGCCCTGACCGTCTTCCTCCCAAAACAAACGTTTCATCGTTTGCATCCTTCCCTTGTGAACCTCAAGGATGATTACTCACCAGTGCCGTTCAGGGCCGTCGTTGCTTTCCCGAACACACCTTCGATACCGCCGCTCAGCAGCGTGATGGCACCGATGACGACAACCGCGACCAGCGCGATGATCAGACCGTATTCCACCATGCCCTGGCCTTCTTCGTTCATAAAGAACTTTTTCATTTTCATAATCCTCCTTTCCGCGAGATTCTTCGCAAGCCTTCTTGCAGAATTGAAACGTGAATCGTTTTCATCCGCTGCAGACTGCGAAATTGACCGGTGTGAATGCACCCCTGCAATCGGGGTGTGCACCGGATTGCTTCAAAAATAGAATTTGTTTCGTAATTGGCACATCCGCCTATGTGTTTTTGGCTGGATTGCTAGAGCAGAATGATCGACATCGCGATCAGCGCCAGCGCCAGAAACGGGCCCATCGGAATCATCTCTCTCAGCCGCTGCGGCAGCGGCACACGAAAGTCGACCATCACATACACCAAAACCAGAGCGCCCATACAGGCTACCGCGTACAGGCTGCCCCTGAGTCCCAGAGCGAAGCCCATCGCGGCTGCGAGCTTGACATCCCCCGCGCCGACTTGTTTCCCGAACAAGCCGGGTACGAAGAAGATCACAAAGCATACCGCAAGACCGAGCAGCGACGGAACGATCTGAAACCGGATTGCGCCCATCAGCCCAAACGCCGCTGCAAGAATGATGATCGCCAGCACCAGCTCGTTTGGAATGATACGGCGTACCGCGTCGATATAAAACGTGCAGGCACACACGAACAGCAGCAGAAGAAGATACAGCCCGGAAAATGTGGTCCCGGCGCGCCATCCGATCACACCGCCGATGGCGGCCATGCTCACGATCAGTATTACAGTATGTAATCGCCCCATTGTCTGGGCGATGCCCCGCTGCTTGAGCAGCAGCGCGCACAGGAGCCGCACGGGAACTGCCAGGCCGGCGCCCAGTGCAGCGCCGTATAGTACCGGCAGATAAACCTGCATGTCTGTCTCTCCTCAAATCACACGAAAAATTACCCTGATCCATGATCAACCGATACCGGTCGAACCGCAATAAAAATAAATAACGGCTCAAATCCCACCGAATTCGAACCGCCGCCGTTTGATTAAAACACAACCAAGCCTGTCTTCCAAGCCGCTGTGTGAAACGTGAGTTCTTCATTCGGGAACTGGCTGCCGTGGGCAAACGCTGCCGGTAGGCCCTATAGCTTTGCGACGCCCGCTTTAGCGGGTTGTGCCATTTACGTGGGAAGAATCGCACTTATATACAGCTATCAAGGTGCGGCGTGTGATGCGTTCTGTTCCGTCACGGCGTGTGATCGATCGCTCGGTTCATTCGCCGTCCGTATTTCATCGGCCGATCGGCCGTTCATCCGGCTTGTGGATATATCCCGTCCAAATTAAAAACCAGGGTCGGGTATGGCGCGCGGTCCGTCCGCTTCGCGTTCATGATTCAAGGCGCGGCACCGCATGTTGTATCCGTCGCCAGTGCATATACCACCGATTGTAAACGAATATGCGTCCTCTGACTTTGCATATGATACAGTCTTCCGCACATAAACCCGGCTGTTTGGATATTTTCTGCAATGGATTCCGTGGGGTTGTCTCCGCTTGCATATCGCGCTGCATTCACTTAATATGCGCTGAATTTTTTTCGTCACACGGTGGTTAGCCCTGCGGCAAATCGCCCGTAAATCCTATAAATCCGCTTTTTTCTATCTTACCCGAATCACGGAACGATTGCATAAAAAACCACGAAAGTTCATGAATAATTAACAGTCTTGCGTGCGTTTGTCCGCTTCTGTCCCATGCATCATGTCCGGCGTATACAAATTCACACGCTCTAAAAAATATCAAATACAGAAACAGTTGTCAAGTGATTATGCACGTTGAAACAGCGTATTCTGCCGTTACATTGTAATTTTTCTTTGTCCTTTTACCGGCGTAAGGCTTTCAAATCATACTATTTCCGCTGCATAACCATTACATAAAACCGTTACATTTTTCATTATAATGTAATGTTCCATATTTATCAACGTGTTTTCTCATTTTTACTGGAAAAATGCTGGCCTGCGCAAATATCGGAATCCCGTGCTCCAACCGTCGGTTACCACAACGCCGTCCTGGAGAGAGGAACAATGCGCGACGAGATAGCTCCCGTCGTCGTCCAAGGCAACGATGATGCCAATGTGGTTATATTGCCGCTCACCCGGCGCGCAATAGAACGCGAGATCGCCCGGACGGCCTTCATCCCAGCCGATCGCGGTAGAATGCGCCCACTGGTTGCTTGAGCCGTTGCCGATGACGCGCAGCACGGCAGGGTCTCCGACCGCGTTGATGAATGCCCAGCTGACAAAGCCGCTGCAATCGAGTCCTTTGTCACGCGAGATCCTGATCGTCTCACCCTCCTGCGCCTCGTTCGCGTTGCCCCAGGCGTCGTTCCAGCCCAGGCGGTTGTATTTTCCGCCAAAGACGTAGGAAACCTTGCCGACCAGCGAAAGCGCGGTTTCCACCACCTCTTTGCGCTCGACATTTGCATCCTCGGGCAAAGTTGCGAGCAGTGCATCGATGCTTTCCTTGGATGCGTCGGTAAACGCGACGTTGCCGGTCATGGAGGCAAACGTGCGTTGGAACTCCGGCTGCATGAGCTCGTACAGGAAGCTCTTGCGCTTCGCGCTCATGCCGTAATCTTCCGCCATATCCTCATAGGTTTTCGCGCTGAGCAGGACATTTGCCGTCCCGTCCATGCGGAACACCTCGATCGGGTTCATATCCCAAAATACGCCGTCGAGCCGATCCAGAGGAATATCCTGCAATAGATAGGCGTTCAGCGGGCATTCTTCGCTGGATACGTTTTGCGCAAGGAAGGTCGCGAGCACATCCGGCCAGTTCGTCACCCGGATGTCCTGCGTCTGCTGCACATCCTTTGCGGCGGTGGTCCTGTCGTCCGTGTCGTTTTCCGCGGCGGCTGCGGCAAGGATGCGCGCCTCCGCGTTTTCGGCAAGCGCTTGTTCTACTTTTTGCTGATACGCCGCGTTCAGCGCAGCGATGCGTTCGCTCAGTGCGTCGCCCGCGAGCTCGTGGTATTCCATCAATACTTCATAGCGCTCTTAGCTGCTGCCATTGGGCGCATGCGGCTGCTCAGTCCCGGTTGGTTCCGCTTCGCCTTCGACGGTTATGGTACGCATCGCGGTGACGAGCGCGCCCTCTTCAAACGCGCCGTAGGTCACGCGGTATGCGCCCGGCATGTCCGCGGAAAACCCGCCGTTTTCAACCACCCAGACCGCGACCGGCTGGTCGAACTCCGTCTGCGCGCTCACACCGTCCAGCAGGGAGAACGCCTGCTTGGGCTGGATCGTCACATCGTCCGCGCCGATGCGCACCTTGCCCGGTGCGCCGTCCGGCACGGGCAGCGGGGTCGGCGTTGCAAGCGGGTCGCCCGTCTGTCCGCTTTGGACAAGCGTAATCTTCACCGAAACATCCTGCGCCATATCGTATACGCCGCCGTCCCCGTCACAAGCCTGATAGCCGGACAAGGCAGCGCTGACCCGATAGGTGTGATCGATCGGCAAGGTCCAGGAGACGTTTCCGTCGCTGCCCGTCATGCCGGAAAACAGCACCGCGTCATCCTGAAACAGCGTCACGCGCGCGCCGACCAGCGGCGCCGCCGCCGCATCCTGCACGAAGACGCGCAGGCGATGCAGCTCCGGCGTCTGCGAAGGCATGGGCGTTCCGGTTACCGCTTCCGTTTCAACCGGCGTTGTCGCGTCGGGTACGGTCGGGCTCGGCGTTGCAGAGGGCGCAGGGGTTGGGCTTTGCGTCGCCGCCTCCGCCGGAGAAGCGGTCGTCTCCGCGGAAAGTGTCGTCTCCGCAGGAGGGGTCTCTTCCGCCGTCTGCGGTGTTGCATCCGTCTGCCCGTCGTAGAGTTCATTCTCGAGCGTATAGTCCAGCGCGCGAACCACCTCGCCCGCGCACCCGAACTGCGAAAGCAGCAGGGTGGCAAGCAGGATAAGGATGGCAAGTTGTCCGATGATGCGTTTGCTGTGCTTCATGAACCGTGTTCCTTTGATGGCCGTCTTGCTTGCAGCAAGCCGCGTACTCCGTTTGACCGAATCGATCGATCAAACGGCGCAAATCGTTTATGGTGCCGGCTGCGTATCGCGCAGCATTCTGGTCACGATGCCGCGCACCGTCTCTTCCCGAATCTGCCCGACGCGGATATCCCTGCTGTCGATCGACACCGCGCGATGATCTCCCAGCACGAAGAGTTTGCCGCTCTCGACGGTGATCTCCTCCATCGCGCTGTTGCCCAGCGCGTCCGGCAGGATATACGCTTCCTCCACAGGCTCGCCGTTTCGGATCAGGCGGCCGTCGGGCGTGATCTCGATGCGATCCCCCGGCAGCCCTGCGACGCGCTTGACCACGAGCCCGTAGGGTTCGCCCGCGTCGAAAATGATCAGATCACCATATTCCGCACGGGTAAACCCGACGTAAAACACGCGATCGCCCGCCATCAGTGTCGGCTCCATCGAGTCGCCGGTCACGGTATACTGGCGGACATACAGCAGCGCGGCAACCGAAAGGAGCAGCAGCACGGCAAAGATGCGCAGCAGGATGCCGGATGCATATTTGCTCCTGCGCGGGCGCGTCGCCCGCTCGTATTCCCAACGATCCGCCGGGTCATCGTCCGGCACATAGGCTCCCGAATACCGCATGCAAAGAACCTCTGGTTTTCTCCGGCGCTATCCCGCCTAGTGCATATGGGTGAAAAAACACGTGTTTCGCCGGCAAAGCATAGCCGCCGCGGCACACGATCGATCTTCCTCAAAGCCAAGGTCACCCTGTAACCTGAACTGATTGTAGCCTTGCGCGCGTTTCGCTGTCAACACGCTCCCTGCATACACAGGGCATAAAATACGCTTTTCATACGGCCGAAAACGCAAATTTTAAAGTTCGTTCACATACTTTTTTTCTACATTCGTCGCGGCTCTTCCGCGCGGGAACCATGCGCTCGTTCGCTCAGGCGATGATGTCCTCGTTTGCCGCGCGGTTTCGCGAAAGCCAGATCTCGGCATAGGAGCAGGAGGCGGTGGCCTTGAGCCCGCGCGCGCGAAGATCCGCCGCGAGCGCCTCCATCAGCTTCCCCGCGATGCCCTGCCCGCGCAACGCGGGGCTGACGTAGGTATGGTCGATGTCCACAACGCCTTCGGAAACCGGGACATACGTGACCTCGGCGAGCACTTCATTTCGCTCGTCTTCATAATAAATTCGTCCTTCGACGATTTGGAATTCCATGTTCCGTCTCTCCTGACTCGTTTTCGGAATTGTGCCGCATCCGCCGCGTCCGCCCCTGTGCCGGGCAACGCCGCTACATCCTTATTACAGACAGAATAATCGATCTTGTGCATTTAAGCAACAGTTCCGCCCGCATCTGCAACACGCCGCACAGAGAAACGGAAAAAAGAGAGGGGACGAATCCCCTCTCCCGACGCATTGTCGATGCTGACGATTGAATTATCTGACCAATGCCTGCACGGTTTCGACGATGTGCTCCGCCGTAAGACCGAAGCGCTTCTGCAGATAGTCCTGCGGGCCGACTTCGCCATATTCGTCGTTGACCGCGACCACGTCGATCTTCGCCGTGTTCTCGCGCGCGAGCGTCTCGCAGACCGCGCTGTAGAGGCCGCCGATGCGGTTGTGGTTTTCCGCGACCACGATATTCTTGCACTGCCTGGCGTATTTTTTCGCAGCTTCCACGTCCAGAGGCTTGATGGTGAAGAAGTTGACCACCGCGGCGTCGATGCCGCTCTTTGCGAGCGTTTCTGCCGCCTGCATGGCCTCATGCACCATGATGCCCGCGGCAAAGATCGCGACGTCCTTGCCTTCGCGGAGGGTGATCGCGGGGCCGATCGGCGTCTCCGTCCCATCCGCAAACACCTTCGCCGCGTTCTTTCTGCCGACGCGGATGTATTTCACGCCCGGCAGATCCTTGCACTGCCTGAGCACGCTGATCAGCATCGGGACATCGGTGATGTCGATGATGGTCGCGGTCGGGATCGTGCGGTAGAGCGCAACGTCTTCAAACGGCATGTGCGTGCCGCCGTTGAACGTCGCGGTTACGCCGGGGTCGGTGCCGATGACGGTGATGTCGTTCTTCGCGTACCCCGCGGAGAGAAACACCTGATCAAACACGCGGCGCGAGGCAAACGGCCCAAAGGTATGCACCACGGGCTTGAAGCCGGCCGCAGCAAGGCCGCACGCGACGCCGATCATGTTCGATTCGGCGATGCCGCAGTTGACGCCGCGCTCCGGATGCTCCGTCGCCCAGGCGCAGGTGCCGATGCAGCTCATGAGATCCGCGTCGAGATAGATAAAATCGCTGTCCTGCTCGCTCATCTCGCGGATGGTCTTGCCCAGAATATCCTTAAACAGGCGGGAATCCATGCTTCCGTCGTAAATCAGTTCCATATCACTATTCCCTCCTCTTTAGTCCAGCTGCGCGGTCAGCGAAAGCAGCCACTCGTTCCACTGCTCGGTCGAAACCGTCATGCTATGGTTGCTCTTCGCCTGCTCCACCGCGGGAACGCCCTTGCCCTTCACCGTGTTGAGCACGACGGCATAGGGCTTGTCCCCGCCGTTTCTCGTGCGCTCGAGGGCGGTATAGACCGCCTCGATGTCGTTGCCGTCGATGCTGACGGTATCAAACCCGAACGCGCTGAGCTTCGCGGGCAGATCGAGCGTATCGAGAATATCCTTTGTGCAGCCGTCAAGCTGCTTGCCGTTGACGTCCAGAAGAAGCACGAGATTGCCGAGCTTCTTTGCGGAGGCGAACATGCACGCTTCCCAGACCTGGCCTTCGTTCGCTTCGCCGTCGCCGACGATGAGGAATACCCTTGCGTCGCGTCCGCGGAGTTTTTCGCCGAGCGCCATGCCGCAGGCAAGGCTCGTGCCCTGCCCAAGGGAGCCGGTGGTCATGTCCACGCCCGGCGTCTTGTTGCGGTCGCAATGGCTCGGCAGGCTGGTGCCGGGCTGGTTGAGCGTCTTGAGCATCTCATATGGGAAAAAGCCGGAGAGCGCCAGCGCCGCGTAGACCGCGGGACCCGCGTGCCCTTTGGAGCAGACGAGCTTATCCCGCTCCGCCCAATCCGGCCGTTTCGGGTCAAAGCGCATCTGGCTGCCATAGAGAACGGACAGCGCGTCCGCAATGCTCAGCGAGCCGCCGACATGCCCGAACCCGCGCGCCTTCATCTGCTCCAGCACGCCGACGCGGATTTCCAGCGCGAAGCGCTCCAACCGCTTTTTTAACGATGCATCCAAAGAAAAAACCTCCTCTTTACGCTGCGCCGATTTCTGCACGGAAAGACACGGTCCCCCTGTCGGCGCGCTTGTATCACAATATCCAGACTATCATACTCTAACTTTCACCGCACCGCGAGTGTTTTTCAGAAAAATTCAGAGAAAAAATGTGCAACTTTTCCCGGAAAACACGCGCCTTAAGCGCATGCGCCTGCGAAAAAACGCGTCCCGCGCCGCGCATTCTTCCCGCCGCTCGTGTGCGTCTTTGCAACCGTTGCCGGCGGCGCGGCGTCCTGCCGCATACAAAATTGAGGAGGTTGACCCGCTCGATCCAGCAGGAACCCCACGGCACGTATCAGGGCTCAACTGTTTTTT
Source organism: uncultured Christensenella sp. (assembly GCA_964409605.1). GTDB lineage: Bacteria > Bacillota > Clostridia > Christensenellales > CAG-138 > UBA7703. Next base: position 28,183 of record CAYPEV010000003.1, on the reverse strand, counting down.
CAGGAAGCGATGCGTGATTTGCACGCGCGGGTCCTCTGAAATCCCTCCCGTTTTCCACCAATCAAAAATGTGTCGACGTAACCGGTTTTTCGCGGCTTCCTGTATTGTTTTCAGCAATTTGATTGACGGAACGCTCCCTATTGCGTAAGATATAGGCCTAGTAAGCGCAGTGAGCAAACGCGGGCGCAAACCTGTTTCGGCAGGAATAATTGACTTTTCCGGCAAGGGGTGTCCCATGATCAAACGATGGCAGCGCGTACTGAATCAAATCAACCGGCTGATTGACTTCTGCATCGTCAGCCTGTCTTATATTGGAGCCACTTGTTTTTGGCTGCTTGTCGTGCGGAATAATCCCTCGCATCCGGCGCTGCTTCCGCACAACCTGTTCTGGTTTTCACTCTCGTTGGGCCTGGTCAGCGTGCTTGGTTATCAGCTGACTCGACTTTATGACTCCGTGCGCGCAAAGCCGTTTCAGTTTGATGTCAAGTGGGTGCTAATCGTCAATACGATCATCGCGCTGGCCTCCGGCGCGCTGTATTACCTCTTCCGCCTCACGGACTTTTCCCGCGGCGCGCTCGCGCTTTTCCTTGTGCTGTCAAGCATCCTGGTGCTCACGAAGCGTATGTTTGTGCGCGCGGTGCTCTCGCATTACCGCAGCAGGGGGTATAACCTCAAACACGTGGTTCTGATCGGCAGCGGCGCTCTCGCAAAGAAGTACGCAAAGACCATTCAGCGTACGCCGCAGTACGGCTATACCATAGACGGCTATATCGGCGCCTCGCCCGCGCTCAACGGACTGAGTTACCTTGGCGAATGGGGCGCATGTGGGATCGAAGTGCTCGCAAAGCCCGGCCTTGACGAGGTCGTCGTCGCGCTGGAGCAGGAGCAGACGCATCTTTTGCCGCAGATCATCGCCGCGACCGAAAAGTACGGCACAAAGATCTCCATCATTCCATATTACAACGACTATATTCCAGCGAGCGCGACAATGGTATCGCTTGGCGAATGCAAGCTCTTAAACCTCCGCACAACGCCGCTGGACTATCCCAGCAACGCCATGATCAAGCGCCTGTTCGATATCATCGGATCCCTGGCTTTGATCGTCTTGACCAGCCCGCTCATGCTCTTTGCCGTGATCGGGACCCTGCTTTCCAGCCCGGGGCCGGTCATCTTCAGCCAGACGAGAATGGGCAGGAACAAACGCCTGTTTCAAATGTATAAGTTCCGCTCCATGCGCGTCAACACGGAGCAGGAGACCGGCTGGACCACGAGCGACGACCCGCGCAAGACGCGTTTCGGAAGCCTGATGCGAAAGACCAGCATCGATGAGCTGCCGCAGTTCTTCAACGTGCTCAAGGGAGACATGAGCCTGATCGGCCCGCGGCCGGAGATTCCGCATTATGTGGAGCAGTTTCAGGAAACCGTGCCGCTGTATATGCTCAAGCATCTCGTGCGCCCCGGCATCACCGGCTGGGCGCAGGTAAACGGCTATCGCGGCGATACCTCGATTGAGGAACGCGTGCTGTGCGATATCTGGTATATCGAGCATTGGTCGTTCTGGCTGGATCTCCGCATCTGCCTGCGCACCGCGCTCGGCGGCATTATCAATCAGGAGAAGATCACCTGATTTTGACACGTATTCCGCAGGGAAAAGAACAACATGCACCGCGCGGTTCGTCCGTTCGGTGCATGTTTTTTGTTGTGCAGCCTTTGCCGTGCGCCTGAGATCGGTTCTTAAAACCGCGTTTCTCCGTCGTGGGAAAGAAGCGAGAGGCTCTCGATCCCTTCGATCTTGTGCACCTCGTCCAGAATGGCGTTTGCGTCCTTTGCGCGCAGTTCTACGATCATATCCACCGAGCGTTTGGTGATGTTTTTAGATTTGATGCGATAGGCGCATTTGCTCTCGCGCAGCACGCGCGTAAGCTCCGCCTCCACCGCGCGGGTGTTTGCGTTGACGATCAGAAGATATGGCGCTTTTTTGATCGGGAACTTGTTGAACACCAGCAGCGCCGCGGTCATCACCACGCATAAGAGCGGCGCAAGCCCCAGCAGGTCGGATCCACAGATGATGCCCTCGCCCACCGCCCAGAAGAGGAACAGCAGGTCGAGCGGGTCCTTGATCGCCGTGCGAAAGCGTACGATTGACAGCGCGCCGACCATGCCGAGCGCAATGGCAAAGCTCGACTGCATGGCGATGATGATACCCGCCGTCACGATGCCGATGCCGCCGACCGTGATGCCGTATGTTTTGGAGTAGACCGTCGCCTTCGCCGTGACGCGATAGACGATGAAGATATAGAACGAAACAGCGCAGATCACGGAAAAGATCAGCAGCATGTGACGGTAGCTGTATCCATCCGAGTTGGTGAAATATTCGAGCAGCTCGTTTACCATAAATACTCTCCCCTTTGCGCTAAGGCCGCCAGATAAAATTTTGAAAACGTTGTGCGGGTTAAGTCTCCTGTTTCCAGAAGTTGCAGGATATAGTCCGGAATAAACGCATCGTACTTCACCTCCAGCAGGTTGAGACCTGCCGGAAGCACGGGGACAAGCGGAATCGAATCCTCCAAAAAGCGCGTCGTCTCGCACGAATAGGCAATGTTTCGATCCAGCGTCACGCGGACGTTGCCCGCGGCGCAGACAAATGCGCTGCGTTCATATTCCACGATGATCTTCGGGGTGAGACCGCCTAAGCGCATCTCCTGAAACAGCTCCTTCAGCGGCTGCGCAAGATCCTCCCGCCAGGCTGGCGCCTCGCCGCGCAGGAGCGATTCGCACAGCGCGGCGGAAACGAAGCAGGAATCCTTTTTTGTACCGCCACGCAGCTTGTGTTTGATCTCCAGGCGTGCGCCGTCCCGCGTGTTTTCATATACGCGCAGCCGGAATTTTCGCCGTGCATCCGTGCCCGCGTCGTTGCCGAAAAACGCGGTATCGTCCGCGTCGTCAAAATAGAGGCTGCGGATACGGTAGCATGCGCCGTTTTGGTGCGCGTCCTGCCGCAACACGGGAGAAAGCCGCGCCTTGATGATCTCCAGCTGCCCCTGCGTGCAAATGAACTTGTGTTCGCTGCGAAATTCATCCATCCGTGTTTGTCCGCTTTCCGTTTGCTCGTCTCTGTGCCCGGGTCGACCGTTCTGTGAATGAAATCCTCTTACCGATAAACCGCATAATACTCGTCCAGGTACATCAGCCTCCGATGCATGAACAATTCGATGAACGAATTGTCCATATACACCGGGCTCTGCGGCCATCGCAGCGCGTCCCTTTCGCGCGCGCCGCTTTGCGTTACGCGCTCAAAGGCAGCGTCGAGGCTTGCCAGCAGCACATCCTCCCGCAGCAGGCCCTCGCGGAGCGAAAACCAGCGCGCGGCAACCTCGTGGCGGAAGCCGTCGACGTCATACTCCCAAATCTTGCCCAGCGGCAGCGGTCCCGCTTCGGGCAGCGGCTGGTCTGCCCGCGCGGCATCCTCATAAACCTGAAGCGGCATGGATCCGTCCCAAATCAGACCGAACGACTGGTCGCTGTCCCATGGAACGGGAAAGATCTTCCCGTTTGCGGGGTCGCGCTGGTCCGCAAGCAACAGCATGTTTTTCCAAAGATTGTCGCTGGCATACAGAAGATTGCACCAGATCGTATAGTCTACGAAACTGTCCCGATCGAACGATTGAAATAGTTCCGATTGGAAATCGTCTCCCTCGCGATAGAACATGTTCTCCAGCGCGCTGCCAAGAAACGTCCAGGGTTCCTCCTGCGTCGTTTCTTCCAGATTGATTTCGTCCCACTCCTCACCGGATGCGGGCAGCGTATCCATCTGCGGGATACGATGCGAATCCGGATTAAACAGGCTTATATTCCCGGTGTTTGCCAAGCCGAACGACGCAAGGTTGGTGCTTTCCTGAAAACCATAAAGCCCCGCATATACGCCGCCGACAAACACCTCCGCGTAGACGAAATCGATCGCGTACAGGCGCGCCGTGTCCCGTGCGTCGCCGCGGATCGCATTCCATAAGGAAAGGGAGGCGAAATCGCGGATCTTTGTTCCGTCCTCATACAGGGAGTTCAGCGCATATTCCGTGTTTTCCGATAGCCCCAGCAGAGAGGCGCTCTCTTCGCCGCCGGTTTTCAAATCGACGAACTTCATCAGGTATGCTGCTTTGGGGTATTGCATGCTTGAATTCCCGCGCGTGCGAAGCAACGCCATTCGCTGCCGGGCCTCGCCCGTCTCGCTGTCAAACGTCGTCACAATCCCCCGGTGCAGGTCGCGATCGATCGATTTTGCAAGCGGCAGTCCGACGGGTTGCAGGCAAATGATCGGCAGCGTCGTCCATTCCACGCGATACGTTCGAAAGCTTACCCGATCGTATGCCAAAATGGTGACGCCGCTTTCATCGGCGATTGATCCGATCTCACAGGAGATGTTTTTGCCGACGGTGATTTGATTGGACATCTGTTTACAAAAAAGAGAGGTGCCGCTTGCCTCGTCATAAACCGGCAGATCAAAGCCGCCGTAGGACAGCGATAAAAACGCCCTGTCGCTCACTTTTCTTTCTTGCTTGAGCGCCAAAACCTCCGCAGAATCAAGGCTTTTCAGGTTTCCCAGCATCAGATCCTGCTCGCGCGCGATCAAGCAGCCTTCGCCGTGAACGATAAGGGCGAGGGCGCAGCAAAGCAATAGAACCGTAATGACAGCGACAGTTTTTTTGAGCATGAAAACCCCTCAAAGCATTATACGATACAATGTCACAAATTCAATCACCAATTGTAAAATTAATGTCCGAATCATCAAATTCAAATCAAATATGGCATATCCCAAGTGTAAAGAAAGCCGGACGCGAATTGCTTCGTCCGGCCTGAAACCCATTGCCTTTGCTGCGGAGCCGTTCGGGCATACGCCGCACAGTCCGTGTCTTATCTGTCCCTTTTGCGTTCCTTTTCGTCCTTTTCGATGCGTTCCTTCCAGTCCACGGAGAGCGGCATGCCCGAGCGCATGCAGGCCACCGTGTCACTTACTACGTCATAGTTTAGCCTTGTCCCCGCGGCATCCGCGCGGTAGGTCACCGCACGGTCGGCGGTGATCCCAAACCCCGCGGCCACCGAGATCGCGTCAATGTTCGCGCCAAGGAAGAGAAACTCCCATCCGGCTTCCCGCTTCTGCCGCTCGATCAGCTCCTTGACGCGATCGATGCGATATTCGCGGCTGGCGTTTTCCATTCCGTCCGTGATGATGACGAACAGCACCTTCTCTGCGCGCCCGTTCTCCGCCGTGTTCGCCTGCGCACTGCGTATCTTTTCCAGCGTCAGGCCGATGGCGTCCAAAAGCGCGGTCATGCCGCGCACATAATATTCCTTGTGCGTAATCGGGTTGACCGCGGGCAGCGGGATTCTGTCGTGCAGGAGTTCATATTTGTCGTCGAAGAGTACGGTGGTCACCACGCACTCGCCCTGCTCCTGTTTTTGCTTTTCCAGCAGTCCGTTGAATCCGCCGATGGTGTCGCTCACAAGCCCGCCCATCGAGCCGGATCGATCGAGGATAAACACGAGTTCCGTCAAACCTTGTTTCATCGTTCTGTCTCCTCCTGAATATGATCTTCAATATGATCTTCTTTGTTGGCCCATTTCGGTTTGCTCTGTTGCCGTCAGGGTTACAATAGCAGATATCGCGCAAAAAAAAGTCGCCTCGGAGGCGACAATTTACGTGCGGGCGGATTTGTGTGTTTCTGCGCGCCGCGCAGCGGCGCAATGACGGTTCCATGCGCAGTCTCAGGACCCCAACAGGCTTTCGTCAAACGCAAACAGCGCTTCGTTGATCTCAAAGATATTGTAGTTGCCTGCGCGCAGGAAGTATTCCACGATCAGATCCGCGCGGTCGCTCGGGGAGAGCGCATAGCCCGCACGGCGGAGCAGATCCGCCGTGTCGTCGAGATTCAGCCGCAGCGCGATCGCCAGAGCAAGCGCCGTGTTTTTCGTCGGGCGGTAGTCCCGCCTCGCGCGGATCTTGGAAAACAGCCTCCGGTCGATATTCGCGCGGCGGTACACCTCCGGGTCGGTCATGCCGCGCTCGTCGACAAGGCGCAGCAGCCGCTCGCTGAAGCTTTCGCCCGCGCGCCGCAGCATGCGATCCAACGTTTCCCGCGAGGGTGCGGCGCAGGGCGCGGCCATCGGCTCCGTTCTCTTCGCCGGGGCAGGCCGTGTGTATGCGGCGTCGAGCGCAAGTGTTTCAACGTCCGTCGGGCGGGATAACGCGTCTCGCCTCGCATAGAGCGCCGCGGTCTTCTCGGCGTATCGGTCGTCGATAAACGCGCGGATCGCGTGAAACAGCTGTTCACCGATCTGATACGACGCGCGGTCAAACACCACAAGAAACACATCCATCTCGTGGGTCTGTAAAAAAGCGCCGATATGCGCGGTCGCAACCCGCAGCGCGATGTCCTTCGGAACGCCATAGATACCGGACGAGATCAGCGGAAAGGCGATACTCCGGATGTTCCTGCGGTGTGCAAGCAGAAGTGCGCTATCATAGCAGGCGCCGAGCAGTTCCGTTTCACCCGAGCCGCCGCCCTGCCAGACGGGGCCGACCGCATGTATGATGTGCTTTGCGGGAAGCGCAAAGCCGCCGGTGATGACCGCGTCTCCCGTTTTGCACAATCCGATCCTCGCGCAGGCTTTTGCGAGCCGCTCCGGCCCCGCCGCCGCAAAGATCGCCCCGCAAACGCCGCCGCCCATCGCGAGTCGCTCGTTTGCCGCGTTTACGATCGCGTCCACGCGCATATGCGTGATATCATCCCGTACAATTTCCAGCGGCATGCGTTATGCGTCCCCTTTTTCCTTCGCTTGTTCCGCAGCATCCCGCGCAAGCAAAAACGGGCGTTCCAGCACACGCTCGACAAACACACGCGAGACAGCGGGGTCAAACTGCGATCCCGCATGCCGGATGAGTTCATCTGCCGCGTCTTCGCCGCTCATCCCTTTGCGATACGGGCGATCCTGCGTCATTGCGTCATATGCGTCGATGACGGCGATGATCCGCGCGATATACGGGATCTCCTCGCCCTTCAGCCCCTGCGGATATCCTGTTCCGTCCCAGCGTTCATGATGACAGAGGATATATCCCGCGATGCCCTGCAGTTCCGGAATGGTCAGCGCGATGCGATAGCCGATCTCCGGATGCCGCCTGATCTCCGTCCATTCGATCTCCTCCAGCTTGCCCGGCTTGCTGAGCACGCTGTTGCTGATGCCAATCTTGCCGATGTCGTGCAGCGTCGCCATGAGTTCAAGCGAGACGAGATCCGTTTCTCCCAGCGCGAGCTGCGTGCCCATGTGCCGCGCAAGCTGCGCCATGCGCTCCGCGTGATCCATCGTTTCGTTGCTCTTGGAGAACAGAAGCTCCTTGATGGTGGTGAGCAGCGTGCTGCGAATGCTCTGATGCTCCAGCAATTTTTTCCGGTACATGTGCTCTTCCGCTGTTTTCAGAAGTTCGCCGATGGTCTGCTCCTCCCTCGTTTTTGTCGCGTACCCCAGCGAGATGCTCAGAAAGAAGTTCTGTTCGCGCGGTTGGCACTTCTGCTCTTCAAAGGCCTGATGAATCGACGCCACGATGCGGACGACCTCCGCTTCCCCCGTCTTGGGCAGCAAAACGGAAAACTCGTCTCCGCCCGTCCGCGCGACGATGCCCTGCCCGCAGCACGCCTTGAGCAGCGTCGCGGTCTCCATGATGAGCTTGTCGCCTTCGTTGTGCCCGAACAGGTCGTTGGTGAGTTTGAGCGCGTTGATGTCTCCGGTGATGACGGAATACGGCAGATCGTTCGCTGCGTCCAGCCGATAGAGCTCCGTATCGAAATACATCCGGCTAAAGAGGCCGGTCATCACGTCGTGAATGCTCAGGTAGGCGATCTTGTCTTCCTTTTTCTTGCGGTCTGTAATGTCGCGGCTGATGCCGATGAGCCCGGCCAGCTCGCCGTCTTCGGTGAAGAACGGAGTTTTGAGCGTCTCCGTAATCAGCATGTGCCCGTCAGGGTAGACGATCGTTTCCTCCGTGCGGTGTTCCTGCCGGCTTTGCAGCACCTGTTCATCCTTGCCGACAAACAGATCCGCCGTATCACGGTCATAGATATCGTAGTCGGTCTTGCCGACCAGGCGCGACTTCGTGATACCGGAAGCCAGCTCATATGCGTGGTTGCAGCCCAGATAGACGCTGTTACTGTTTTTATAGAAGATGTGATCCGGTATGGTGTCGAGCATGGTGGTCAAAAAGCCGGAGGTTTCGCGGTGTCTTCTCTCGCTCTCCAAAAGCTCCTGCTCGCGGTCGAAATCGCGCGTAATGTCCTGCGCAATGCAGATATAATCGCTTTCTTTCAGGGAGTTTGCGCGATTCAGGATCCCCACATACAGATGCACGCGGACAACTTCCCCATCCGGCCGGACATATCGCTTGATCAGGTCATAGTTGTCGATGTCTCCGTTCAACATCTGCTTGAACAATGTGTGGTCCTTATCCAGATCGTCGGGATGCGTATATGATTTCCAGCTGACGCGCTTAATCTGCTCCTGCGTCATACCGAGTATGCGCGCAAACGCCGCGTTTACATAGCTCACCACGTTATCGGTTTCCACGATGATGCCCACCGGCGCCTGTTCGCAGACCCTTTGGAAACGGATCTCGCTGGCGCTCAAGAGCTTCTCCGTATTCAGGCTCCTGCTCTCATAGGTGATGATCAGGCACATGACGAGCGTGCCGAGCGGATAGATCGTCAAGACCGGCAGCGCGATGGAACGCACGGTCGAGAGCATGATATCGGCCGGCAGAAACAGCATGCACACCATCATGACGATGTGGATCAAAAGACCGAACAGGTAAAATTCAATATGGCGCATCCGCTCCGTATTTTTCCGAAGCGCGCGCCAGAGGATGCCGATCGCAGCGGAAGAAAGCGTCACAGCGATGCCCACGGCCATGCCGGGGCCGCCGACATAGACGCGATACAGCACGACGATCACCGCGGCGATCGCGGTCGGCACCACGCCGTAAAACAGCCCGGAGACGCTCAGGAGGATCGAACGCGTATCGAAGATGACGTTGTCGGGCAATCGAATGGCGATCGTGACGATCACAATGCCCGCAATGCCGAGTATGACCCCGCCGAGCGCGCGATGCAGGATGCTTTGCGCGTGCAGTTTTTGATAAAACAGATTGAATATAATGCAGATGGAGAGCAGCAGAGTGGTGTTCAGCACCAGATTCAAGGCGATCTGCATACGACCACCCTCCCCTCGAACGATCTTTTCATCATGACCCCGGAAATGAAATGCATCCCGTTTTGACATTGGATAGCTTATTTTAACATTTTTATTTTGCGGATAGAATAGCCAATCTCAAATGAGGATCAAGCGGCCGCTTTCCGCAGCTTGAGTTTACATTCCTTCCGGCGATTGTTATAATGAAACATAATTTTGTTCGCGATCCATGCGGCAAAACGATTCCGTTTGGTTCAAGCAGCTCCATATTTTCGCGAAAAAAATAGATCGACTGTATCGGGAGAGAAGATGGAACATACCAGCGCGCAAACCGCCGCGACGCCCGCGAAACAAGGCGGCTCGACCGCCCTTAAGCTGTTTTTCGCGCTGTCCGGCGCGGCGATGACGCTCCTGCTGTCGCAGGGAGGCTCCCTCCTCTTTATCGGCGCGGGCGTCTTCCTTTCGCTTGTCGTCTGCCTGGTCCTCGCGTTTCGCTTTGACCTGCCGCAGACCGCACTCGCCTCGAAATCGCCGCTTGCGCTGATCTGTGGCGCCGTGCTAGCGTTCTCCGTCGCGCTCTTCTACCGCCCGGTGTTCGCCGCAACGGCGGAGGAGGTCATCGTCCCGTTTCTCGAAGCCTCTCCGCTGTCCTTTCTCGCGGGCGCAGCAAGCGCGGCGCTGCCAGTTCTTGTCTGCCTCTGCGCGTTGTTTGCGCTGTTTGTGTGGTTCTATCTGTTCTGCGATTGGGCGGTGCGCTTCGCGCGGCGCTGGCTTGCCGGTTCCTGCCGCGCAGAGCGGCTCTTTGTGCTGATCGGTACCGCGCTTGCCATCGTCGCGATCACGCTTGCCTACAACAGCACCAACGCGTTTTACGGCGCCAAGCCGTATGATGTCGTCTACACCACGGACTCCGGCAATCTGATCTCCACAAACGCGTATCTCTTCGTCAACGCGTATGAAAACGACATCCGCCAGCCGATGTTCGCGGTGTTTTCAATGCCGTTTTCCGCGGTTGCGATGCTGCTTTCGAAGCTCCTGTTCTTCGTGCCGCATGCATATGCGCTCGCGCTCGCCTCGCTGCAGGTGCTGCTGATGCTCTTCTGCTTTACGCTGCTTGCGCGCGTGCTGAAGCTGCAAGGTGCGGATCGGCTGCTGTTTCTCTTCTTGCTCGCGGTCTCTTACCCCACGCTGCTGTTTGCGCTTGCGTTTGAACAATACGCTTTCTCCGTGTTCTGGGTGATTGTTCTTCTGTATGCCTGGCAGGAAAAAGAGGAACCGCGCACGATGCTCTTCGTCGCGGCGAGTGGATCTCTGCTCACCAGCGGCGCGTTCTTCCCGCTGCTCTTTGACGAAAAAAACGCGCAAAAGCGACTCCGCGCACTGGTTTCGGCGGGGCTTTCGTTCCTCGCGGTATTCATTTTGTTTGGCCGCGTACCGCTTTTAAACCGCGCCGTTGAGACCGCGCGGGATATCTCGTCGTTTGCGGGCGGCGTCGGCTTTGCCGCGCGCGCGCTGCAATATCTCTCGTTCGTCTCCGCGTGCTTCGCGCGGCCGGCCGCGGGAATCGACCTTGCGGCCTATGCGCACGCGTCCTATCAGATGCATGCAGCAACCAGCATCAACTGGCCCGGATTTGCGCTTTTGCTGCTGGCCGCCGTCAGCGCGGTTCTGTATCGCAAAGACGCGCGCATGCGTGTGTTCTCGCTCTGGGCGGGGTTTTCGCTCGTGCTGCTGTTTTTGATTGGCTGGGGCGCTTCCGAAAACGGGATGGTGCTCTATACGCTCTATTTCTTCTGGGCGTTTGCCGCGCTTTTGTACATGCTTTTCCAGCGCGTTTTGTCCCGCCGGCCCAAGCTGCGCGCCGGACTTGCGGCGCTCGCCGTCGCCGCACTCGCCTGCGTCAATACGCTTGGCATAATCGACCTGATCCGCTTTGGCATGCGATACTATCCCATCGTTTAACGCGTAAGCGTAAAAATTGGAATTTGCGAGGGTACGATGAAAAAATATCTGAAGTTGATGCGCGTCAAGCACTACATCAAGAACATTCTCGTCTTCCTGCCGTTCATCTTCAGCGGACAGCTGCTGGAGCCGTATTATCTCGTCCGCGCGCTGATCGGTTTCTGCGCGTTCTGCCTGCTTTCCTCGGCGGTTTATATCTTCAACGACATTCGGGACGCGGAGCGCGACCGCCTGCACCCGACGAAAAAGAACCGACCGATCGCAAGCGGCGCGGTGTCCAAGCGCGCGGCCTATCTCCTCGGCGCGTGCCTGATTCTCGCGACGGCCGTGCTGCAATATTTCTCCCGCGCGGTGGAATGGTACGCGTGGGTGTTCCTTGTGATCTACCTGCTCTTAAACCTTGCATACAGCATGAAGCTCAAGAACGTACCCATCGTCGACGTCGCAATCCTCGTCTCCGGCTACGTGCTGCGCGTGCTGTATGGTTCCGCCCTCGGCGGGATCGAGATTTCGCGCTGGCTGTATCTGACCGTGATCTCGATGTCGTTCTATCTCGGCCTCGGCAAGCGCAGAAACGAGTTGATCCGCCAGGACGACACGGCGAAGCGCAACGTGCTCCAGTTTTATAATCAGAGTTTTCTCGATAAGAATATGTATATGTGCCTCGCGCTGACCATCGCGTTCTATTCGCTTTGGGCGGTAGACCCGATCACCATCGCGCGCATCAACACGGAGAACATCGTCTGGACGGTGCCGCTCGTGATCCTGATCTGCATGAGCTACAGCCTGCACGTGGAGCGGGACTCGGACGGGGATCCGGTCGAGGTCTTGCTGGGGGATAAACTCCTGCTCTCGCTCGTGGCGCTGCTGGGCCTGACCTGGGTTGCGATGATCTATCTGTAAAAAGATTCTTTGTTTTAAACGAATTTGCAAAGTGAAAGCCGGAAATTTTGGTTCCGGCTTTTTCTTATGTGGTGGATGTATTGAATAAAAAATGGAATTATTCGCCTTTCATGTCGATGACCTTCGCTTTTTGATCCAGCACCTCCATGCTCAAGAGCACGGATTCACCGATGGCCGCGTCGATGTCATCGTCCGTCACGCCGAGCGGAAGGCTGGCCTCCGCCTTGTCGATAAAGAGGTTACTGGTCTGCAGATCCACAAATTTCGACATGAGCAAGCCCCCCTCAGTGCCCTTGGAGCGGTGCTGCTTCTCAATCTGGCCCGCGCTCATGGCGAACAGGAACTTCGGTATGGTGATGATTTTCTTCTTCGGTACGCCCATATACCGGTTCATGATGGCGATCATCTCTTTCCAGGTCAGGTTGAACCAGCCGATGGGATAGGCGTTGGCGCCCTGCCCGCGCTCTAGCGCGCCCGCGAACGCCTGCCCGACCTGACGAACGGTGACCATCGTCGTCCCGCCGCGCGGATAGAGAACCGCGCCTTTCATCCGGAGCAGCATCTCCACAAGGAAGACCCAGACGGGTTTTCTGCCTTTCTGCGCGCCGAAGATATACGGCAGCTCCAGCACGGAGACCGCGAAATGTTCGTCCGCAAACGAGAACGCCATGTTCTCCTGGTCGATCCGGCTGCGGATATAGGGATGCCAGCGCGTCATCTCCATCTGCGGCCATTTCTTCGCAAAATAGGAGAAATAAGAGCCCGCGATGACCGCGCGCTTGACCCCGCTCTCCTTGGCAAGCCGCAGCATGCGCTCCAGGGGCGTGATGTTGTATTTTTTGAAGAAATCGTAGATGGGCGCGGGGCCTTCGATGCGTTCGTCCACGCCCGCGGCAAAAATGAATCCGTCCACGCCCGCAAAGGCCGCGCGCAGTTCGTCATCCGTCATTTCATTGCTGTTTCTCAGCGTCAGCGTCATCTCCGGCGGCAGCAGCGCGCCGTCGGGCAGCGGCGGCAGGGCGATGGAATGCACGCTGTGCCCGCGGGAGATGAGTTCCCGCGCGGCCTGGCTGCCCAGCAGTCCGGTACCGCCGATCATGAGTACCTTCATTTTCACACACCTCCTGTGAAATTTTCTTGTTTGGTCAAGTATCGTCCGATTTTCTGTATCAGATAATTCTGATGATACGCTTGTTTCTGATTATATCAATCAAAATAAAGTATTCCGCAACGATGTCACATATGCTCTGCTCCCGGCGCAATGACAAGCGGGCACTGGCGGGTTTGTGCGCGGGCGTGGTACAATAGCAATAATCGTAATTCTGATCAGGAATGAAAGGAGCGGCGCGGCATGAAGAAAAAGGACATCATCCTGATTGGCGGGGTGCTGCTGCTTGCGCTGCTGGCGTTTCTTGCCTCGCGCTATCTGGCGCCAAAGACCTCCGGCGCATTGGTCACGGTCTACGTAGGCGAGGCGGTCTATACCCAGGTCTCCGCGAACGAGTATCAAACCATCACGGTGGATCAGGGGGACGGAAAGGTAAACGTGATCGTCATCGACGAACACGGCGTACACATGGAGTCCTCCACCTGCAAAAACCAGATCTGCGTGCATCACAGCGTGATCGACCCGAAAAATGCGGATGATTTGCTGCTCGACAACTGGATCGTCTGCCTGCCGAACGCGGTCTCCGTCGAGGTCACGGGCGCGGAGGACGCAAGATGAGCCGCAGATGGAACGCCTCCGCAATCGCCAAGCTCGGCCTGCTCACCGCGGTCGCGATCGTGCTGGGCTATTTTGAGCACCTGCTGCCCGTCACCGGCATACCGGGCGTCAAGCTCGGCCTCGCCAACACCGTGCTGCTCTACGCGCTCTATCTTTTAGACATCCCGAGCGCAATCCTTCTGATGTTCCTCAAGGTCGGCGTCAGCGGGCTGCTGTTCGGCGGCCCCGCCGCGATGCTCTATAGCTTTGCGGGCGGTGTATTGAGCCTCATTGTGATGATCTTCGCGCGGAAAATGCCGGGGCTGAGCGTCGTCGGCGTGAGCATCATGGGCGCAGTGAGCCACAACATCGCGCAGATGCTCGTCGCCGTCTTCGTGGTGGAGACGCGCGCCATCCTCGCTTATCTGCCCGTTCTGCTGCTGGCTGCGGCGGTGACGGGCACGCTCACGGGATTGATCGCGCGCTATACCTTCCGCGGGCTGAATCCCGCCGCCGCAAAGGGCGCGGGCAGCGCAAAAAGCAAGCAAGAATCCCCGCGAGAGACTTGATTCAAACGAAAAAACATGGAATAATGCTCACAGGCACAGTCGATATTGCGCACGTGTTTGCGCAAGCAAATACAGCAGGAGAATCACACGAAAAAGCAAGGCAATACAATCAAACGGATCGCGCTTTGTGCGTTGCTGCTGCCGGATCTGCTGCTTGGCGGCTGCGCGGCGAGCGCCCCGCTGATGCGATACGATCAGGTCTATTTTGACGCGTTTGACACCGTCACCAAGATCGTCCTCTACGACACGGACGACACGCGCGCGAACGAAACGCTCAAGCGCATCGACGCGCTACTTGAGGAGTATCATCAGCTTTACGACATCTATCATACGTATGACAACATCAACAACCTCGCAAGCGTGAATCAAAACGCGGGGATTGTACCGGTCAAGGTGGACGATCGGATCCTCGACATGGTCGAATACGCCATCGAGATGGATCGCCTGACCCATGGCAACATGAACATCGCCATGGGCAGCGTGCTAGAAATCTGGCAGAGCTATCGCGACGCGGGAACCGCCGCCCCCGAGTCGGCCGCGCTTCCGCCGATGGACGCGCTGGAACGCGCAAACAAATACGCGGATATCGGTAACATCGTGATCGACCGCGCGGCGGGCACGCTCTACCTCACGGATCCCAAGACGCAGCTGGACGTCGGCGCGATCGGCAAAGGCTACGCAGGCCAGCAGATCATCGAAACGCTGCGCAAAGAGGGTGTCACAAACCTGCTCCTGAGCATCGGCGGCAACGTCTGCTCGATCGGAACCCGCCCCGACGGCACCGGCTGGAAGGTCGGCATTCAGGATCCATACGCAGAGGGCAATCTTTGCGTGGTGGCGGTTTCCGGTCAAAACGTGGTGACGAGCGGCACGTATGAGCGCTTCTACACCGTGGACGGCGTGCGGTATCACCATATCATCGATCCAAATACGCTGATGCCTTCCACACGATACGATTCCATCTCGGTGATCTCGAGTGACTCCGCGCTGGCGGACGCGCTGACCACGGGACTATTCTGCATGCCGATCGAAGACGGCATGGCGCTCATCGAGCGTCTGCCGGATACCGAGGCACTGTGGGTGCTCTCGGACGGCACACAGCGGCAGAGCAGCGGATTTTCCGCGTTTCTGATCGAAGAATAGACCCTCTCTTTTGGTAGAGTAACGATCCGGCATTTTAAGTAAAACGATAAGCGACAGTTTTGATAAAAACAGACCGCCATTTTTTGATAGACAGGCACACGAAAGGGGCACAAAGCGCATGTATTGCACGCGGAAAGTAAACGAAGATATCACCTGGGTTGGCGGGAACGACCGCAGGCTCGCCATGTTCGAAGGCGTCTATTCCATTCCGGACGGCGTCTCCTATAACTCCTATCTGATTCTGGACGAAAAAACAATCCTGTTCGACACGGTGGACAAAGCCGTCGCGAAGGTGTTCTTTGAAAACGTCGCGCATGTGCTCGACGGCCGCAAGCTGGACTATGTGGTTGTGCAACACATGGAGCCGGATCATTCCGCGACGCTGATGGACCTTCTGTGCCGATACACGGACACGAAGATCGTCTGCACGAAGAAAACCAGCGAGATGATCTGCCAGTTTTTCGATCAGGACGTGCTGGATCGCGCGATCATCGTCAAGGAAAACGACACGCTCTCCACGGGCAAGCATGAATTCCAGTTCATCATGGCGCCCATGGTGCATTGGCCGGAGGTCATGTTCACCTACGACCGCACGGACAAGGTGCTCTTCTCGGCGGACGCGTTCGGCACCTTCAACGCGCTCAACGGCGCGCTGTTTGCCGACGAGCTGGATTTCTACAACACATTTGTCGGCGAAGCGCGGCGCTATTACGCCAACATCATCGGCAAATACGGCCCGCAGGTGCAGTCCGCGCTCAAGAAGGTCGCCAATCTTGACGTCCGGACGATCTGCCCGCTGCACGGGCCCGTGCACCGCAAGGATTTCTCCGCCTATGTAGAAAAATATCAGCGCTGGAGCACCTATGAACCCGAAGAGACGGGCGTGATGCTCGCCTATGCCTCCATTTACGGCAACACAGAGAACGCGGCGGAAATTCTCGCAAGCCGCCTGCGCGAGCTTGGCGTCAAGGTCGAGGTGTTCGATGTTTCGGTGGTGCCGATGTCGGAGATCGTCGCGGCATGCTTCCGCTACAGCCATCTGGTGTTCGCGGCGACGACGTATAACGCGGGCATCTTCATCACGATGGAGGAACTCATCCACGACCTTGCGCTGCACAACATCCAAAACCGCACGCTCGCGTTCATCGAAAACGGCTCCTGGGCGCCGGTCAGCGGAAAGCTCATGCGCGAGACGCTGGCGCCGCTCAAGGACATGGTCGTGCTCGACGAGACGGTAAGCCTCCGCTCCTCCCTCAAGGAAGAACAGCTCAGCGAGATCGACGCGCTGGCAAGCGCGATTGCAAACACCATGGTGTTACCGAAAAACGAGGACGTACCCATGGGCGAACTCGACAAGACCTCGCTCTTTGCCATCAGTTACGGTCTGTTCGTCCTGACCGCCAAGGACGGCGCGCGGGACAACGGCTGCATCATCAACACCGTGATTCAGGCGACGAGCACACCGCTTCGCGTGACGTTCACGGTCAACAAAGCCAACATGACGCACGATATGGTGCTCAAGAGCGGCATATTCAACCTCTCCATCCTCACCGAGCAGTCGAAGTTTGACGTCTATCAGCGCTTCGGCCTCAAGAGCGGCAAGGACTACGACAAGTTTGCGGACTACAGCGCCTATGCGCGCAGCGTCAACGGGCTGACCTATGTGACCGAGGGCGTCAACGCGCTGCTCAGCGGCAAGGTGATCAGCACGCTCGACTGTGGCACGCATACGCTCTTTTTAGCCGACCTGACCGAGGCGCGGAAGCTCTCCGGCGAAGCTTCGGTGACGTATGACTATTATCATAAGAACATCAAGCCGAAGCCCGGCGCGGATGCCGCGCAGAAAAAGGGCTGGCTCTGCACCGTGTGCGGCTATATCCACGAGAGCGACACGCTGCCCGCGGACTTCATCTGCCCGGTCTGCAAGCATGGCGCGGAGGTGTTTGTGCCTCTCTCCTCCGTCACGGAAGAAAAGAAACCCGAACCGGAGAAAGCCGCAGAGCCGGAGAAAACCGCAGAGCCGAATCGGAAGAAAGGCTTTGTCTGCGGTATTTGCGGGTATGTGCTGGAAAGCGACACGCTGCCGGACGACTACATCTGCCCGATCTGCAGCAACCCGGCGAGTGCGTTTAAACCCATCGAGTGAACGGCCTTTCCTATAAACGATCTTTCTCAGGCGCGGCGCTTTGCCGCGCTTTTTTTGAACCGGGAAAATTTATATCCTGATTGCAGGGATTCCGGCGGATGAATCGTGTTCCTGATATCAAGCGCTTGCCGGTCTGACCGGATTCAAGCAAATCATGTAAGACAGGTGTTGAAATGGAGAGAACAGGCTTGCCAAGCCAGCGGGAGATTGCGCGGATTGTGGACACCTATTCCAGCATGCTCCTGCGGCTCGCGATCAACCGAACGCAGAACCTCCCGGAAGCGGAAGATATCGTGCAGACGGTCTATCTGCGTCTGCTGCGCGCAAATCCGCTCTTTCGAAGCGCCGCGCACGAGAAAGCATGGCTGTTGCGAACGGCGATCAACCTTTGTAAGGACTACCGAAAATCCGCCTCAAGGCGCACGAATGTTCCGCTGGAGGAGGCGGACGCGGCAAGCCTGCCGCCGGAAACGACGGAAGTGCTGGATGTGGTGAACCGTTTGCCGGAATCCGATCGGTATGCCGTCTATCTCTACTACTATGAGCGGATGCCGATCGTCGAAATCGCCCGTGCGCTTGGAGAAAAAGAAGGAACCGTGAGTTCCCGGCTGAGTCGCGCGCGTAAAAAGCTCAAGACGCTGCTGAAAGGAGAAGGCTATGAATCGTTATGAAGCCGCGTTTGACGGCGTATTCGCTTCGGCGGCGTTCAAGAACCGCCTGAATCAGCGGCTCAATCGGGAATGCCGTGCGCTGGCGGCGGGCATGCCCGCGCCGGAACCGCGCATGAGCGCAAAGCGCAAAGCGCTGCTGATTCTGATTGCCGCCATTCTCCTGCTGCTCTCCGCCTGCGCGGCTTATGCGGTCTACTGGAGCAGCACCCAGCAGGCAAAGGAGTATGTCCAAAGCGAGCAGGCGGTGGATGATCGCCGTGCATTGGCCGAACGCATTGCGGACGAAGCAATCGCAGGGACGACCTTCTATAGCCCGATCACAGGCACAGACGAGGCGGACGGCGTTTCTCTGGAACTCAAGGGCGTGAGCTTCTGGGCGAACGAGGATCCGCCGGAGCTGCACGTGGCGTTCGACGCGAGCGACGCGAAAACGGGGGATAACAGCCGATTAACCGACTTTGCGTACGTGCTGTCGGCCGGCGGAAAAACCCACGACGCTTATGGAAAGGCCGATGGAACCGTGCGGGCACTGCCCGCCGTTGCGCGCGCGGACAGCGAAGCGCTTGGCGCGCAGTACGAAATCTGGTTCCGTATTGAGGATCAAACGATCGTGTCCGGCATGCCTATGACGCTGACCTGTACGCTCTACAGCTGGAGCGGCGACACGCGCGGAGAAGCGCTCGGGAGTTTTTCGTTCGACTTTGTCTACACTGTGCCCACAGAGCAGATCGAAGCAAGGCGGGAACAGTGGGTTGAGAAAGCGCTGGCCGGATTGGAAGCGAGCGCGGCGGAACAGGCGGAAGCGCTCGCCGGCATGCCCAACGAAGCAACGCAGCTCGATATCGTGCAGGGGGTGTTTACGCTCACGGACGCGGCGGCTTCCAAGGACGGCGTTCTTCTTGGCGCGATTGGCGAGTGCAATTGGCAGAACAAAGGCGTGAATACGTTTTACGACATGTATCTGGACGGCTACCAAACCATCGGAACGCAGCTCAGCGCGGTATACGAACCGCACACGGAAGAGGGGAAGAATTACACCGGCGATTATCCCTCCACACTGGCTTCGCTGACGTTGCTGCCCTGGTATGCAAGTGAGGCGGACTTGCCGGAAACCGTGCTGGTGGCGGTGCTTGGGGAAGGAGGAATCGATTCAGGCCAAACCGGTGACGGAATTGATATTACGATCGAAAAAGAGCGGATACAGATTGCGTTCTATATCAATCCGCGCACGGGCGAAATCACCCTGCCCAAGAACGACGCGGAACGCGAGGCCTGGTGCGAGGAAACGCGGCGACTTGCGGCGGACGGCCTGAACGAGAGGTCGCGCTGCCCGCTGGACGGCAGTCAAACCATAGGGGGTGTTTCGCTCACACTGGAGCGGCTTGGATTTGACCCCACGCAGCGCTATCTATCGATTCGGTATACGATCGACGGACTGTACTGTCCACCGGAGGCGGGCTATACCGTCCAGCACATTTATTTGGACGGAGTGGAGCTGGAATGCTGGTATAAGGGAGGGCAGTATACCGTGGCGGCGGCTAAGCTGTGGGTGGAAAGCTATGGAACGTTTGCCACATTTGACGGCTGGGACAGCGGCACACGCGGACACTTCATGCAGATTGTGCCAAAGTACTTGCCCGATACATTCGAGATTCGGCTTGTATGGGATATTTACGACCGGGACAAAGAATACAACCGGGTGTTTATCGGAACGTTCGATATCACGACGACCGTCCATAAGGCGGACATCGTCCCTGGCGAACTGTGGGAGTACTAAGGCGAAAAAACAAACGGCGCGGGCAAAAGCCCGCGCCGTTTTGTCGCGCTGAAAAAATTGGTTTTCAGGGGTTTTACCCCCGAGCGGGGTTTGGGGCGGAGCCCCTACTTCCCTTCACTCGATCACTTCGATTCCCAACGGGAATTTGCTCATGTATTCGCAGCCGTCTTTGGTGAGCAGGATCGGGTTTTCATACCGGAAGCCGATGTTCTCGTCCGGGCACGCGTACTGCATCGCGCAGATGAGCACTTCGTTTTCGAGATATTCGTGATCCGGATCCGTCCAATACGGGAACGGACCGTCGTGCCTGCCGATTCTCCACTCGTCGCCAAGCATGCCGATGCCGTGCTCAAAGCCGGGCACCATGAAGTCGGCAAACCCGCGCGACTCCGCAAAATCCATCATCTGTTCGGCGAGCGAGGAGGGCGAGATGCCCGCGCGGTACGTCTTGAGCGTGAGCGAAACCATATCCACAAAGTTCTTCGCATGCCAGAGTTGGCGATCACTCGCGGGAGCGATCAGATAGTTGTGGCTGTGGTCACCGCAGGCGAGGCCGAAGAGCGCGTGGATATCCACCATCAGCGGCTCGCCCGCCTCGATCTTCTTCGTGGAGGCCGGGGTGCAGGCGCCGCCCGCAAGACCCGTGCGGTAGCCCGCGGCAATCTCGTTTCCGCCGGTGAACGACCACTCAAACGTGCTGCCCGCCCTGCGCATCGCATAGCCGGCAAGTCCCGCGATCTCGGTTTCCGTCATGCCCTTCCATCCGCCGTTTTTGATTGCGGCGAGCACGGCCTCGTGCCCGATATCCACAATGCGGGAGGCCTCGCGGAAGCGGTTGATCGTGCCGATGTCCTTGATCATCTGCAGGCGGTCGACGATGGGATGCGCGTTGACGAGCGTGCAGTCCGGCAGCGCTGCCTCAAACGACTTGTATTCGTAATAGGTCAGGTATCCTTCCGGCAGATAGTTGCTCATGCCCGCTTCGACGCCGACTCTGCCGCCGCGGGGGAGATAGTCCTTGATCAGGTCGGAGATCTGCGTGATCTGATCCTGCCCGCCCATCGGTGCAAAGCCCAGCACGTGATCCTCGTCCAGCCAGCTGTCGTCCGCGGCGCGCGCCGCGTCGATGACAAACGTAAACGCAGTCGGCAGCCCGTCCGCGGGAATCACGATAAAGCTGCGCCAGGGGAAGAATGCGTCCGTCGTCCAGCTCATCGTGCGAAGGCGGGAGCCAAGATACAGATCGATCTTCTCTTTCGCCATCTCGCGCTGGATCGCCGCAATGCGCGCGGGGAAATCGATATAAAACGGGCTTGTCCTGTCAAACATACTCGCTTCCCCCTTAATACTCGGTCTCGATCGTTGCGATGATCTTGTTGAGGCGATCGACCAAGGACGCGAGCTTCAGCGCCTTGACCATGTTTCCCTTGAGCTTGAGGAGGCCGCCCATCAGCGCCTTTTGCGCGCCAAGTTCCGCGCGGGAGATCTTCGCGAACACCTCGTATTCGCCGGAGATCACAAACTCCGCCTTCGGGCCTTCGCCTTCGCCCACCTGTACGCTGTCGACTTTCCCGTCGACAAAGCCGACGAAGAAATAGCGGTTCTTGCCATCGGGGCAGTGGAAGTAGAGATTGTTCATCGAGGACGTGAGATTGTTCATCTTTTCCGGGGTGAGCTGGGCGCTTAAGCGCGCCTCCACCTCTTTGCGCCAGTCTTCGGAGAGATACTTGACCATAATCGTGATGTGCTCCTTTCCGATATGCAGTTTTATTTGGGGAGAATCCGTTCTCCTGATGTGCCTATTTAGAATGGTTTTGCCGGATAGCGTTGAACTTTATTTATCAAAAAGCCTGCGCGCGCAGCGCGCATCACACGTTCTTTATCCCGTTTAAAATCAACTCCAGCGTGATCGGCAGATAACGGCTCGTATAATCCTCTTCGCTGTTGATATACGTATGAATGATGAAGTTTTTATAGATCGAGAAGAGCACCTCGCTGACCGCGGGCGCATCCACCGCGCGAAACTCCCCCGTCTCCTGCCCGAACAGCAGCACGCGCTCGATCATCCGGACGGAATCCCGATTGATCTCCTCGTATGGATCCACCGTCGGAAACATCGGGAAAATCTGCGGATCGTTCTTCAGCAGCGCGCAGAATTCTGCATCCCGCGCGAGATAATACAGCGCGCTTTCGCACAATGCGGACATCTTCTCCTGCGCGGTCTGCTTCTGCTCCACCGCCTGCTGTACGCCGGACTGCCAGCGCTTCATCACATACGCCACCGTACGCTCGTAAAGATCGCGCTTGCTCGCGGCATAGGCATACATCGCGGTGTTGGTCATATTGAGTTCGCCAGCGATGTCCTCCAGCGTCGATTTCTTGTAACCAAAGCGGGAAAACACCTTCAGCGCCGCGTCGAGGATGATCTGTTCGTCGAGTTTGTTTCGCATATTCCATTTCCTCTGGTCATAAATGACGCTTGAAAACTATTTATAAACGAATGAATTACTGATTTATTTAATTATAACACGAAGATGTGCGCGTGCAAGTAGAATTTTGCGCAAAAAAATCCCCCCGGTCGGGGGGAAATGGCGTTATCGTTCGATCGTCAGCGGATCGCATTCTCCGCCATGCTGCCGCACTTCTTCCAGAACTGATCCGCGCGGAGCACCCAATCGTCAAAACCCGCTTCGTTTTCCGGATAGTTCGTGTAGAGCTGTTCCGCCTGCGCGCCGTTTTGCATGCCGCGCAAGAGCGAACGAATCGTGGAAACGCGCACCTTTCGTGTCAGAACGCCGCCGAGCATCACCGCCGCCATACGCAGCAGCTCCGTTGCAGAAAACACGAGCGGCTCCCCGCGGGAAAGCGACGCGAACGTCCGATCCGAAAAGATTACATCATGCCGGAAGAAGAAATCGTTCTCCTCCGCCGTGGTGGACATAGCCCCGATCAGCGTCGCCAGCTGCCCCGCGAATGCCTTGCCCTGCGCGGCCACATAGCGCGTGTTGATCGGCCAGAGCCGCGCGCGGGTCAGATCCCCGCCCTCGTTGAGCAGGCGGCCGATCTCTTCCGCCGCGATCTCCAGCTGCACCATACTCGCGGTTACGCCCTCTCCCGCCGAAGGTTTTGTCAGGCACGCGGCGTCACCGGAGACGAGAAAGCCATCCGCAACAAACGAATACGGCGAGCGGCGATACGGCGTCGTGCCCCGCTCCGTGCGCAGGACGGTGTAGCGCGGGAGCGTAACCGTGCGCGCAAACGCGGCAAACGCCTTCTCGGCTTCGGCAAAGGAGCCGTTTGCGCCAACGCCGAGGATCGCGCAGTCCGCGCATCCTTCCGGCGCCTCCCAAGTTTTATAATAGGTCCAGCCGCGCGTGCCGGAAACATAGTCTTTGGCGTCGTGATAGACGACATAGCGCAGAATCACGTAAAACATCTCGTCATCCGCGATGGCAAAGTTTTCCACGCCATATCCATCCGGCAGCTTTCTGCGCGGGGCGGAAGCGATGCCGGAGCAATCCGCAACAAGCTTTGCGGCTGCTTCATGCCGCTGCCCGTCCTGTTCGTAGACCGCGCCCGCAATGCGTCCGTTTTCATAACGAAAATCAACAAATCGAGCCTGGTAGCGAATCTCCGCGCCGGCATCCCGTGCCCATTGGTTCAGGCGTGCGATGTAGCGATGCAGATGCATGCCCACGACATCGCCCTCGTTTCGCTTGGGGTAGCGGTCAAAGGCGGAGAACGTCCGCCCGCCGGAGAATTCAAACGCGAAATCGTCCGCTTCTTCCGGCTGCGGAAGAGAGAAACGGGCGAAATCCGCCTTGGCGACATGGAAGATATCCAGCCTGCGGCCAAGGGTTTCCTTCGCCTGCTGTTCCAGCACGAGCACGCGATGGCCGTTTTCCGCGAGTTTGCGCGCGAGAAAGCTGCCCGCGCTCGACGCGCCAACGATCAGAACGTCAAACTGCTCCATAAATGCCTCCGACGGGATGGATGAAAGATCGGTGCGGTCCTTGCGTCGCGTCATTCTATGGTGGATCGCTGCAACCCCAGTGTATCACAAAAAAGCGGGATTGCTCCCGCATATTATTGCTGCGATGGTTTGTGTTCACAAAATAATCTCTATGGAAGATAAGCGAATCAGCGTCTGCCGCGCCTGTTTCTGTAACTGAAAAAAGAAGTCCAAATCAGTCGTTGTCCAGCGAGCGGATCAACGTCTGCGCGACGAGGCGGCGCGTCTGCCGCGCGTCCATCGCGAGTTTCTCAATATATCGGTGTGCCGTGGCTTCGTCCATGCCTCTGCGTTCGATCAGCATCCACTTCGCGCGATTGACGAGGCGGATTTCCTCCATCTTTTCCTCCAGCGTCGCGGTCTTCTGCTCCAGATCCGCGAGTTTGAAGCGTGTCGCGCTCATCATCGCCGCGGCCTGGCGCAGCTGCTGCGCCGTGCAGGGCTTGCTGAGCGTCAGCACGCCCGCGTCCTCCACCTGCTCGTTCACCTGATCATAGTGATCCCCCGGAACCAATAGCGCCACACAGCAATTCCGGCTGTTCGAGAGATCAAGCGCGAGCTGCGCGCCTGTCTCGTCCGGCAAAGGGGTGTTGATGAACACCAGCGAAAACGGCGTATCCAGCACGAGCCTGCGCGCTTCTGCAGCGGAGCCGCGCGCCGCCACGGGCGCATAGCGCGTCGAAGAAAACACCTCCGCGAGTGTCTCGCGGGAGCGCTCCGAACCGGACACGACCAATACGCTATTCTGCTTTGCGTAGGGGTTTGGCAAACGCAACTCTCCTTCGCTGCTATGCCACGCATGCGCTGCGCGGCAGAATCCGGACTCATATCTCTTGCGCGAGAAGCTGCGCTTACTTCGCGTTCACGGTATAGGCCTCAACAATGCCCTCGGGCAGCACTTCGCGCACAAACGCGCTGTTTTTCGCGATCCGCGCCGCTTCCGCCCGCGTGCGCGGCAGCTGCTTGAGCTTGCCGGTGATGGTTTGATCCGCCGTGAAGAGGTTGACGTTGGTGGGCGGCGGCGCCTTGAGACCGCGCCGGATGCCATCCGCACCCGCCGCGAGAATCAGCGCAAACGCGAGATACGGATTCCCCGCCGGATCCGGCGAGCGCAGCTCAATGCGCTCATACTCGCCCTTTGCGGCCGGGATGCGGATCAGCTGGGAGCGGTTCTCGGGCGACCAGGTGACATACCGCGGCGCTTTGTGTTCGCCGAGGCGCGCATAACTCGCGTCCACGGGGTTAAGAAACGCCGTGATCTCGCAGATGTGCTCCATCAGCCCCGCCATGAACATATCCCGCGCGCCTTCGCTGTGCGGCTTTGCAAGGGAAAGGTTGATGTGCATGCCGTTGCCGCTTTCATTGGGCAGCGGTTTGGGCGAAAAGTCCGCCCAGAGGCCGTTTCGCATCGCAACGGTGCGCACCACGGACGGGAAGGTAATCGCGTTGTCCGCCGCGCGCATCGCGTCACCATAGCGAAAGTCGATCTCATTCTGGCCGGGCCCGTCTTCATGATGCGAGCTTTCCGCGCGGATGCCCATCTCGCAGAGCGTCAGGCAGATTTCCCGGCGGACGTTCTCGCCGCGATCCAGCGGCGCGATGTCCATGTATTTTGCGTTGTCATAGGGGATGTTCGTCGCGTTGCCGTCCTCATCCAGCCGGAACAGGTAGAACTCAAACTCCGTGCCGAAGTTGACGGTGACGCCCTCGTTTTGCGCGTGTGCAATCGTACGCTTCAGAATGTTGCGCGTATCCAGGGGGAAGAGCGTGCCGTCCGAGCGGCGGATATCCGCAAAGAGGCGCACCACCCGCCCGTGGCTCGGCCGCCATGGCAGAACGGTGAGCGTCTCGCTGTCCGGAAAGAGCAAAAGGTCCGAATGCTCCTCGTCCCCGAAGCCCCGAATGGCGGAGGCATCGATCGAGATGCCGTCCGAAAACGCGCGGGGCAACTCCTCCGGCATGATGGAGATATTTTTCGGCACGCCGAACACATCGCAAAACGCAAGCCGGATGAACTTCACATCCTCCGCCGCGCAATAGTCGGCAATTTCCTGTGCGGTGTAGATCATTTCCGCGCACATCCTCTCCTATTAATAAATAGAACACATCGCCCGCGCCCGCGGCGCCGGATCGTATGGCGTCCGCTCCGTGCGTTTTCACGCACGAGGGTTCGCCCTCTGAGCATAGTGTAGCATATTTCTTGTGCCGCTTCGCGCCTTTTTGCACGCGCTTTTTGCAAAAAACGCCCAAACCAGGCGGAAAATCCGCCTGTTTGAACGCCATTGTTCCTGCGAGTATACAGAATACGGAATTCCCTGTCAAGAACATTTTGAATGATATATGATCCCAAACTGCATAACAGGGCGGAAAAAATATTTTTTGGTGCATCCGCGCACATGTGAACCTGCTTTTTGATGTTTTTCGCAGGATTTCCTGCACAAATTTCGGGTTGACAAGCGTACCCCTGCGCTGTATACTATCCGCATATTATTTCAAACGGCAAAGGCGCCGCGGAAATACCGCTGTGTCGTTGCCGCTTTTTATAGGTCGCAACGAAGAAAATCGGTCAACCTGACAGCAGCCGAACGGTATTTCAGGGTCGGCTGTGCCGGGAACGATCCAGTTTTGATAAAACGGGTATAGGAAAGGGTATAGGAGGAGAAATGACCATGCGTACGGTATCGGAATCATTCGGCTGTAAGGTGTTCAACGATGCAGTCATGAAGGCGCGTTTGCCCAAGGATACGTATAAGGCAATGCAAAACGCGATTCGCGAAGGCAAGAGGCTCGACCTCTCCGTCGCCAATGTAGTGGCCAACGCCATGAAAGACTGGGCGATTGAGAAGGGCGCGACGCACTATACGCACTGGTTCCAGCCGCTGACCGGTATCACCGCAGAAAAGCACGACAGCTTCATCTCGCCTACCCCCGGCGGCAGCATCATCATGGAATTCTCCGGCAAAGAGCTCGTGCAGGGCGAACCGGATGCATCCAGCTTCCCCTCCGGCGGACTCAGAGCGACGTTTGAAGCGCGCGGCTACACCGCATGGGATCCCACGAGTTATGCGTTCATCAAGGAAAAAGTGCTCTGCATCCCGACGGCGTTCTGCTCCTACGGCGGCGAAGCGCTGGATAAGAAAACCCCGCTCCTGCGCGCCATGCAGGCGATCGACCGTCAGGCGATGCGCATTCTCAAGCTCTTCGGCAACGAAGGCGTGCAGCGCATCACCACCACCGTTGGCAACGAACAGGAATATTTTCTGGTCGACAAGGCGGACTATGACCGCCGTCCCGATCTTCTCTTCACGGGGCGCACGCTCTTTGGCGCACGCGCGCCGAAAGGTCAGGAGCTGGAAGACCATTACTTCGGCTCCATCAAACCCCGCGTGCAGGCCTTCATGGAAGACCTCAACGACGAACTCTGGGAGCTCGGCGTGCTCGCCAAGACCGAGCACAACGAAGTTGCTCCCGCGCAGCATGAGCTCGCCCCGATTTTCTCGACGACGAATATCGCGGCCGACCACAATCAGCTGACCATGGAGATCATGCAGCGCGTGGCGAAAAAGCACGGCCTTGTCTGCCTGCTGCATGAAAAGCCGTTCGAAGGCGTCAACGGCAGCGGCAAGCACAACAATTGGTCTATTTCGACGGACACCGGCGTGAACCTGTTGGAGCCAGGGGAAACGCCTTATGAGAACGCGCAGTTCCTTCTCTTCCTCTGCGCGGTGATCCAGGCGGTGGACGACTATCAGGACCTGCTCCGCGTTTCGGTCGCGAGCGCAGGAAATGACCACCGCCTTGGGGCGAACGAGGCCCCGCCGGCGATCGTCTCCATCTTCCTTGGCGAAGAGCTCTCCGCAATTCTGGAAGCGATCGATTCCGGCGCCGCCTACGGCGGCCGCGAGAAGACACAGATGAAGATTGGCGTCCACGTGATTCCGCACTTCCCCAAGGATACGACGGATCGCAACCGCACCTCGCCATTTGCGTTCACGGGCAATAAATTCGAACTGCGCATGCTCGGCTCCAGCCAGTCGGTGTCAGACGCGAACACCGTGCTCAAC
>CAYPEV010000002.1:42739-46918 GCA_964409605.1 uncultured Christensenella sp. | reverse complement strand
TATTCATAGGTCACCGCGCTGCCGGTTGAGATGCTCCGGTCCATATGCCGCATGAACTCCTCCGCCACCGATGGAGGAAGCACTTGCTGAATATATCTGCCGAGAAACATCTCCGGCGGCACATACGTTTCGGCGTTTTGCTGCGCGCGATAGTCAAGGATTTTACCATCCCGGTCAAAAAGAAAGAACAGATCGGGAATCAACGCAAATAGATTCCCAAAGAGAGAATCGGTCTCGTCGGCTTTGCGAACCTCTTGTTTCAGTTCAGTAATATTCTGCACCGCGCCTTCGATCCGAACGACCGTATCGCCGCTATAGATCGGTTCGCCATAGCCCCTGACCCAGCGGCGCTCGCCGTCCTTTAGATGGAGTTCCAGCTCCAGTTCATAAGCGGTGCCCTCCGTAATCGCTTTTTGAATCGCTTGCTGATATCTGCTTACATCCTCCGGCGAGAGGAATTCTTCGATCTCCCGTACCGACGGGGTTCTGCCCGGCGTAAGGCCGTGAATATGGAACATTTCCTCGCTCCATTCACCCGTCATCCCAGGCACATCAAAGTAGAAGCTGCCAACTTTCGCCAATCGCGCAGCAATGCTGGACAATCGCTTTTCCAATCCACTGTTCGACAACTCGCTCTTTGATCTCATTCGAGTCACTTCCGATCTTTCAATCTGTTGTAAACTGCTCTGAATTCCGCGACCTCTTCCTGAAACGCCATTACAATCTCCGGATCAAACTGTTTCCCGGATTGTTCCAGGATATAGTCCTGCGCCTGCTCAAATGACCACGCCTGTTTATAAGGTCGTTCACTGGTCAGCGCATCAAATACATCCGCGAGCGCCATCATGCGGGCTGCGAGCGGAATCTCCGCCCCGCGCATCCCGTAAGGATACCCGCCGCCGTCCCATCTTTCATGGTGAAAAATCGCGATGTCCTTCGCTACCTGCAGGTAGGTGATCGGAATTTCCGCATGTTTGCGCGTCTGCAATTCGTTGCGCTCGGATGATTTTCGTATCGCTTCTGTGATCGCGTTCCCGCCAATCTCGCAGTGCTTCTTCATAATCTCAAACTCCTGCTCCGTCAGCTTGCCGGGCTTGAGCAAGATCGTATCCGGAACTCCGATTTTCCCAATATCGTGAAGCGGTGCCGCCTTCTCGATATGATCCAGCGTCGCATCGTTTAAGTACTCGCGGTTATACCCTCTCCGCTGTAAACACTTGCCTAATATCCGCACATACTCCCGTGTCCTCTGAATGTGATTTCCGGTGTCCGTATCGCGCGTTTCTGCGAGCTGCACAATCACGCTCAGCGTAGTATCCTGAATCCATTGATACTCGAAGATTCGCCTGATGATCTCTCTTTCAAGGTTATCATTCTGCTGTTTCAGTTGGTCGCGGATACTTTTCAGATCCAACTGAACTCGAATTCTCTCGCGCACAATGGATGAACGAAACGGCTTTACAATATAATCGACAGCACCCAGACGGAAACCTTTTTCCTCGTCCAACGTGCTGTCCAGCGCTGAGATAAATATCACCGGAACTTCCTTGAGCGCCTGTTTCTGCTTGATGGCGGCAAGCGTCTCATAGCCATCCATTTCAGGCATCATGATATCCAGCAAAATCAGTCCAGGCAGAGGCCCTTCGGAAAGAATCCGAAGGGCATCTTTGCCTGATTTACATACTTTTATCTGATATTGCGGTGTAAGAAGCTGGCTTAATACCTGTAAATTGAGCGGTTCGTCGTCAACAATAAGGATGTTTTCTTGTTGCATGAAAAAAACCTCCAAATCAGGACATATGCTATGTAATTCGGATGTGATTTGATGGATTCATACTATCATGGTCTCTTGAAACGGTCAATTTTTATTGTTTGGTTCCCCCTGTCGTGCGCATTTGGTTCCAAAATGAACGCACGCTTCAAAAAGGCACACGAAATGATGCGATTTAGTGTGCCTTGCTCTGTTCTATTTCGTCTTTTGATCGAATCGATGGATTTTCAGTCGCGCGCCGCCGGGTATTCATTGCACAGCAGCCGGAAAGCCGGCTCATCCTCTTCAATTCCCGGAAAGCGTCCGATCGGTTCGTAAAAGAAATTATCGATCATGTCGTCGTTGCACATGGAAACTTCGCCGCAGAGCACCGCGCCCGTGCCTTCCTGAATGGTGATTTCATGATAAATACAGCGCTCGAACGAGATGCTCTCGCCCGGAGTCAGGCGAATTTTCGTTCCGGCCGGTACCGTATACGTTCGCCCGTCCGTCTTCACCAGCACATCCGTGTCCGCCAGCTGATTGTCTTCGGTTTTATTGAAGAGTTTTACGATGATATTGCCGCCGCCGCGATTGATGATATCCTCCATCTTGTACCAATGAAAATGAAGCGGGGAAACCTGCCCCGGTTGGAGGATGAAAATTTTCTCCGCATAGGGTTTGGAATATTTTTCCGGCGTCTGCTGATTTCCGTTACGAATGGTGACCAGAACAAGTCCCAGTTCATCAAACCGGTTCATACCGTAATCCGTAACATCCCAGCCGAGCATGTTATCCCGGATCTCATCATATTCGTGTCCTTTGCTGCGCCATTCTTCGGGTGTCCAGTTGACAAAGGGCGGCAGATGGAATCCGAGTTGTTTCGTAAAGGCAAGCGCTTTTTGAATCTGTTGGTTCACGATGGAACGTTTCATATTTCCCCTCCGTTTTTGTTCTTCATATAGCTGTACGCCGGTTTACGCATACACGCCGCGCGGTCTCTCTCCTTCGGGCAGATATGCTCGCGGCTGTCGTTCGTATCCTGTTGATACCCACGCAAGTTTGCTTTACGTGATGCGCGTCATTCCAGGTTCGCGTGGAATTGCCAAAGGGATTTCAGGTCAAGCTCTTTCTCCTGGATGATCATCCTCGCCAGAATATCTCCAAGCAGGAGTAACGATTGTTCAAACAGCGAGGTCATCGGCTGTTCCGACCGGATTTCGTCTGGCAGGTTCATCTTTGTCTGCACCGGAATCCGAACCATCAACGAAGCATAGCGGCCGACGGCTCCATGCGGATTGGAGCCGATGTGGGCGACGGTTGCGCCGATATCGAACGCCTTATGTGCAATCGCAACAGGAAACAGGCTCTCGCCGCTGCCGGAGCCGACAATCAGCAGATCTTTCTTTGTAATCGCGGGTTCGGTGATATCGCCAACGCAATGAACGTCGATGCCCAGATGCGCAAAGCGCTTGGCGATCGCCTGCAGCGATAACTGCACCCGCCCGACGCCGACGAGAAACACCCGCTCGGAGGAGAGGACCCGATCCATCAGCTTCACGACGGAATCCGGGTCTACGCTCCTCAGCGCGCCGGAGAGTTCATTCAGCACCATGTCGCGATTCGCCGTATAGTTTTCGCTTCGGTTTTGCATGTTCTATCTCCTGTTCTGCTTTTCATTCTGCAGACCGGAAAGAAATCGCAGGCTTTCCGCCAGATGGGTCCGATCGATACAGGTGCTCCCCGCGACGAAAATCTGCGCGGTTTGTCCGCCGTACTGCTCAATATCCTGAATCGAAACCCTGCCGTCCAGTTCGATCATCGTGTTGGTTCCCCGCGCATCGATCCTCCCGCGCAGTTCAAGAATCTTGCGCGCCGCGTAAGGCACCTGGCGCTCGGTTGAGGCGCCGGCAAACCCGGGATTGATCAACATCAGCAAAATGCAGTCCGCGATTTCCAGCGCGTAATCGATGCTGGAAAGCGGCGTTGCGGGTTTCAACGCGACGCCCGCACGCACGCCGCGGCTTTTGATGTGGTTGAGCCACCGGTCCAGATGCGGCGTGGTTTCGCACTGAAGCGTCAATTGTTCCACGCCGATATCAAGCATCGCGTCCACAAAATAATCTGGTTCCGTCACCATGATATGCGCGTCAAACGGAAGTTCTGTCTTCCGCCGCAACTGCATTACCGTATCGATGCCGAGCGGAAGGCTCGGGCTGAAGTGCCCATCCAGAATATCGATGTGGACCAGATCGATCCCGCTCTGCTCGACAACCCGGATCTGCTGCTCAAGATTGCAGTGATCGAGCGTGATCAAGGATGGCGCAATGAAACAGTTTTTTTTCCATATCGGATGCAACACGCTTTGTTATCCTTTCTCGATACACGGTTTTCCGCCATATCGGATGCAGCACGCTTTGGTATCCTTT
>CAYPEV010000002.1:27666-42639 GCA_964409605.1 uncultured Christensenella sp. | reverse complement strand
TTTCTCGATACACGGTTTTCCGCCATATCGGATGCAGCACGCTTTGGTATCCTTTCTCGATACACGGTTTTCCGCCATATCGGATGCAGCACGCTTTGGTATCCTTTGTAGCACCTTAAAAGAGCAGAGGCGCGTTCGTTCCGATGGAGCGATGCTCCGTCTTCCGCATCGCAATCTCCAGTTCCGCCAGATAGGGCAGGGCCGGAATGGCTCCATAGCGCTGCACGCAGAACGTCCCTGCGGCCGCACCACGCGACAGCGCGCTGCGCAAGACCGCTTCCGTCAGCTGCTTCGTCTCCGTTACGCCGGCATCCAGAAGCGCCGCAAGCACCGCGCCCCAGAACGCATCTCCCGCGCCTGTGGTGTCCAGCACCTCTGCGTCAGGCACCGGCTGCTCAAGCACGCCGCCTTGCCAAATTGCTTTCACAGGGTGGCGGCCGCGTGTCAGCACGATCAAAGAAATACCGAATGTGCGCATGATTCCCGCCAGCGCTTCCTCGCCGCCGAGCAAAAACACTTCTTCGTCCGAGATCTTCAAAAAATTCACAAACGGCAGCACGCGCCTTACCTGCTCGGCGCACTCCTCCGGCGATGTCCAGAGCAGCGCGCGATAGTTTACGTCGAAGCTCACCCGTTTGCCAAGCGCGCGGCCGGATTGCAGCGCAAACATAGTTGCAGCCCGCGCTGTTCCGGCGGAAAGCGAGCATGAACCAGCATGAACGATTTTGCACGTTTGGATGTCCTGCCGCCGGATATCCTCCGGAGAGAGAAGCATGTCCGCTCCCGGTTTTCTGGCGAACGTAAACGAACGGTTCCCATTTTTGTCAAGCGAAACGAACACAAGCGTCGTTACCGCTTCCTTCGTCCTCTTTGTACATGCGACCCCGACGCCGTTTTCCTCTAGCGTCTCCTGCAGAAAACAGCCGAAGTCGTCGTCGCCGACCTTTCCGCAGAACGCGGCGGATTTCCCGAGGCGGCTGAGCGCAATTGCAACGTTGGCCGGCGCTCCGCCCGGATTTCGAATATACGAGTTTTTCTCCGTGCCCGGGGTGAAATCGATGACCATTTCACCAACGCAATAGACATCCGCCATCTTTTTCTCCTTTGACGGGATCCGGCGGAAGCGCAGTTCGCCCGCCGCTCCGCCGAATCCCGCCACAATATCTCTTTCCGCTTCCCGCCTGCCGTTTTTACCCCGGCGGTAAAGCCCGCGTCCCTTCGGTCACATCAGAAGAATTTGCCGCCGACGGAAAAGATGACGTGTATGACACGCGCCTGATAGTTGATGATGTGAAACGGCGTGCCCGCGGGAATAAACATCACTTCGTTCGGTTCGACGGTAAAGCAGCCCTGATCGTTCGGGAAAAAGAACGTCACAGGTCCCTGCTCCACAAACATCGTTGCATCGCCCTTCAGGGTAAGTTCCTCCGTTGAGCGCGGGCCGTTTCCTCCGAAAGGAAGCGAGATTTCGCCCATATGCCCGAGATCCGAGCTGAAGAAGAAGTTCACCGGCGCCGGGAATTCGCGTCCGTGTATGGTGCGTAGCTTATTCTCGTCATTCACTTTTACAAATTCGCCGGTCTCGCGAACGCTCTGGCCGTCCACCGGCCAGCAGCCAATTCCCTTGACGGCAGGATCCGTGGCCGCGGGGCGGAACGTCTTACGGCTGCCCTGCTGCGCACGCAGATCGTTGAGCATGATCATATCCTCTTCGTTGTAGGGCGGCGGGCCGGCCTCTCCCTTTTGCCAGACGCTTGGAACGATCAGATACAGCATTTCGCAGGTTTCCTGCGTGAAGTTATACCCTTTGTGCGGGGCAGCTTTCGGCAGGTTGATGCACTCGCCTTTTTTCAGCTCGACCACCTGTCCCGTCTTCGGGTTGAAAATCGTCAGCGTGCCGCTGATCATATAGTAATATTCGTCTCCCGCATGAACGTCCGGCGGGGTGAACATCGAGCCCGCCGCCAGATGGTATCTGCCGCTGAACATCGTTTCGGTAGACGCATACATCCAGTTCAGGTCGGCATGATGCGGATCTTCCGGCACATAAATGTAGTGAACCATCTTGTCGCGGGTAATGTGCACAGGCCGCATTTGGCCCGGTTCGCAGGGGTATTTGTCAAAGTAATCCAGTAGAACAGCCATGAAATATTCCTCCGTCTATATTGCTCTGGTTTTATTGCGCCGTTTGAATCGTAATCCGCTGATTTGCAGGAATCGGAATCAAAAACGCGTCCTTCATATAAGTCCTCTCGGGAAGCATGCAGAAAATATGCCCGTTCTCCCGCCCCGTAACATATGGAGATTCGTGCCATACGCCGGGATTTAAAATGATCAGCGTGCCTTTCGGCACAAAAAACGCTTCCACCTTCTCCAGGGGGATCACGTCCCCTTTGACCGGCGGCGCGAGCTGAACGATCACATCCGCGTCCATCGGCATCATGCCTTCGCAGCAGTCGTTGTGATATTCCATCGCGTCTACGAGCAGCGGGCGTTTTGTCAGCTCCAGCACCGAGACGGACAATACGTTGCTTCCTCCCAGACGAAGCTGAACCAAGTCCCGGAAAAACTCTGCGGGCGCAGCGCCCAGGGATTCGCCGTTCGGGCTCAACATATTATGGTATACGCCATACTTCTGAAACCGCTCGGGTGAGAGTGGTTGTACCGGTATCGTTCTCATCGTGCGCCTCAGTTCTTTTTTCTGGACGCGGCGTCGATCGCCACCGCGAAGAGCAGCACCAGCCCCTTGATCACATACTGGTACATGATATCAAGGTTCAGCAGGCTCATTCCGTTGTCCAGGCTCGCCATGACAAGCGCGCCGATGATTCCGCCGAATATCGTGCCGACACCGCCGGCAGGGCTCGTTCCGCCGATGACGCAGGCCGCGATAACGTCCATCTCCATCGAAGTTCCCGCGGATGTGGTCGCTGCGTTCAGGCGAGTCGTATAAACCAGCGCCGCAACGGCGTTGAGAAGACCCATCACGCAGTACATGATCATCATGTTTCTATTGATGTTGATGCCGGAATACCGCGCGGCTTCCTTGTTGCCGCCGATGGCGTAAATCGAACGGCCGTAAGGCGTTTTGTTGGCGACAAAATTGCAGATGTAAGCTGCGACAAGCATGATCAGGATGGAGATCGGAATCCCGCGGTAGCTGATCATGATGTACCCGACCGCGCCAATCCCGAGGCAGACCAGCACATTGGTCGCAAAACTCTTCCAGAAGCTGGGGACGAGAAATCCATATCGGATGCGCGTTCTGCGGCTCGAAAGGTTCATGACCACGAAGATAACCGCGATGGATACCGTTAGAATCAGGCTGGAATCGTTAAAGTTCGCGTCCGGAAGAAAAATCTTCGGAAGATACCCCTGGCCGATCATCTTGAACGAATCGGAAAATCCGCTTATGGTGACGCCGGCGGTGATCCCAAGCGTCAAGCCCTTAAACGCAACCATGCTCGCAAGCGTCGCAATCATTGCCGGCACGTTGCGATATGCAATCCAGTAGCCGTGCCAGGCGCCGACCGCGATTCCTGCTGCCAGCGTGATGAGCGCGGCAAGGATCGGATTGACCTTCTGATTGATGATCAGAACGGCGGCCAGAGCACCGAGTGTGCCGAGCACCGAACCCAGGGATATATCGATATTCCCCGTGACCATGATAAACATCATGCCGCAGGTCAGGATTCCGACGGTACACATTTGAAGAAACAGGTTTGAGAGGTTTCGCGAGGATGTGAACAGTCCGCCCGTCAATATCGAGAAGATGCACCATATTGCGAGCAAAACCACGACCATCATGTATTTTCTGGTGTTCAGTGAGCGGAACCCTGCCATAATATGCTTTTGATTTTTCTCATTCTGAAGTGATTCCATTATCGTCTGCCTCCAATTGCGCTGAGCATAATCTTCTCCTGCGTTGCTTCACCGTAAAGAAACTCACCGCTGATCCTTCCTTCGTGCATCACAAGGATCCTGTCGCTCATTCCGATGATCTCGGGCAGTTCGGAAGAGATCATGATAATCGCGACACCCTGTTCAATCAGCCGGTTCATGATGCTGTAAATTTCGTATTTCGCGCCGACGTCGATGCCGCGCGTCGGTTCGTCGAGAATCAAGACCTTCGGCCCGGACATCAGCCATTTTGCAACGACCACTTTTTGCTGGTTCCCGCCGCTGAGATTTCCGACCAGCTGCTCCAGACTCGCGGTCTTGATCCGAAGATCCCGAACCTGTTTGTCGGCCTGCTTTCGCTCTTCGTTCGCGTTGATAACGCCGAATTTGGTGATCTTTTCAAGATTCGGCATGGAAATGTTTTCCTTCACATCCATGCAGCCAACCAGGCCGTTTCCCTTGCGGTCTTCACTCAGATAGCACAGTCCGTTTTTAATCGCGGCTCCGGGCGTAAATGTCTTGATCGGGCGGTTCTCCAAAAGGACTTGCCCGGATATCTTCACGCCGTAGAGCCCGAGGAGCGACATCGCAAGCTCCGTCCGTCCCGCTCCCATCAGTCCCGCGATGCCAAGGATTTCACCCCGGCGCAGGGTCAGGTTGATGTTGTCGAGCTTGATCTTGTCCGGCAGCTCGGGGTTGTAGACCGTCCAATTGCGGATTTCGAGGATCGGTTCGCCGGCCGTATGAACCGCATGTGGAAAGCGGTCTGTCATTTTGCGGCCGACCATGTAGGCGATCAATCTATCCTCCGTCAGCTCGGAAGTCGGAGTGCAGTGAACGACGCAACCATCGCGCATGATCGTGGTTGAATCGGAAATGTCAAAGACTTCGTTCAAACGATGGGAAATATAGATGCAGGTAATGCCTTTTTCGCGGAATTGCCGCAGAAGTTTCAAAAGGCTCGCCGTCTCCTCCCCTGTCAGCGAAGAAGTCGGTTCGTCCAGAATGATGATCCGCGCATCCTTCACGATCGCTTTTGCAATCTCAACCAGCTGCTGCTGGCCGATACCAAGCCGCAGCACCAGGGTGCTCGGGTCGATGTTCAATCCAACCTCTTCGAGTGCCTTTTTTGTAATGACGTATTCCCGGTCGTAATCGATCGTTCCGTTTGGTTTTCTGATCTCGTGGCCAAGGAACACGTTCTCCACGATGTCCATATACTTGACCAGCGCCAGTTCCTGATAGATCGTCGCAATACCGTGCGCGATGCTGTCGTTGATCGTGCGGAAGTGCTGTTCCTCGCCGTTTAAAAATATCTTTCCCTGAAACGAGCCGTGCGGATAGACACCGCTCAGAACTTTCATCAGCGTGGATTTTCCTGCCCCGTTTTCTCCGACGAGCGCGTGGATCTCGCCGCGTTTCACGCGCAGCGAAGCATTGTCCAGCGCCAATACGCCGGGAAACTCCTTCGTGATGCCTTGCATTTCCAGAATGCAGTTTTCATCCATAACAAACAATCCTTTCCGGATGGCGGTTTGGGTACCGACCGAAGTACAGTACCCAAACTGCCAAATGGTCTTCCATCGATTGGTCGCGGGATTATTTCGCGGTCACCTGATCCCAGGTATACAGTCCGGACATTTCCACAATCGATTGCAGGTTTGCAATCGTAACTGCGGTCGGCGTAGCGAGAACGGAGGGAACAGCCATCTTGCCGTTATCGGTCTCACCGTTGATATCGGAGGGCGTCATGCCCAGCGCAAGCTGAATCGCGGCCTTCGCGGCGGCGGCGCCTTCAATCACGGTATCCTTGAAGACGGACATACCCTGCGTACCCTGATAGATTCTCTGGAGTGCGGAAAGTTCGAAGTCCTGACCCGTGGGAAGAACTTTGCCGGCGAGCCCCTGCGCTGCAAGCGCCTGGATTACGCCGCCCGCGGTGCTATCGTTCGGCGCGACGAAGCCGACGATGTTGTTGTTATTCGCAGTCAGGCAATCTTCCGCCAGATTCATGGCATTCTCTGCCTGCCAGTCCGCAACGCTCTGGTCCATAACGAGTGTGTAGAATCCTGCGTCGATCTTGGGCTGGATGATGTTCATCGCGCCCTGACGGAAGAGCTTTGCATTGTTGTCCAGCGGGTCGCCTGCCAGAACGGCAATGTTGCCCGTGGGAACGTTTTCCACGAACCAGTTGCCCATGCATTCGCCAACCGCAACGTTGTCAAACGAGACATACACGTCCACATCGCAGTTGAGAATCAGGCGGTCATAGGACACGACCGGGATGCCTTCCGCGTGCGCCATCTCTACAATGTTGGCCGCCGCTGAAGCGTCGTGCGCGCCAAGGATCAATACGTCGATCCCCTGCGCCAGCAGGTTTTCACACTGAGACTGTTGTTTTGCAGCGTCGTTATCCGAAATCTGCGTCAAGACGGTTGCGCCAAGCGCTTCGCAGGCCTGGCGGATATGCGCCTCGTGGCGAACCCAGATATCCTCGCGCTGCGTAGGAAGCGAAAGACCAACGACAAGTCCTTTTCCGGATAATTCACCGGATGCAGCGGCAGGTTCTTCCGCCAACGCGGCGGTTTCCGCCGGTGCGGCTGCAGCATCGCTCGTCTCCGTTGCTGCGGCAGCAGGTTCCTCTGCGGGCGCTTGTGCCGTGCAGCCGATCGCTGCGAACGCCAGTAAACCAACCATGATCAATGCGACTAGTTTTCTCACTTTCTTGTCCTCCTTTTTATTTTTTGCTTTTCAGCAAAAGGTCCGTTTCTTCGTTGGGGGGTCATATAAACAGGATTGATTTTGCGTTGCCTGAACGGGTTTCCTCGGTTGATGTGGCGTCACGAAACGGGACTTGACTTGATTTATCGTTTATCATTATTCGATTTACGTTAATCGTTTTATCTTTACGCGGCTCATTATACACCGGTGCGTTTTCGTTTGTCAATATCCGACTGTGTTTTTTTATTTGTTTTCCGATCGGCCAGCGAACAGAAAGAGACCGCGTATCGTTCCAATACGCGGTCTCTGGTTTCTTCTATGCTGCTGGGTCAGTCGGCCGGTGCCGTCGCGCCGAGTTTGATGCAGGATTCCCGGACGATCA
Organism: uncultured Christensenella sp.; assembly: GCA_964409605.1. Classification (GTDB taxonomy): domain Bacteria; phylum Bacillota; class Clostridia; order Christensenellales; family CAG-138; genus UBA7703. The sequence continues at coordinate 35,636 of CAYPEV010000002.1, read as the reverse complement.
GCTCCGGTTCAATCAGAATGCTGACGGCTTCTGCTCTTCCCGCCTCGCTGTTCAGGTCAATCTGCCGCAGGAGCTCATCCACCGTTGCCTGTGTCGCTCTGTATACGGGTTGATGAATCGTAGTCAGCGGAACCGGAAACACACCGGTGTCGATATCGTCATACCCGACGATCGAAACATCTTGCGGAATTTTCCTTCCTAGGCGAAGCGTCTCCGCCATAACCCATTGCGCGACGTGATCCGATGCGCAGATGATCACGCTCGGCCGATCCGGCGCCTTCAGGATTTTTTGCAGGTGCTTTTCCACATCGCCCAGCCTTGAAACATCAAAAACCATATTATCCGGGCAAACCAGATCGTATTCTGCGCAATAATCCCGCAGGGCGTTCAGGCGGCGCCCGACGCTGTAATGATCCTGAACGCCTATGAATGCCAGATGTCTGTGCCCGCATTTGCGAACGTAATCCAGCATAAGTCGCATGCCGGTTACATCGTCATACAGCAACGTCGAAAACTCCTGATTGGGTCGCCCGCACATCAGCACAACCGGAATCCGGCTGCTCGAAAGACTGTCCAGCAAGTTCTTATCGTTTGTCATGTCGCCCAGGATCAGCAAGCCGTCAAACAATTGGTTTAACATCAGCTTTAACTGCCGTTCCGCAGTGAGCGACTCCTTGTTGGCATTGCTGATCAGAAGCGATAAGCCTCTCGTTTCGCAGATCAACTCCGTTTGCTTTACCAGTTGGCGCAGGAAGGGATCGTCTATATCGCGAACGATCGCGCCGACAATTCCGGAACGCTTCGTGCGAAGAGCGCTGGCAAAGGGGTTTGGCATATATCCCAGTTCATCCGCGGCTTTCAGGATGCGCTCTTTTGTCGTTTCGCTGATCCGGATATCCCCTTCAATATTGTTTAACGCCTTCGATACAGCCGCAATGGATACATCGGCTTCCAGCGCAACATCTGCGATTGTCGGCGTGGATCTTTGGTTGATGATTCTCTGGATCTTGTGGGCGCAAACATCCTGATCTTTTTCTTTGGCAAGACATTTTGCGATCTTGCAAAACAGAACACGAAAATTCGCATCAAAGCAAAGATCGTTTGTTTCAGGATCTTTAGGAATCGTTAAATTAAATTCCTTGATATAGCGTACAATGGTATTTTGATCCAGTTTGCATTTGGATGCTACCGCCGAGAGATTACAATAACTCATACCAAAAAACCACTTTCATCACGCAAGTATATATCCCGCAATTACGTGCATATTATAGCATAAAACGATTTATCATGTATGATCAAGCATTTTTTTCTTCTCGCGCTTTTCTCGTTACCTGATAAAAGTCAAAGCCCCGCTTCTTTACGCGGCCATTTATTTCGGTTGTTCGGCGATAAAAGATTTGTAAATCATGGCGCGACACGGGAACAGCCGATTGCGCTGCCAGATCTGCTGCGCTTTTATTTGTGTAAATATTTCAACGTAAATGCAGGATAATCGGAATCGTTCCTGAAAAACAAAACACGCAGACTATTTTTTTAAATAGTTGACTTTTATTCTTCATTGACTTTGCCGTTTAAAGCGTGATAGAGTGAACGCGAATTTCTATATAATATATGATTTGGCGGTTAACTCATTCAAATTACAACAGAAGAATATGGAGCGAAAAGATGCATTTTCAGAATTCGTACATGAGTGAACTGATGGAACGGGTCATCAAGCGCAACCCCGCCGAGCCGGAGTTCCATCAGGCTGTTTGGGAGGTTTTGCAATCGCTTTCCCCCGTCGTGACGGCGCATCCGAAGTACATAAAGCAAGGCATCCTGGAGAGCCTTGTGGAGCCGGAGCGTATCATCAAATTCCGTGTGCCGTGGGAAGATGACAAAGGCGAGGTGCATATCAACCGCGGTTTCCGCGTTCAGTTCAGCAGCGCGATCGGGCCTTATAAGGGCGGACTGCGATTCCATCCGTCCGTCTATGAAGGCATCATCAAGTTTCTGGCGTTTGAGCAGATATTCAAAAACAGCCTGACCGGTCTTCCCATCGGCGGCGGCAAGGGCGGAAGCGATTTTGACCCCAAAGGGAAGTCCGATACCGAAGTCAGGCGGTTTTGTCAGAGTTTCATGTCGGAGTTGTTCAAGTATATCGGCCCCGACACCGACGTGCCGGCCGGCGATATCGGCGTTGGCGGCCGCGAAATCGGCTATATGTTCGGCCAGTACAAGCGCCTGAGCAATGAATTCACCGGCGTACTCACCGGTAAGGGGCTGACCTACGGCGGCAGTCTGGTGCGGACCGAAGCCACCGGCTACGGGCTGTGCTACTTTACGGAGAATATGCTCAGGGACGCCGGTAAAAGTTTCGACGGCACACGCGTCGCAATATCCGGCTCCGGAAACGTGGCGATCTATGCCTGTGAAAAGGCAACACAGCTCGGCGGAAAGGTCGTCACGCTGTCGGACTCCAACGGATTCATCTACGACAAAAACGGCATTGATCTGGCCTGCGTGAAGCAGCTAAAAGAAGTGGAACGCAAACGGATTCGCGAATATCTCATCAGCCATCCCGATGCGGAATATTACGAAGGCTGCGCGGGTGTGTGGCAAATCCCCTGCGACATCGCCCTGCCGAGCGCCACGCAGAACGAGATCGACGAAGCGTCCGCCAAGGCTCTCGTAAAGAACGGATGCTTTGCCGTTGCCGAAGGCTCCAACATGTCCTCCACACCGCAGGCGGTGGAAGTGTTCCAATCCGCCGGTGTGCTGTATGCGCCGGGCAAGGCGGCCAATGCCGGCGGCGTCGCGACCTCCGCGCTGGAGATGAGCCAGAACTCCATGCGGTATTTCTGGAGTTTCGAGGAAGTGGACTGCAAGCTGAGAACCATTATGACAGACCTTTACCGCAACGTCTCGGGCGCCGCAGCCGAATACGGCGTGCCCGGCGATTTCGTTACGGGCGCAAATGTTGCCGGATTTTTGAAGGTTGCCGATTCCATGCTGGCATACGGCTTGGTTTGAGGAGGCCGCCCGATGAACGAATACGCGCAAAGGGTTTTCTCCCGGCTGCAAGAGCTGTACGAGAATGAAAAGGATTACCTGCAAACGGTGCAGGCATGGCTCGAGATGATCTCTCCCGCTATCGACGGCGATCCCGTTTATGAGAAGCAGGATCTTCTGACGCGCATGGTCGAGCCGGAGCGCATGGTCAGCTTTCTTGTCCCATGGCAGGACGACGCCGGCAACTATCATACCAATCACGGCTACCGCGTCCAGTTTAACAGCGCCATCGGGCCTTACAAGGGCGGACTCCGGTTTCATCCTTCCTTGAACGGCGGAACGGTGAAATTCCTGGGCTTTGAGCAGACATACAAAAACGCATTGTCCGGGCTGCCCATCGGCGGTGCTGGCGGCGGCGCGGACTTTGATCCCGGCGGAAAAAGCAATCGTGAAATCATGCGGTTCTGCCAGTCGTTCATGACGGCGCTTTACCGGTACATCGGCGCGGACATCGACGTGCCGGCGGGTGATATCGGCGTTGGAACCAGAGAAATCGGCTATCTCTATGGCGAGTACAAACGGTTGACGGGCCGTGCCGAGAGCGGCGCGATCACCGGCAAGGGCTTGACCTACGGCGGCTCTAAAGTGCGGCAGGATGCCGCTGGGTTCGGCGCGGTTTATTTCCTCGCGCGGATGCTGGAACACAATGGCGATTCGCTGGAAGGGAAGCGCATTGTGGTTTCGGGCTTCGGCAACATGGCATGGGGCGTATGCCGCAAGGCGGCTGAACTCGGCGCCAAAGTCATCACGCTGTCCGGCCCCGACGGATATGTCTACGACGCCGCGGGCATAACGACAAACGAGAAATTCGATTTCATGATGCGGATGCGCGCCTCCGGCGTGGATCAGGTGCAGCCGTATGCCGAGCGGTTCGGCGTGCCGTTCTTCGCCGGGAAAAAGCCATGGGAGGTGCCCGCGGAGATCGTCATGCCCTGTGCGGTTGAAAACGAGATCGCGCAAAAGGACGCGTCTGTCATTCTCGAAAACGGCACGAAGTACTATGTTGAGGCGGCAAACATGCCCGCAACGAACGAAGCCATACAGCTTCTGCGGTTTGCGCCGCAGGTCCGCTGCGCCGGCGCAAAAGCCGCCGGATCGGGCGGCGTCATCGTTTCCGCACTTGAGATGGCGCAAAACAGCCTGCGCTACAGCTGGAGTCAGGCAGAAGTGGACGCGCGGCTGCGCTGCGCCATGAACGCCATCTACGACGCCTCCATACAGGCGGCGGAAACATACGGTCTTGGGTACGATTTGATCGCCGGCAACAATATCGCGGCGTTTGAACGAATTGCCCGGGCGATGCTCGCGCAAGGCATGTAACGGCCCTCAGTTCCTCCAATCCAAACAAGATCCGACTCCCGTCTCCGGAGGACGCCGGAATAAAAATAAAGCGCTGGCGAAGGAACGAACATAAGTTCCTTTCGCACAGCGCTTCTTTATCCCTCATCCCGAACAGATTGACCGGAAAACCGATGCGGCCGAAAATCCCGCGAATAGAATCCGTCCTATTCTGCGTCGGCTGCCTTCGGATACTCATTGCAGAGCAAGCGATACGGCGCCTCATCCTCCTCGATGGCCGGAAACCGCCCGATAGGCTGTTCAAAGCGATTGTCGTTGTGATCGTCGTTGCACTCGCTGACTTCGCCGATCAATACCGCCCCGGATCCAGGCTCCACCGCAAAATCATGATACAGAAACGGCTGAATGGAGATGCTCTCCCCCGGTTGCAGTTTGATGCACGTTCCCGCAGGCACCACGCGGGTCACTCCGTCCAGATGCAGCACGACGTCGCTTTCACGATCGACCGATTCATCCGTCCGGGCGTTATGGACGCGGATGAGCAGGCTGCCGCCGCCGCGGTTGATGATGTCCTCCATCTTCACCCAATGAAAATGGTTTGGCGCGTATTGCCCCTCCTTGAGGTAGAGCAGCTTTTCCGCGTAGGTCTTTCGATATTGATCCCGGCGGTTCAAGTTGCCGTTTCGGATGGTGATCAGCGAAAACCCCACTTTGTCAAACGCGCCGAGCCCGTAGTCCGTGATGTCCCAGCCGAGCATGTTGTCACGTATTTCGTCATATTCGTGGCCTTTGCCGAGCCACTCCTGCGGCGTCATGGTGCAAAACGGAGGGAGCGCGAAGCGGTGTCTGGCCGCCATCGCCTCCATCTCACGCAGCGCGCGGTTGATTTCCGATCGTTTCATTGCGTTCCTTTCGCGGTTGTCCCGGCGCGGTGCTATCGAGCGGCTGTTGAGCGGGTCCTGCGCCGGATCCAAACAGATCCGCTGTTTTTTTGTCGGTCTTTACTTACCAAGCCGATGCTCCAGCTCATCGCAGCATGCGCTTGCAAACGCTTCGTCGTTGATATGCGCGTCGATCGGCAGGATGCGAAACGCAGGCGCGCCTGTTACGCTAAGTGCGTCGTAAAACCCCTGATCGGAGGCCGGATCATACAGAGCGCACCCCTCTTTGTTGAGCTGGCTGTAGCCCTTCAGCGGAATCAGGATGCTGACGCTGTCCGCCGCGGGCGCAAGGCGATCTGCCATGTATGTTCCGAGCCGGTACATCTCCGCATAATCCGCCTTCACATGCGTATGCAGCGTATTGTGCTCCACAAATTTCCTGCCGCGTTTGCAAGGCGGGATTTGATCCACGCCGTTGTACAGGATCAGATCCGCGCACCCCGGCGCCAGAATCAGCGGGATTCCCGCTTGGACAATTCGCTCATACCGGTTTTCGGCGGCCGGCATGAGTCCGTCTTCCAGCGCATCCATCACATCATGCGGGGTGATGTCCATGACCGCGTCAATCTCGCCCGCCGCGACCAGTTCCTCCATGGACGCCGCGCCGATTCCGTTGCAATGGAACACCAGCACCTCGTATTCCGCTTCCTCCAGCTTTTCGCGGATACGATCCACGCAGGTCGTCGTAACGCCGCCCATCGTAATGGCCACCGTTTTACTGCGCTTCAGCCGTTCTTCCTCCACGTTGACCATGGAGCAGATCGACGCTGCGGCATGGCGAATCAGCTTCCGGATCAGTCTGTTGGTCCCCGCCACATCGACCACCGAGTGCATGATCGTCATATCCGTCGTGCCGACGTAAGGGCCAAAGACTGCGTTGCCGTTCGCCACGGCGGAAAAGAGAAACTTCGGAACACCGATCGGAAGGATCTGGAGCGCCTCCGCCGCAATCAGCGTGCCCTGCACGCCGCCGATGCCGATGCCGCCGTCGATGCGGTTCTCGTCATACATCGCCTTGGTCTGGGCGCAGGCAAGCTCGCGCATGAGACAGTGCGCGCTATTTTTGTCCAGCGCAATCAGTTCTTCTTCCGTTTTGTTCATTCGGCGGAACATCTCGTCCCGAAGGGGCTGGTATTCGCTCCTGCTGCGCGTCAGGCTGCAATCCAGAATGATGCATTCGCATTGAAGTTCTTCAATCGATTGCTTGAGAAAAAAGGCTTCCTGCTTCTTCGTATCCAGTGTTGCCAAAATCAAAATGCGTTTCATACAATTCTCCCGTCATGCCGGATTCCACAGATGTTCAAGGCAATATGTGCAGCTTGATTCCAAGACGCGGGTTCTGGAACGCCTCTACGCCTTTGGACAGCGGCATCTGCTTGACAAGCTGCGGGTAATCGATCCGGCCATCCGCAATCATCTTGAGCGCGAGCGAAAAATCCTCTTTCGTGTGGCACTGGGTGCCAAAGAAGCGCTGCTCGCCGGTCACAAGCTGCATGAAATCCACTTCCGTCTTAACGTCTCCCAGCGCGACAAACAGAAAATCCCCGCCGGGTGCAAGCAGCGAAAACCCCTGCTGCCGCGTTGCGGAAAATCCCGCCGCATCGACCGCCAGATCGAAGCGTTTTCCGCCGGAGATCTCCAGCGCGCGGGCTGCAACATCCTCGCGGGAGGAATGGAGCACACCGTCCGCGCCGAGCCGCATCGCGGTGGATAGACGCGCGTCGTCGATATCCGAAACAAGGATGCTATCCGCATATTCCCGCAAGACGGACAGGGTCAAAAGCCCGATCGCCCCTGCTCCGAAGATGATCGCGCGCTCATATTTCCGCCCGCCAAGCCTCCCGACCGCATGCACGGCGGTTGCCGCGGGCTCCGCCAGCGCGCCGTATTCCACGGGCATGCCGGCAGGCAGCGGAATCACGCTCGATGCAGGCACGGCGACGTATTCGGCAAACCCGCCCGCAAGTTCGCCGCCGATCAGGCGGATATTCCGGCAAAGATTGGTCCTGCCGCTGAGGCAGAATTCACACGTTCCGCAATGGACGAGCGGCTGAATGGTGACCGCCGTGCCGCTCGCGATGTCCGTCACATCCTCCGCGCACTCCACCACCGTTCCGGAGAGTTCATGCCCGATCACACCGGGCAAGGACCATGCGTTCGCCATCCCCTTATACACGTGCATATCCGTGCCGCAAATCCCGCATGCCGCGACGCGCAGCAGCACCTGCCCGCTTTTTACAACAGGTTTCGCCGCCTCGGTATACCGCACCGAACCATCTTTTTCCATCACAAGCGCTTTCATTCCATTGCCTCCATCCGGTCGGCCCACGGCCGAGCAGTTGTCATTTTATTTTGATTGTCAGGATCTCAAACGGGCGAAACGCGGCCTCGATATCATGACCGCAAGCCGGCAGCTCTTGATCCGTTTGTTCCAGAATATTGCTTGTTTCGGCTTGCGCAACGTCCCGATAATAGGACAGCGTTGCCTTCCCGCGCGAATTCTCCGCTTCATACGCGCGTACGATCGTCGCGTCGTCCGCCTCCGCGCGCTTGATCGTGTCGATCACGAGCCCGTCGCGATCGCATGAAATCATGCCGCAGGTTTCGTGCGTGCCGCGCGGATTGACAAGCGGATATGCGCTAAGCGGACGCTTCAGGGCGAACGTATGCCGCCTTGCC
>CAYPEV010000002.1:12448-27656 GCA_964409605.1 uncultured Christensenella sp. | reverse complement strand
CTTTCAGCCCGCAGCCCGTATGCGGAATCAACCGAAACGCAAACCGGTGCAGCCCCTCCTCCGCGGTTTCATCCGGAAACACCGCGCCTTTTTGTACGGACAGGCTGATCTCGTTCTCAAAGATGCGCACCCCGTACTTGCAGTCGCTCGCGAGGCTCACGCCATAGTCGCCCTCGGACAGGTCGGCAAACCCCTGCATGCATGTTTCAAACTTTGCTTCTTCCCAGGACGTATTGCTGTGCGTCGGGCGCTCGACAACGCCGAACTGCGTTCCAAACGACGCGCGCGTGTGATGGATCGCAAGCGGAATCGCAACTTTGAGCAGCTTTTGCCGTTCGCGCCAATCCAGCTCACATCTGACGTGCAGGACGTCTTCATCCGCAAACAGCTCGATCCATTGGCGGATCTCGCTTTGTCCGATCGTTTGCCGCACGCAAAGGCCGCGAAGATGATCGCCGACGCGATATGGCCTGATCTCACGGATATCCGCGTGCTCAAATCCCTTTTCGCGATAGGACGCATCGATGTCCCATGCGTCCCAATCCGGCGGGCAATCCTCAAAGAGCTGCCATTGCAGCGCGGCGCGGCCCCCGGGAATCCGTTCGCGGCCGTCTTTTCGCGCAGTCCAGCGGATGAGTTCTCCCCGGCTGTTGAACGCCGCCGTTACGGATTCGTTCTCCAGAACGAACTCTTCGCCGCGGATCGCTTCGGGATCAGGCTCCTCCCGTAATAGATTCGCCTTCTCCGGCGTTTGTTTCAGCGCGGCAAAGCCGTAGGGCGGCACATCGTCGAGCCAGACATGCGGCGCTCCCTCGCGCTCCGCAACCGTCAGAGGAAGATCCTTCCAATACAGCGCGCCGCCGGTATACGCGTCCGGAAGGCGCGCAAACCCGCTCTGCGGTTCGCTTGCCGCGTTGACGGCGAGGATGCTCGCATCGCTCTGCACCCATGATTCCAACGCTGCGACCGAATCCGATACTATCGTTTCACAGGTCTTCAGGACCGCCTCATATTGAATCGCCGCGTCCTGATAGACCGCATGGATGGAAGACCCCGGCAGAATATCGTGAAACTGATTCAGGCAGACCGTTTGCCAGGCGTTTCGAAATTTCTGATGCGGATACGGCGCGCCCGCTGCGTCCGCAGCCCAGGCTGCGAGAAATTCCGCCTGATGAAGCGCCGATTCGCAGCGCTGGTTGAAGCGTTTTGTCTCCGCCTGTCCGGTGTAGGTGCCGCGGTGCAGTTCGAAATAAAGCTCGCCCTGCCAAACAGGCAGCTGATGTGTGTTCTTTAGCTGCGTGAAAAACGATTCAAACGTACCGCGTCGCACGCCGGGAAGCCCCGGCACGCCTACGCGTTCCAGCAGCGCGCCGCGGCGAACCATGTCTTCCGTCGGGCCGCCGCCGCCGTCGCCCATGCCATAGGCGACCAAAAACGAGTCCGTACCGTGCTTCTGCGCGAGCGATTGCACCGTAGCGCAAAGCTCCGCCGCGGAGAGATCCGCGCTGTAGGTCGCCCCCCACCAAGCGGGCTTGGACGTGGAGACGATGTGCGCGAGCACTTCGGATCCATCCAACCCGCACCAGCGAAACGTCTCCGCCGGCATTTTGTTGGTTTCGTTCCAGGATAGTTTCGCGGTTGCGAAATACTTTAACCCTGCGCTTTTCATCAGCTGCGGCAGCTGCGCGCAAAACCCGAACGTATCCGGCAGCCAGACGACGGGCGATCCGCAGACGCCAAACGCATCCCGCATGTAGGTATGGTACAGCAGCATCTGGCGCACCAGAGACTCGCCGCCTGTGATGTTGCAGTCCGGCTCCACCCACATTCCGCCAAGGATCTCCCATTGTCCGGACTGCACGCGCCCGAAAACCCGCCGAAACAGCGCGGGATACCGCTCCTCGATCCAGGCGTACAGCTGCGCCTGCGTCTGTGAAAAGCGAAACTCCGGATCGAGCTCCATAAGCCGCAGCACATTGGAGATTGTCCTTGTGGCCTTTCCCTTCGCCGTCTGCGTTTGCCAGAGCCACGCGAGGTCAAGGTGTCCGTGACCGCAAGCCACGGCGTTCCAAAGCGGCGCGCGCGGGAGTTCGGCCAATCGGGCCTTGAGTTCATCCATCGCAGCGGCGACGCTTTCGTCCGATATCCCTGTGGGCGAATCGCTCCAGTTTATCCGCAAAAATGCCGCATCGAGGCAATCGAGGAGCCGCGCGCGCAGCGTATCGTCCGCGCTGAGCTCCGCCGTTTCCATGCAGAGCTGGGAAAGCAGATAGAGCTCGCGCGCATCGCTTGCGATAGACCCGCTTCCGATAAACCCGACCTGATACGGCTCCTGCCGTATGCCCGTCCAGCCGACGAGCCGTAAACGATGCGGCTGCCCGTCCGCAAACCGCGCCGGAAGCTCCCAGACATCGTGATTCGGATCCATACCGAACACGATTTCGTCGTCGATCTCTACAAGCGCCTCCGGACCATATAAAAACGCAAGTTTTTCCAGGGAAGCGCTCCTGCCAAGCCGCAGGATCAGCGCGGGCAGGCGCCCGTCCCGCGGCGCGGCTGCAAAGCGCCCCGCGAGTTCAAACCGCCGACGTTCGCCGCACCAAACGCACCCTTGCGAGAGCCGCAGCGCACTGCGCTCTTCCCGCGAATCGTCCGGCTCGATCCAGCCTTCCAGCGTAACCGGCGCGCCGCACGCTATGCTGTCGCGCTCCAGAAGCGCCACTCGGCTTTTCAGTTTTGCGACTTGTAACGACTCTTTCATGCAATTCCCTTATAACGCGAATATCTTTTTTTGAATTCACTCATGCCGCGAATATCGTTTCTCTATGTGCTCATCCCTTGACCGCGCCTTCGATCATCCCGCTCATTACGTATTTGGAGAAGAGCACATACAGGATCACCAGCGGAATCATCGCCATGGACAGCGCGGCGAGCAGCGCGTTCCAGTCGGTCGAAAACTGCCCGAGAAACTGCTGTGCTCCGAGCGTGACCGTCATGACGTCCTTCGTACTGGCGAGGATCAGCGGCCACCAGATATCGTTCCAGATCGGGGAGACGGACAGCGCGGCAACGCTCGCAATCGCCGGGCGGATGAGTTTGAAGCACATCAGGTAGATGTGAAATTCGCTCGCGCCGTCGATGCGCGCCGCTTCCTTCAGCGTAGAAGGAATCTGCCGGAAAAACTGCGTCAGGATGAATATGGCAAGCGGCATGCCGGCCACAGCATAGATCAGCACGAGCGACCAGAGCGTATTGGTCAGTTTCAGCGCGCTCATGATCTTCAGCACGCCGACGGAACCGAGCCGGATTGGAATCATGATGCCGAGTATAAAGTAGATAAACATCACGTTTCTGCCGCGGAAGCGATATTCTGTCAGTGCGTAGGACACGAGCGAACCCAGAAACAGGATCAAAAACAGCGAACAGGTGATCACAATCAGGCTGTTTTTGTAATACAGCAGAAAATCGGAGCGCGAAAATACCGTCGCGTATCCAACCAGATCCCACGTCTGCGGGGTCGGGAGCGCATACGGATGATTGAAGATCGCGAGCCGTGCCTTCACGGAGTTCAGCACGACGATGATGACGGGGAACAGCGCGGCCGCCGCGGAAAAAATCAAAATTGTATGCTTTATGGCAGAGGCGATCCGCGTCAATACGCGTGCTTTTGCGTTTTCTTTCATTATGCGTCGCCTCCTTAATTGATCCGCTTATTCGCAGCTTTGTTTGCCGCCAAATACAGCAGGACACCGCCGAGCATCAACATGAGTATGACACAGGCAACGGTAGCCCCCATCGGCGCGTTCGGCTGCTGCAACTGGTGGCCGTAAAACGTTCGAAAGAAGAAGGACATCATCGTGTCGGTCGAAAAGTCCGGCCCCGCCATGGGCCCCTTGATCGCATAGATCAGGTCAAATGCGTTGAAATTATAGATATACGTCAGCAGCGAGACCGTCGCGACCATCGGCATCACCATCGGCAGCTTGATGCGCCAGAAAGTCTTGCCCGCCGTGCAGCCGTCCACACGCGATGCTTCCAGCAGTTCGCCCGGGATATTGATCAGCGCAGAATAGTACAAAAGCACCGGTACGCCGAGATTTTGCCAGGCCGAGATAAGCGACATGGTGGTCAGCGCCGTCTGCTTCTGCCCCAGCCAGGGTTGAAACAGGGTTCCGAGCCCGACCGCCTTGAGCAGATCCCGCACGATGCCCCAGGTTGGATTCAACATCATCTGCCAAACAAACGCGACCATGACCAGCGAGAGAATGCAGGGCAGATAGAGTATCGTTCTGTAAGCGTTGCCAAAGCGGGTTTTACCCGCAAGCAGGGCGGCAAGCAAAAGCGCGAGCGGGTTTTGGATGAACATGTTGACCAGGAAAAACTTCGCACTGTTCCATAGCGCGTTCCAAAGGCTGCTGCTCCATGCGGCGTCCGTCAAGAGCGTTTTATAGTTCTGAAACCAGACGAAATGGAGCGTGCGGGACGCGTCGAAGGCATACAGGCTTTGCACCATCGATGTGACGATCGGGGCAATCATGAATGCCGTATAGATCAAAAATGCGGGTAACAAAAACCAAAGCGCATGCAGGTTTCGCTTGCCGCAGGCCTTGCCGTGTTTCATATGCGAAGATTCCCTTCCGTAAAGTTTGCCGGGGCAGAATCGCCCTCTGCCCCGGCTTCATGCTGCAATACCGCGAATGGGTTAACCTTTGGGCGTGTACCCTGCGGCAAAGTTCGTCTGCAGCGTTTCCGCCGCGGTCTGCGCATCCATCTCGCCAAGGAGCATCAGCGTCGTGACGCGGGCAATCTCGTTGTCCGTGTTGAAATTCCGCGAGAGGAACTGGTAGGCAACGCGCGGCGAAGCGCCATCCGCCGTAGACGCCCAGGACAGCATCTCATTGGCGAGCGCATTGTCCAGCTGGACGGAGTGCTTGCTCAGCGTGAAGAATCCGGGCAGCGCCGCGTTCCAAACTTTCGCAAAGTCTTCCGTCGTCGTCCACTGGAGGAATTCAATCGCGGCTTCCTGATTCGGGCTTGCCGCGTTCACCGCAAGGCCGTTGTCCGGATGGAAGCAAACATACTGGCCGTATCCCGCATCCGGAACCTGGAACGCAGAATACTCAAATTGATCGCCGACGAGGTTCTTCATCACGGAGATATCCCAGGAACCGCAAGGCATCATCAGGCATTGCTGCGTTGCAAACAGCGTGCACATATCGGAGTAGTTGAGCGTCTGATAGCCATCCGGCAGATACGGAATCCATTTTTGAATGAACTCGAACGCCTGCACAAATCCCGGATCCGTAAACTTCGCGGTTCCGTTGATCAGGCCGAGGCGGCCTTCTTCACCCTTGGTGAAGGTCGGGCAAACGATGCTGTACGCATAGACATTCGCGATCCATTCCTCCGAAGCGCCGAGCGCAAGGGGCGTATAACCGGCCGCCTTGATCGCATCGCAAAGCTGGAAGAATTCGTCGACCGTCTTCGGTGCGGTGAGGCCCAGGGAGTCCAGCATCGTCTTGTTGTACATAAAACCATGCGAAACGGCCGCGAGCGGGAGGGCGTACAGGTCTCCGCCGTCCGTGCTCCATGCGCTGAGCGCAAAATCGTCGTAATGGTCGGTGTCCGCGTCGAGTCCGGGCAGGTCGTTCAGTTTGATGAGATATCCATCCTGATACAGGCTGATGCGGGAGTCATAGGGTTCGCACATGATGATATCGCCCGCAGCGCCGCCCTGCAGCTTGGTTGAAAGAACCGTGGTGTATTCGGAGTTGCTGATTGCGTTGAAGGTTACTTTCACATTCGGATGCGTCGCCTCGTATGCAGGGATGACTACATCCTGCCACGCGGAGATATCATCCGTCCGCCAGCTGTCGATCACCAGCTCGATTGGCTCTGCGCTCTCCTGCGTCGCTGCTTCCGTGGCCTGCGGCTGCTGCGTCGCGTCTGTAGCTTGTGTGTCTGTCTGCTGCGGTGCCGCACACCCGATAACGGATAGCATCAGGAGTGCCACCATGAGGAAGGTCATCAGTTTTTTCATACGTCTTCTCTCCTTTTATTTTCCCGGTTCCGCGCGCCAAAACCGAAAAGTCAGATTTGATTCGGCAAACGTGATATGCCAATCTGGGAAGGATCGTGCGTCATAAGAATAAAGTCCGTGTCTTTCACGAGGGAAAGCACTGTTTCGTAACTGCTCCAGATTTCGAGGATATTGCAAAACCTGCCCGGCGGTGTAAACGGCCAGCCGTTCTCCACACTCGGCTGCAGATTTTCCCGCAGAAACATGAGATCCCCAACGATCAGATAGGTCCCCGCCGCGGTATCGACGGCGATGGACACGTGCCCGGGAGAATGCCCCGGCGTCGGGATGATCCGAATCCCCTCGTACACCTGCGTCTCCCCTTCGGTGAGGTGAAACTCCCTGCCGGAAAAGGGCGGCGTGAGTCCGGTTGCCGGAGGATACTCATAGGAAGACCAGTAAAACGGAATCGGGTTTTGCGCAAACTCATATTCGATACGGCTGGCATACAGCTCGGCGTTCGGGAAGCGGTTCAGATGGAAGCAGTGATCCCAATGCAGATGCGTAAACAGAATCGTGTCGATTTCCTCGCATCCAACGCCGATGGCGTTGAGCTGCGCATCGATCGCCTGTCCCGCGTCCTGCCTGCCGTCGTGATGATACCGAACCGAGTGCGCGGTATCGCTCATGCCGGTGTCTACAAGGATCTTCCTGCCGCCGCCTTCGAGTAAAAACGCGAATACCGGCATCTCAAGAATGGTACCGTTTCCTTTCCGAAACGTTGCATAGTTCCCTTTGTCCAGATATTGATAGCCTGTTTGAAGCAGATGGATCGTATAGTGCATACGGCTACTACCTGAGCAGGGGGATTTTCTCTTCTTCGAACACGCGCTCCATGTATTCTTTCGCCAGCTTGTATTCGTGCTCCAATACCTCGTATGATCCGCAGGGATTGCGGTGGAATCCCGGATAGCCGGCCGCGCCGGGTACGTCTTCGAGTTCCAGGGAGATCGCGCCGTCGTAACCGATCTCATGCAGTGCGCGAACAGCTGCGTTCCAGTCGATCTTTCCTTTGCCGGGACGCCAGTGCGCATTGCTCTGGCCATCGTTATCCGAGAAATGGCAGTGGAAGATCGCTTGATTTACCTGATAGACCACAACGTGCGCAATCTCGCCCATCGGGAAGAGATGGCTCGGATCCAGGTTCATGCCAATGCGCTTGGTGTTCACCTTCTCGAGGATGCGGAGCATGGAGTCCGCGTTCATCATGATGCGATGCGGGTGCGGCTCCAGCGCAAGGCGTACGTCGAACTCCTCGCAGACAGCGCCGAATCCGTTCAGCGTTTCGATATAGTCTTCATAATTTTTCTTGAAGTCAAGCCCTTTGGGGATGGCAACCGTCCACGTCTGGCTCGTCGGCCGCGTCTGCTCAAACGGAAAATCCAATTCAAACGGGCAGGAGGTGCAGGTGGTCAGAAGATCGGATCCCAGCGATTTTGCGACCTCCGCCGCCCGGCGGAACTCTCCAACCGCGTTTTTTCGGATGGAAGCGTCCGCGCTCGCGCCGCCGGAAGGCAGGCAGAACACGTTGGTCAGCTTCAGGCCTTGATCGGCAATCCGCTTGCGAAGCGCCGCGACGTTTGCCGGCGTATAATATTCGCGCAAAAACTCATTGTTCCAGATGGTCAGTTCAACGCCCTTGAAACCGAGCTTTGCGATGGATTGAATCGCCTTGTCATAGGGCGGCGCCCAATCAAACACCCACGAAGATGCGCCTAGAAACATTTCTTTTTCCTCCTGCAATTGTTGTTGCTGCTTTTCTGTATTTCAGATCGATTATGAAAAGTAAGGCCGTTAAATCTATGCGTTTGATCCTCAAAGGGCGATCAATCGATCCAGGCTTGCCCGCGCGCGGCGGTTGATCTCGTCGATGGGCGTCTGCCAGTAGTCTGGGCGAAACACCTCTACGGAGAGATAGCCCTGATAGCCGATCGATCGAAGCGCGTCCATGTCCGATTTCAGGTCGATGTACCCTTCCGTCGGGTAGAGTCGGTTCTCGTCCTTCAGTTCTTCGATCGCGCCGCGTTCGCTGTCGTTTACATGAACCATCCAGAGCTTCTCGAGGGGAATCTGCCGAATGGTCTCCGGCGAAACGGACGAGCACATATAATGAAACGTATCCATCAGAACGCCGAGATTGTCCGGGTTTCCAGCGCTTTCGATCAACCGGAGCGCTTCCATCGGTCCCGGAACCAGCGTATGCCGCGCGATCGGCTCGATACAGAGCCGTATGTTGCGCTTCGCCGCTTGCTCCGCGTGCCAGGCGAAGGCGTCCGCATGCCGCTTGAGCGCATCCGCGCGGCTCATGTCCATCGGGCGAAAATCCGGACAGACCGTGATCAGATCGCACCCGATCGCTTCGGAGGCGTCCAGCGCCTTTCGAAATTCGGCGCGCAGCATCTCCGTATTGCGAAACGGAGAGACCAGAAACGGGCAAAGTCCGGCTATGGAAAGCGCGTTGTCGTTTAACATGCTCTTGAGCCGTGAAAGCGGCTGCTTCTCCTGGAACCGCACCAGCTTGTCCCACCAGATTTCCACGCCCGCAAACCCTGCGGCTCCCGCTGCATTCAGGTCTTCCTCCAGCGTATAGTGCATTGTTGTTGCGCCGTTGATTGCGAATTTCATCATTCTGCTCCGTGCTCCTGTATGAATTGATACCCTCCATTGAGGAAAGCTCTTTTTGAATTGAAGATATGCTTTTTCAGTGCCTCAACCGCCGCTTCGCGGTTTTTGTTTTTCAATGCATCCAAAATCGCAAGATGCTCGCCGATCATGTTCTCCGCCGGCCGAATCTGCAGGCACGCCATCCGGTATCGTGCGTTCTGTTCATACAGCCCGCGGAGCACGGCGTCCAGATTGTGGTTGTTGAGCGGGCGAAGCAGGCCAAGATGAAAGTCCATATCGGTCTGCAGATATTGCTTCAGATCAAAGCCGTCTGAGAGCGTCGCCTCGATCGAATGAAACAGATCCAGATAATATTGGATGGTATCCTGCGAAACATTCAGCGCGGTGACGTCAAATACCGTCGGTTCAATGATCTCGCGCAGCTGGTAGTTCTCGAGAACATCACTGATCGATACATCGGATACCAACATCCCTTTTCGGGGGATGATATTGACCAGCTTTTCGTTCTGCAGCAAGATCAAAGCTTCTCGCACCGGGGTAATGCTGTTGAAGCCGAGTTCTTTTGCAAGCATGCGTTGGTCAATCTCTTCGCCGAATTTCCATTCGCAGTAGACGATTTTTTCTTTGATGACCCGATAGGCCTGCTCGGATAACGTTTCTTTCCGCATAGAACGCACCTCGTTGATAGATTTGCATATATTATACCAACATTCGTAATGCGTTTGTGATATATCAGTATTATATCTGTAATATTTCTTTTGTCAAGATGCATTTGCATCTTTTCTCGCTGCGTTTTTCCGATTTGAACAATGCGTAAAAACCTGCTATCAAAAGAGAAAAAGGCTCTGCACCATAGGTTGTGATTAAAAAAAAGAAGAAGCATAACTGCTTCAAATCTTATAGATTACGGTTGTTCAGGCCTCTGCGAGAAAGAGGGGAGAGTATGCTTCCAACACATCGTATCGCTGAAAGAAAAATCCAATGTTTTCGTGCGCTCATTCGATCCGAGATTTCCGCACCCATATTCTCTGCTCAATCAACGTTTAAGGGAGCTGTTCGCTCTCGCTCCCAGCTCCTTTTTTCTCTTAGTCTGCTGCTCCACCCCAACTATTGGCGGAGAACCTTTTTTACCGTATTCTTCTCGGTTATCAGATAACAGGATAACTCTGCGGTGTCCGGAGAGCACTCTCCCGATCGAAAAATGTCCTCACTTCTTCAAAAAAATCCGTTTCGGCATAGGCCGGATCGATTCGGAAACGGTTTCCGGCTGGTCAAGCAAGACGCACGTTCTATCCGCTGCACCAAGCGCGAGCACAGATGGCCTTTTCTGCAAAGGCTGCGTAAAGCAGGTTATGCTTCGCGGATCCGGATGCCGGCCTGTTCGATCGCGTTGACGATCGGGATATATCCCGTACAGCGGCAGATATTCCCCGCGACCGCCTCGCGGATCTCCTCGCGCGTCGGATGCGGATTTTTCAGCAGCAGCGCATAGGCGGTCATGATGAAGCCCGGCGTGCAAAAGCCGCACTGCACCGCGTCGCCTTCCACAAAGCAATCCTGCAGCACGCGGCCGATCAGCGTTTCGCTCATCCCCTCGATGGTCAATATCTCCGCTCCCTGCATTTGCCCCGCGGCGACAAGGCAGCTTGTGACCGGCTCGCCGTTGAGAATCACCGTGCAGGCGCCGCATTCGCCGACCGCGCAGCCTTCCTTTGTTCCGGTGAGCGAAAGATCCCCGCGCAGCACATCCAGCATGCGCTGATTCGGCGCGGTTTCCACCGCAGCCGCTTTTCCGTTGAGCGTAAAGCGCAGTTGCATCTTCTTCATTTCGCGTCTCCCCCCACAAGTTCGGTCAAAATCCGCTGAACCATGCTTTTGCAGACGGGCTGCTTATACGCAGTCGAAGGCCGGATTCCGGCAATCAAAGGAATCTTTGCCGAAAGCGCCTCCGCAACCGCGGCAATGTCCGCGCTGGACGGCCGCTTCCCGAGCAGCATCGCTTCCACGTCCGAAAACAGCATCGGTTTGGGAAACGTCGCCCCCATGGTCATATGGAACTGCGTCACGAATCCGTTCGCATCCCGCCTGAGCAGCGTTGCAACCGTCATGCGCGAGATCGCGAGCGCTTTCCTTCGTCCGAGTTTGTAGAAATGAAACTGCGTGCCCGCGGGCGCTTTCCGTATGAAAACCCGCGTGATCAGATCCCGATCGGAAAGCGTGGTCCGATACGGCTTTTCGATCACGTCTCCCAGCGGAACTCGCCGGATTTCACCGAGGCGATTGATCTCCACCTCCGCCTCCAGCACGCTCAGCGCGGCGAGAGAGTCCGCCGCCGGAGACGCGTTCGCAATGTTTCCGCCGATGGTCGCATGATTCCGGATCTGCGGAGAGCCGACCGTCCTGCAAGCATCCGCAAGCACGCCCGCCATCTTGCGAATCAGCGGCGATTGCTCGATCGCGGCATGGGTCACGCCCGCGCCGATGGAAATCCATTTGTCCTGTTCCTCAATGCGGCAAAGTTCCGGGATGCCGTAGATATCGATGAGCGTCATCTCCCGATACGGGTGCCCTTCCCGCGCGTTGACGAGCACGTCTGTCCCGCCCGCAAGCAGCTTGACGCCGCCCTGCGCGTTTTTGAGCATCTCAAGTGCTTCTTGCAGCGTTGCTGCCTTACCATATTCGCGGCATTCCATCATGCGTTACCTCCCTCCATCGCCCGAACCGCGGCAAACACCCGGTCGAGGTCCGCCGGCAGCTCGCGGATCAGCCCCGCGCGCCCCAGCGCATGGCTCACCGCGCAGGCAAGCGCGGCCGCCCCGGGTTCTGTCGCAGGTTCGCCGAGCGAACGCCCGCCAAACGCGCTCCTGGGGTCCTCATGCTCGTCCAGCATCGGCGTGTTGCAGTCCGGCACATCCAGCACGGTCGGAATCAAATAATCCTCAAAATTCAGGTTCTTCAGCGCGCTCGTCTTTTTGTTGTGCCCGAGGTCCTCGCTCAGCGCCATTCCCTGCGCCATTGCAAGCCCGCCATAGATCTGCCCCTTTGCCATCACGGGGTTGATCGCGCGGCCCATATCGTGGCAGCCGACCATGCGAACGACTTCCACGCTGCCGGTATCAAGGTCGACTTCGACCTCCGCGGCGTGGCAGGAATAGGTGTAGGTATAAAACGGCTCGCCAAAGCCTTCTTCCTCATTCCAATTGAGCTTTGGCACCACATAGGTGCCGATCGCGATCGGCGAATCACAGAGGTCATAGCAGATTTTCGCCGCTTCGCCAAAGGAGAGATCGACATCCGCGAACTTCACGCGATCCTCCGCAAACACGATATTATCGGTCGGTTTGCCGAATTTTTTCGCAAGCGCGCGCGCCATAATCGCGTGCACCTTGTCGCTCGCATCCTTGAGCGCGCCGCCGCCCAGCAGCGTGCTGCGCGAAGCGATGCAAGCCCCCGTTGCGGGCGCGCGCGAGGTATCCGTATTACCGAAGCAAATGCGCTCGAAGGAGACGCCCATGCCTTCTGCGACCATCTGGCTTTGGCAGGTGCGCAATCCCTGCCCCAGCTCGGTCAGCCCGAGATCGACGTTGACGCTGCCGTCTTCCAGCACCTCGATAAATGCACGGGCGACGTCAAACCCGTTGCCATCCGCGCCGATGCTCGCGCCGCGCATGCTCACCGCGATGCCGACCCCGCGGCGGACACGCCGTCCGTCCCGGTTCTCGCGGCTGTAGCGCGCGTACTTCTCGTCAAACCCGAGCTCCGCCGCGGCTTTTTCCATGACGGAGCGGATGCTCACTTCATGGAAGTCCAGAAGGTGCCCGCAGGGGCTGACATCTCCGTTTTGCAGCAGGTTTTTACGCCGGAGTTCCGTCGGCGAGAGATCGAGTTTTTCCGCGAGCTCGTCCATCGCGTTTTCCAGTGCGAAGATCGCCTGCGGCGTGCCAAAGCCGCGCATTGAGCCCGTGTGCACGTTATTGGTCAATACGCTGGTCGCGTTGTAGTCCACGTGTTCGAGCCGATATGGCCCCGGTCCCAGCGTCGCGGTCTTATACATCACGGGCGGGGACATGTTGATGTATGCGCCCGCGTCGCCGATGGCATCCACCTGCATGGCCACGAGCGTTCCATCCCGCTTTGCGCCCAGCTGAATATCAAAATCGATCGGATGCCGCTTGTAGCTCTCGCGGATCGATTCCTCCCGCGTGAGGGTATACTGCGCGGGACGACCGGTTTTGAGCGCGATCAGCCCTGCGCGCACGGCGAGCGACTCGACGGATTCAATCTTTCCGCCGAATGAACCGCCGATGACGGAGGGGCGCACGATCACCTGCGCGATGGGGATATTCAGCATGCGAGCCATGCTCAGGCGAAGGTTATACGGCGCCTGCGAGCAGCCAAGCACGGTCAGTTCCCGGCGTATCCGGTCGGGAATGACGGTGACGGATTCCGGCTCAATGTACGCATGCTCCACAAATCCCGTCGAATATTTTCCGGAAACGATCACGTCCGCCTCGCGCAATCCCTTTGCGGCATTGCCTTTGCGAACATGGACATTGCCGCAGATGTTGTCGGGGTAGTTCGGGTTGATCGCGATATCGCTCTCCATCGCCAGCTGCGGCGTGGCAAGAATACGCAGTTCCTCATACTCAACGCGCACGAGCTCCGCCGCGGCGTCCGCCTCCTCCTGCGTTTCCGCCGCGACGACGGCGATCACGTCTCCATAGAAACGCGTCTTGTCGCAGACCAGCGCATATTGGTCGATGTACAGTTCCCCAAACATCTTTTCGCCCGGAATATCCGCGCCGGTCACCACGCATACAACGCCGCGCGCGCGCGCGGCCTCCTCCGTATGCACCGCGATCAGCGTTGCATGCGGATGCGCGGCATAGACGCCCTTGCAATAGAGCATACCGGGCAGCCGGATATCCGCGCCGTATTCCGCGCGCCCCGTCGCCTTTGCGCGTGCGTCTATGCGCTCAAGCGGTTTTCCGATGGGTAGCGTTTCCATAGTATTCGATTCTCCTCCTCGCTGTTGCGCGCGGTTTTGCTGCTCGTTCGCCGCGCCGCTGCGTCCCGTTTACATCCCGCAAGCGGCGGTGAGATAAACGATAATGACTTTCACGAACCTATTGTAACTAATTACATCAATTCTGTCTACTGGTGAATTTACTTTTTTCTATAAATCGTTTTTCAGGATAATCCCGCAGATTTATTCCGTCCATTTCGCTCAGAATCGCTTGAAAGGACGTATTTTCTGTGATAAGATGCGAGTGTAACCGTTCCGTTTTCAATTTATTTCTTCGTAACCGTTTACAAATCAATATTTCAGGAGGATGCCCGCCATGCAAATGATCGTCAAGAACGCAAAGCTTCGCGAGCGCGACACGCTGGTCGATATCGCCATCGACAAAGGCGTTATCGTCGAAATCGCGCCCAACCTCTCTTACCCCGCGGAAACCATCGTGGATGCGCGCGGCGCGCTCGTCACCCCGAGTCTGATCGATCCGCATATTCACCTCGACAAGGTCAACATCTTCGACGTCGTGCGCAAAAACGTCTCCGGCACGCTCAAGGAAGCAATCGAGATCATCTGGGACAAAAAGAAGGATTATACGACGGAAGATATTCTCGTCCGCTCGGAGGATGTTCTGCTGCGCGCGCTGAAAAACGGCACGCTGAACATGCGCTCCCACGTGGACGTAGACACCATCGGCGGCCTGAAGCCGCTCGAAGGCGTAAAAGCGCTCCGGGATAAATATCGTCATGTGATGGATCTGCAGCTTGTCGCCTTCCCGCAAGAGGGCATCCTGAAAGATCCCGGCTGCGAGGCGCTGATGTGGCAGGCGATGGAAGCCGGCGCGGACGTGGTCGGCGGCATGCCGGCCAACGAGCATTCCCCGGACGACAGCCGCGAGCATGTGCGTATCTGCTTTGACATCGCGGAAAAATATGACGCGGATATCGACATGCACGTGGACGAAACGGACGATCCGTTCTATCGCACGCTGGAGATGATTGCGGACGAAGCGCTCAAGCGCGGCTGGATCGGCCGCGTAACCGCGGGCCACACCTGCGCGCTCGCAGCCTATGACGACCACTATGCCAACTACGTCATCGAAAAGTGTGCCAAGGCGCAGGTTCGCTTCATCACAAACCCCGTCACGAACCTGCTCCTGCAGGGCAGGCTCGACAAGCAGCCGATCCGCCGCGGTATCACGCGCGTCAAGGAACTGCTTGCCGCGGGCATTCTCGTGAGTTTCGGGCAGGACTGCGTGAAGGATACGTTCTATCCATATGGCAGCGCGGACATGCTTCAGGTTGCAAATGTCACCGCGCACGCGGCGCAGATGAGCCTACCGCCGGAGATCGAAACCGTATACGACATGGTGACGACCACCGCGGCCGAAATTCTGAAGCTGGAGAACTACGGGCTCGCGGTCGGAAAAAAGGCGAATCTCGTCGTCGTCAACGCAAAGGACGCGCGCGACGCCATCCGCCTCACAC
>CAYPEV010000002.1:6099-12438 GCA_964409605.1 uncultured Christensenella sp. | reverse complement strand
GCCTCACACCGGAGCGGCTCTACGTCATCCGTGAAGGAACCATCGTCGCGAAAACCGCCGTCCAGACGGAGCTGTTCGTCTGATTCTGCAGCGGGCGTAAAAAAAGGGGCGATCTTTGCATCGCTCCTTTGTTTTTTTGCGCGAAATGTGATCCGTCAACTACCAGCCGAGCGTGATGATACCGCGCGGACAGCCGGAGGTGCAGAGGCCACACCCTTCACAAGCGTCCGTGTGGATTTCGATGCAACCGTCCGTTCTTATGATCGCATCATACAGGCAGCCGTTGATGCAGATATTGCACGGCGTCGTCTCGATATCACAGCGCTCGGCTATCGCAGCCCGTCTGCGCTGCGGCTTGATGTCCTCAAACGGCATCAGAGACGGCAGCGCCGCGCCGCGCACTTCCCCGATTTCGGAATACCCGTGCCGCGCAAGCCAGTCGTCCAGGTCCCGGATCAATTTCGTGATCTCACCGTAGCCGTCCTCCTGAATCGCGGAGGCGAGCTGCACCGCGGTTGCGCCGAGCATGATGAACTCCAGCGCGTGTTCCGCCGTTTTGATGCCGCCGGTCGAGCAGATCTGCATCTGCGTATACTGCCGCAGCTGCGCGGTCGTCGCCAGCGAGATCGGGCGGATGTTTCGCCCCGTATAGCCGCCGTAGGTGAGCATCTCGGCCTTCCTGGACTCGATATCCACCCCGCGAAGGCCTTTCAGCGCGTCGATCGCGCTGACGGCCTTTGCCCCGGCCCGCTCGATCGCCTTCAAAAACGCGGGCGAGACGGCAGCCTCATACGAAAGCTTGACCATCACCGGAATGGACACCGCGTCTACCGCCGAACGCACAAACGCGTGGATATCCGACGAGTGGTTGCATACGCTTTCATTGCGGGAGCCGATCGGAGCGGAGATGCTGATCTCGATCGCGTCCGCACCCATACGCTCCACCTTAGCGGCAAGGTATGCAATCTCCGAAGCGGAAGAACCCCAGATAGAGCAAATCAGCTTGCTGTCGCGTTTTTTCACTTGTTCCAGCTCGCATTCCCACTGCTCCAGGTGCAGATCGGAATACAGCATCGTGTTGAACATGCGATAGCCGTCTACAAACACGCGCGGAGAGACTCGCTGCTTTGCCTCCAGCGTAATCGTCTCCGTGATCACCGCGCCCGCGCCCGCGTCGATGCAGCGCTGGATGGACTTTCCGTCGCGCGCCCAGGGACCGGCCGCCGTGACCACCGGATTTTTGAGTGGGATTCCCATCAGATCGATCGGTTTCGACATCGCGATTGCCCCTTTTGCTTTTGTCATAAAGTGGGTCTGAACATGATTTTTCCCGCCATAAGCGGTCTTCTTTTCTGTTTCCGCTCTTCCCTTTGCTCCTCTTGCATGCCTCAGTCGAACAACTCATAGATATATTTTTCGTTGCCGCAGGAACGGCGTATCTTCAGCTTGGGTTGGAGTACCATCTCCTGCGGAACGCCGAGTTCCAGTTCCTTGTTTTCAATGCTGTCAAACAGCAAGCGCCCCGCCGCCATGCCGAGTTTGCTCGCAGGCAGTTCCAGCGCGGTGATCGGCGGACTGACCAGACCGCAGACGGGAGAATCCGTCATGCTCGCAAGCGCGAGCTGGTGCGGCACGGCGATACCCGCGTCCTGCGCGGCCTTGAGTACGCCGAGGGCTTGTCCGTCTCCCGCGGTGATCAGCGCCGCGGGCAGGCCGCCCTGCTGAATCAGTTGCTGCGCAAAGAGATAGCCGCTCTGCACGCTCGCCTCACAGGAGAAAAGCCTGCTTTCCACCGCGCGCTCGCACTCGCGCAGCGCACCGGCAAACCCCGCCTCCATCTGCGCGCTCATGTGCCGCTCCGCGGCGTTTCGCAAAAGGCCGATGCCGGCGTATCCAAAGGAGAGCAGATGGCGCGTCAGGCGATACGCTCCCTCTTCAAAATCGATATAGCAGAGCGTGTCGCATCCGCTGTAGCGGTTTTTGCCGACGTGCACGCAGGGGATTCCCCCTTCTCTCGTCTGCAAAACGCGCTCACGCGGCACATTGGAAGACACCAGCGCAATGCCGTCTACGCGCCGGTTCTCGCACATGCTGAGGCTTTCTTCCTCGATCTGCGCGCTTCCATGCGTGTTGCAGAAGAACACGGCGTATCCCTTGTTGCGCGCGACGGTCTCTATGCCGGAGATGATTCGCTGCTGCGTTTCGCTCTCGATCTCCGGAACCAGCAGCGCGACGGTCTTCGTGGTGCCGAGGTTGAGGCCGCGCGCGAACCAGTTCGGCGTGTAGTTCTGTTCTTTCATGACGGCGAGCACATGGTCACGCGTCTCCGGCAGAACCTGCTCCGGATGATTGAGCACGCGTGAGATTGTGGCGACGGAAACCCCGGCCATCTCGGCGACTTTGCGTATGTTCATGAAACTCCACGTCGCTCCTTTGCGGTGATGTTTCATTATATCACGCGAGGCGATTCCCTCACAAGCGAGCGGTTTTGTAAACGGTCGTCATCGGGAATGGAAACGGTTCTCATGCAATTATAAAACATTATCCGTCATTTTTCCGTTATTTTTTGATATGATAACGATAATTTGGCGATATTTTGAATTTTCTTGTTGTTATTGCGTCATATTTCATTGACAGAGGCGTGGAATTCGGGTACATTATTTTTGTCAGATGTAATTAGTTACATCTAAATTTCAAATATGGAGGTTGTCTTATGGAGAAATCCAAACAGCAGCATGTGGATGTCGACTATTCACTGGAAGCGGTTCCTGTCGATTCGAAGGAGCGCAAAGGTTTCTGGTCGATGTTCGTTATCATGCTCGGGTTCACTTTCTTCTCCGCCAGCATGAGCGTTGGCGCAAAGATGGCCAACGGGCTGGATCTTTCCGGCTTCGTCTGGGCGATCCTCATCGGCGGCGTAATCCTCGGCGCGTACACGGGCGTGCTCGCTTACATCGGCAGCAAGACCGGCCTGACTCTCGATCTTCTGGCGCATCGCTCGTTCGGCACGTTTGGTTCCTATCTGCCCTCCGCGCTGATCAGCTTCACGCAGATCGGCTGGTTCGGCGTCGGCGTCGCGATGTTCGCAATCCCCGCCGCGGAACTGCTGCACATCAGCCCCTGGATCCTCGTCGTTTTTGCCGGCGCGTGCATGACCTCCTCCGCCTATTTCGGCATGAAGGGTCTTGAGATCGTCAGCTTCGTCTCCGTTCCGTTGATCGCCATCCTCGGTATCTATTCGATGGTGACGGCTACTGCCGCAGGCGGCGGCCTGGTCGCGATGTTCTCCAAGTCCGCGGGCAGCCTCTCGCTGTTTGCAGCGGTCGGTATGGTCATCGGCTCCTTCGTCTCCGGCGGTACGGCAACGCCAAACTTCGTCCGCTTCGCAAAGAGCCACTCCATCGCGATCATCACGACGGTCGTCGCATTCTTCCTCGGCAACACGCTGATGTTCGCCTTCGGTGCGGTCGGCGGCGCGTTCACTGGGAAAGACGATATCTTCTATGTCATGATCGCGCAGGGTCTTGCGATTCCCGCGCTCATCGTCCTCGGTGCAAATATCTGGACGACAAACGACAACGCGCTCTACACCTCCGGTCTCGGACTTTCCAACATCACGAAGGTGCGCAAGCGCCCGATGGTGCTCATCGCAGGCTTCGTCGGCACCGTTGCCGCAATCTGGCTCTACAATAACTTCATCGGCTGGCTGAGCTTCCTCAACGCGACGCTCCCGCCCATCGGCGCGATCATCACGCTCGACTTCTTCCTGAACAAAGCGGCCTATGCGGAAAGCGCAACCTCCATGCGCAAGGTCAACTGGGCAGCGATCGCCGGCGTCGTCGCCGGTGCGCTGGTCGGCAACTTCGTCAAGTGGGGCATCGCCGCCATCAACGCAATGGTTGTCGCCTGCGTCATCTATTACCTTGGCACACTGATCTTCTATAAGAAGAAATAAGGTTTGCTTCGCGCAGCAGAACGCACTGCCGCGGCGCAAGAAACCGCGTTACCTCCCAGCTCAAGAACGCTATACCGAGCAAAGATGCAAAGCCGTCCGGGTAACCGGGCGGTTTTGCGTCTTGCGTGACTTATGTCGCGGATATTACAGCCATATTCTTGTTCTTTACTGTTTCAATCCGTATAATAAAAGAGAATATTCTTTCGGAGGTGCTCCTTGGAACTGATTGCGCACAAGAGCGAGGACGGCCGCATTCAGCCGTTTGCCGAGCACGCAAACAACGTCGCAAAACTTGCCGCAGATTTCGCCTCCGAATTCGGCGGCGAGGAATCCGCGCGCCTCGCGGGGCTGCTGCACGATATCGGGAAGTGCTCTCCCGCAGGGCAAAGGCGCCTGACCGAAAACGCGGAGAAGGTGGAGCACGCCGCGGCGGGCGCGGAAGTGCTCGGCAGCGACCGAAACAAAAACCCCTACGGCGCCCTGCTTTCCTATTGCGTTGCGGGCCATCACACGGGCCTTCCGGACGGCGGCGTCCCGACCGACACGGAGGAACGCGCGACGCTCTATGCAAAGCTCCGCCGCCAGGCAAAGCGAAACCGGGACTACATGCCCTATCAGGATGTTCTCCCCGATGTTCCCGCGGTGGTTCCGCGCTTCTCGCTCGAAAATACAAGGCCAAAGCTCGCCTTCGGCGTCGTCTTCCGCACGCGGATGCTGTTTTCCTGTCTTGTGGACGCGGATTTCTTGGATACTGAAGCGTTTATGGACGACGCGCCGCTCCGTGCGAGCCTCGGCGAGCCGCTTGGCGTTCTCTATGAACGCTTGCAAAAGACGCTCTCAAGCTTCGGCACGCCAAAGGACAACGTCGCCGAAAAGCGAAGCGAGGTGCAGCGGGACTGCCTCCGCGCGGCGGAGCTTCCACGCGGACTGTTTACCCTCACGGTGCCAACCGGCGGCGGGAAGACGCTCTCCTCCCTCGCCTTTGCGCTCAAGCACGCGCTGCAAAACGGCCTTCGCCGCGTGATCTACGTCATCCCCTATACATCCATCATCGACCAGACGGCGGCGATCTTTCGCGATGCGCTCGGCGCAGAGAACGTGCTGGAGCACCATCACAATGTCGACTACGATACCAGCGAGGATCAGGAGGCGGATCCGCGCGCGCTCGCGAGCGAAAACTGGGATGCGCCGGTCGTCGTGACCACCAACGTGCAATTCTTCGAGTCGCTCTATTCCAACCGCACCTCGCGCTGCCGAAAGCTGCACAACATTGCAAACAGCGTGCTGATCTTTGACGAGGCGCAGATGCTCCCGCGCGAGCTGCTCCTGCCCTGCGTCCGCGCGATTGAAGAGCTGGTGCGAAACCACCGCTGCACGGCGGTGCTATGCAGCGCGACGCAGCCCGCCTTGCAGCGATACTTCGACGCGGCTCTGCCATCCCGCGAGATCATCTCCGCGCCGGACGCGCTCTATCAGGCGCTCCGTCGGGTGCGCTTTTCAAACCTGGGGCAGCTGGCCGACGCAGAATTGATCCAACGCATCCAGCAGCACGAGCAGGCGCTCTGCATCGTCAACACCAAGCTGCAGGCGCAAGCGCTGTTTATGGGGCTGACCGGCGAGGGAAACTATCACCTCACGACGCTGATGACCCCGACCCACAGGCGACAGACGCTCGCCGAAATCAGGGATCGGCTCAAGGAGCATCTCCCCTGCCGCGTGATCTCGACCAGCCTGGTCGAAGCGGGGGTGGACGTTGATTTTCCGGTCGTCTACCGCGAGGAAGCGGGCCTGGACTCCGCAATTCAGGCGGCCGGCCGCTGCAACCGCGAAGGCAGGCGTCCGAGTGACGCTTCCTTCGTCTATCTGTTTCAGCCGGAGGCTGCGTATCTTTCCAAGCGGCCCTCGTCTCTGCATCTACCGGCGGACGTTGCGCAGATCGTACAGCGGCAGTTTACGGATATCTCCTCGCTGGACGCGATCCGGCAATATTTTACTCTTCTTTTCCCGCTGATGGGCGATTCGCTCGACAAAAAGCAGATCGTCAAGCGGTTGGAGGCGGGTGTCGCTGCGGGGCTGAGCATCCCGTTTGCCGAAATCGCGCGCGATTTTCGCGTCATCGAGTCTCCGGCGCGCACGGTGATCATCCCAAACGACGGGAGCGAATCCAGCGCAACGCAACAGATCCTCTCGGCGCTGCGCTTTGGCGCGCGGTCCGCTTCGCTCCTGCGCAAGGCGAGCCTCCACGCGGTCAGCGTGTATACGGATCAGTTTGAACTGCTCCGCGCGGCGGGCGCGCTGGAGATTTTGGATGAGGAACTCGCGGTTTTGTGCGATACGTCGCTCTATTCCGACGGAACAGGGCTCTCGATCCCGAAAAACGGTAT
>CAYPEV010000002.1:0-5999 GCA_964409605.1 uncultured Christensenella sp. | reverse complement strand
GCGATACGTCGCTCTATTCCGACGGAACAGGGCTCTCGATCCCGAAAAACGGTATTGCACTCTTTACATAAAGCAAAAGAGCGGCAAAAACCCGCTCCTTAGCTATTAGTCCACAATAAAACATTTCAATCCGCAATGCGTTTGCATTGACCTAGTAAGCATCATACATGTTTTTTCCCTTCGTGTACGCAATCCGATACAATTCGATATTCTTCGCTATTTTTATACATACTAGCTTTGTTTACGATACTTTATCCCTTTTGACGGGCAAATCAGCAAGTGAGATAGTGTTTTCAGATAGCTATCTTAGCTTTTATATTCACAATAAAACAAAGGAGGGATGATTTTGGCCTACGGAATCCAAATCGAAGCTTGGGGAAAGTACGCGCTCTTTTCCCGCCCGGAGATGAAAACCGAGCGTGTCAGTTATGATGTCATCACGCCAAGCGCGGCGCGGGGGCTGATCGAGGCGGTCTACTGGCATCCCGGGCTCAGGTGGGTCATCGACTCCATCTATGTCTGCAACCCCATCCTCTTCACCAACATCCGCCGAAACGAGGTCAGCCAGAAAATCTCCGCCAGCAACGTGCGCGATGTCATGAACGGAAAGAACGCGCCGCTGTACCTCAACACGGCCGAGGCGATTCAGCAGCGCGCCTCGCTGGTTCTCACAGATGTGCGCTACATCCTCTCTGTGCATTTTGAGATGACGCAGAAAGCCAGCGCGGCGGACACGCCGGAGAAGTTTTACGCCATGACCTGCGAGCGGCTCAAGGGCGGAAAAAACTTCATGCAGCCCTATTTCGGCTGCCGGGAATTTCCCGCGCATGTGCGGCTGTTTGAAGACGCCCTGCCCGCGCCGCCGGACGAGCTCAACGGCAAAAAAGACCTCGGCTATATGCTCTTCGACATGGATTACAGCAATCCTCAGGACATTCGCCCGATGTTCTTTCGCGCGGTTTTGTCCGACGGCATGCTGAGTCTGAAGGACTGCGGGGTGGTATCGTGATTCTGCAAGCGCTGACGCGCTACTATGAGACCCTGCGGGAGCTCGATGAAATCGCGCCAAGGTATTATGCCAAGGCGAACGTATCCTTTCGCATCCAGCTGGATAGCGACGGCAGCCTCGTCGGAATACAGCGGCTGAATCAATCCGTCATGAAAAAAGAGAAGCTTATCGAGCGTCCGCAATCCCTCAACCTGCCGGAAGCGGTGGTTCGTTCGTCGGGCGTGCTGCCGAATTTTCTCGCCGACAATGCGATGTACCTGTTGGGGCTGGACGCCAAGGGTGACCCGGAGCGCGCAATCCGCTGTTTCGAGAGCGCAAAGGAGCTTCACTTGATGCTTCTGGATCCGTTGCAAAGCCCGACGGCAAAGGCGATTTGCTCGTTTTTCCGAAGCTGGCAGCCCGCGGACGCATCGGAGCACGTGCTCGTCAAGCCGCATCTGGAAGGCTTGCTCGCCGGCGGAAACATCGTGTTTGGCGGCATCGACTGTGTCTTTTCATATGAGGATGCGCAGATTCAATCGGTCTGGGAGCAATATCGCAAAGAGAACGAAAACGAGTATCGCTCGCAGTGCCTCGTCACGGGTCTGGCGGCCCAGCCGATTGAGCGCGTACACCCGAAGGTGAAAGGCGTGCAGGGCGGGCAATCCGTCGGAACATCGCTGGTCAGCGCCAACGGCAGCGCGTTTGAATCCTACGGGCTGGAGCAAAACCTCAACGCGCCCGTGTCCGAATATGCCGCCTTTGCCTACACCTCCGCGCTGAATCATCTGATTGCGGACTTTGAACGCCGCATGTCCCTCGACGGCGACACGGTCGTCTGCTGGGCGGAGACGGGCGAGGCGCAGTATCAGGAGCTCTTCGCCGAGCTGGCAAATCCGCGCGCAAAGACCGAGAAGGATGTCTCCGACACGCTTCGCAGCATCGTCAACGGTCAGATGGTCGCGCTGGAAAGCTTCCATCCGGAAACGCCGTTCTACGTGCTGTGCCTCTCCCCAAACGCCGCCCGCGTAAGCGTTCGCTTCTTCCTGCGGGATACCTTCGGCAGGATTGCGGAGAACCTCGCGCGGCATTATCAGCGGCTGGAGATCGCGATGGCGCCGAGCGAATGGCCCTATCTCTCGCTTTACTGGCTGCTGAAGGAGACTGTTCCGGCCGGATCGAAGGATGATGCCGCTTCCCCGCTGCTTGCGGGTGCGGTGATGCGCGCCATCCTCAGCGGCGCCCCATATCCCGCGATGCTCTACGAGAGCATCCTCATCCGCATCCGCGCGGACCGCGTGGTCAACCGCGCGCGCGCCGCGACCATCAAGGCGTATCTGCTGCAAAACGTTACCCCGTCCCATCCCGAATACAAGGAGGTTTTACAAGTGGCACTCAACGAACAAAGCGACCTCAAGCCCTACGTTCTCGGGCGGCTGTTTTCGCTGCTGGAGCAGGCCCAGGAGAGCGCCCTCGGGCTGAAGAGCGCAACGATCACCGACCGGTATTTCGACGCCGCGAGCGCGACGCCAAAGCTCGCGTTCCCGACGCTGCTCAAGCTCAACCGCCATCATCTCTCGAAGGATGTCGATTGGGGCTGGCGGTATGAACGGCAGATCGGCGAACTCCTGACCAAGCTGAACGCGGAGGAGGATCCCTACCCCGCCCGCCTGACACTGGAGGAACAGGGGCTTTTCATCCTCGGCTACTATCATCAAAAACAGGCGCGCTACACGAAAAAAACCGATTCGGAAAAGGAGAATTAAGCATATGAGCGAAGAAATCAAGGGAAACGCGATCCAGAACCGTTATGAGTTTGTCATCCTCTTCGACGTTGTCAACGGAAACCCAAACGGCGACCCGGACGCGGGCAACATGCCGCGCATCGACGCGGAGACAGGCCACGGTATCGTGACCGACGTCTGCCTCAAACGCAAGATCCGCAATTATGTGGAGACGCTGAAGGAGGATACTGAAGGGTACAAAATTTATATTAAAGAAGGCGTTCCTCTCAACACCAGCGACGCAAAAGCGCTTGCCGCGGCAAACACGGACGCGGACAAAGCCGCGAAACTGAAGCAGCCGGAAAAGAGCGAGCTGGACAAAGCGATCCGCGACTATATGTGCAAGCACTTCTTCGATATCCGCACGTTCGGCGCGGTCATGACCACATTTGTCAAAGCCGCGCTCAACTGCGGGCAGGTACGCGGCCCGGTCCAGATCGGCTTTGCGCGCAGCATCGACCCCATCGTATCGCAGGAGGTCACCATCACCCGCGTCGCGATCACCACCGAGAAGGACGCGGAGAGCAAGAAGACCGAGATGGGCAGAAAGCACGTCGTCCCCTACGGCCTCTACCGCGCGGAAGGGTATGTCTCCGCAAATCTTGCGCGCAAGGTCACGGGCTTTTCGGAGGAGGATCTCGCGCTGCTCTGGGACGCAATTCTCCATATGTTTGAGTTGGATCGCTCCGCGGCGCGCGGCAACATGGCCTGCCGGAGCCTGATCGTGTTCAAGCATGAATCCGAGCTCGGCAACGCGCCCGCCTATAAGCTCTTTGACGCGGTCAAGGTAGAGCGCAAGGAAGGCGTGACCGCGCCGCGCAGCTATGGCGACTATCGCGTCAGCATCGAAGAAGGCGCGATCCCGCAGGGCGTCACCCACACCGTTATGGGGTGACGGAATATCGCGAGGAGGACTTCCTCGCCATCTCGGGCATACAGCACTTCTGCTTTTGCCCGCGTCAATGGGCGCTGATCCACATCGAGCAGCAATGGGGCGAAAACCGCCTGACCGCGGAAGGCGAGGTGCTGCACAAGCGCACCCATGATCCGGCGGCGGATGAAAAGCGGGGCGATCGCATCATCTCCCGCGGCATGCCGGTCTTTTCGGCGGCGCTCGGCGTGCGCGGCGTATGCGATGTCGTCGAGCTGATACAAAGCGAGCAAGGCGTTGCGATCACGGGACGGGCGGGCAAATGGCTGCCCGTCCCGGTGGAGTATAAGCACGGCGACGGCGACGCAAAGGAAGCGGACGCACTGCAGCTCTGCGCGCAGGCAATGTGCCTCGAAGGCATGCTCTGCTGCGAAATTCCGGAAGGGTTCCTGTATTATGCCGAGCTGCGGCGGCGCACCAAGGTATGCCTGGACGGCGAGCTGCGCGCGCGGGTCGCAGATATGTTTGGGGAGATGCACCGTCTCTATGCGCGCGGATATACGCCGAAGGTGAAGAAGCGGCCCGGCTGCAAGAGCTGTTCCCTGCGGGAGATCTGCCTGCCGGAGCTGGAGAGGACGCGCGCCGCTTCCGGCTATATCGCGGAGACGCTGCGCGAAACGGAGGAAATGCCGACATGAGAAAGCTGCTCAACACCCTCTATGTTACAACGCCGGAGACCTATCTCGCGTTGGACGGCGAGAACGTGGTCGTTCTGCTTGGCGAAGAGGAGCGTCTCCGGCTCCCGCTGCACACGCTGGAGAGCATCGCCTATTTCGGCTACAAGGGCACCAGCCCCGCGCTGATGGGCGCCTGCGCGGAGCGCGGCATCCGCTTGAGCTATTTTTCGCCAAACGGGCGCTTTCTCGCCGCGGCGGCCGCAAACGAAAACGGAAACGTGCTGCTGCGCAAGCTGCAATACCGGCTCTCCGACGATCCCGCCGCCAGCGCCAGGATCGCGCGTTCGTTCATCCTCGCCAAGGTCTACAACAGCCGCTGGATCCTGGAGCGCGCAACGCGGGACCATCCGCAGCGGGTCGATGTGCCCGCGATCAAGGAGTCCTGCCGCGCGCTCGCGGAGCAGATGAAATCGGTCTCGATTTGCGAAGATCTGGAGATGCTGCGCGGGCTGGAAGGCTCCGCTTCGGAACGGTATTTCTCGCACTTCGATGAGCTGATTTTGATCGAGGATGACCACTTTCGTTTTGAAAACAGGAACCGCCGTCCGCCGATGGACCGCGTCAACGCGATGCTCTCCTTTCTCTACGCGTTGCTCTCAAACGCGTGCGCCGCGGCGCTGCAGCAAGCGGGGCTGGATCCCTATGTCGGGTTTCTGCATCGCGACCGGCCGGGGCGCATGTCTCTCGCGCTGGATCTGATGGAGGAGTTCCGTGCGCTCGTTTGCGACAGGCTCGCGCTGACGCTGATCAACACACGTGCAATCGCCGCAAAGGACTTTGACTGCAAGGAGAACGGCGCAGTCTTTCTCAACGATTCCGGCAAAAAAGCGGTCATCAACGCATGGCAGACGCGCAAGCAGGAGGTGATTTTGCATCCCTATCTCAACGAAAAAATCCCCTGGGGCCTCGCGCCGCATGTACAGGCGGTCCTGCTCGCGCGGCATCTGCGCGGCGATCTGGACGCATATCCTCCGTTCTTCTGGAAGTAGGTGATCGGATTTGATGGTCTTGATCACATACGACGTCAACACAGAAACCACGGAAGGGCGGCGCAGGCTGCGGCAGGTGGCAAAGCAGTGCGTCAACTACGGTCAGCGGGTGCAGAATTCCGTCTTCGAGTGCTCGCTCGACGCGGCACAGCTCGTACTGCTGCAAGCAAAGCTGTGTGACTTGATCGATCTCAAGACCGACAGCCTGCGCTTCTATCTGCTCGGCAACCGTTATGAAAACAAGATTCAGCATTTTGGCACAAAGGCTGGCTATGACCCGAACGGCACTTTGATTGTCTAACGCGCGACTGTGCGAACCCAAAGTGAACGGAACTTAGCCGTCGGCTTCGCACCAAATCACACCATAAATCGTGCTAAAGCATACACTATATGCCGCACGGAGAGACCGCCAATCACAACATGTTGTGGGTCACTTATCTTTCTCTACCAAATATCGTAGTCGCTCCCCTCGCGGGGGGCGTGGATTGAAATATGAGTCAATCCTTTCCTGTCGTGCCAGATCAGGTCGCTCCCCTCGCGGGGGGCGTGGATTGAAATACGACCAAGACCTCCGGAACCGCGGAGACTCTTTGTCGCTCCCCTCGCGGGGGGCGTGGATTGAAATAGAGG
>CAYPEV010000001.1:0-51919 GCA_964409605.1 uncultured Christensenella sp. | reverse complement strand
TTCGTGTTGTCGAAGCCGATGATACCCAGATCCTTCGGAATCGAAATGCCGAGACGTTTTGCCGCCTTGACGGCCGCAACCGCGAAGACATCCGACGCGGCGAAGATCGCGTCCGGCCGCTCCGGCATGCTCAACAGCTGGGTTGCGATGGAGACCGCCGCGTCATAGGAAAACTCCGGCACTTGTACCATCAGGTTTTGCGCGGGTACGATGCCCGCTGCTTCCAGACCTTCGATGAACCCTTGCTGGCGTTTTCTGGCGTATTTGTATTTTAGAGGACCGTTGATCAGCGCGACTCTGCGTTTTCCCTTGCTCAGGATATAGTCGACGACCGAACGGCTCGCCGCCACGTCGTCGATCGATACATACGACGTCGGGCTGTTTTCGTTGTATTCGGCGCATTGAATCAAAGGCGTATGCAGTTCCAGCTGCGAAATCGTGTCCGCCGAGGGGATCGGGTCGAGCGTAATCACGCCGTCCGCATGTGTCTTCTCGATGATGTCTTCGATAAACGAAAGCGTGAGCGGATGCGCGCCCGTGCGTACGATGATCTCCTGATAACCCTGCCTGCCGGCGGCGGAGGAGATACCCCGTATTACTTCCGAGTAAAACGGGTTGTCGATGTCCGGCAGCAGGATGAGGATCAGATGGCTCTCACGCCGCACGGCTGCGTCATATCCGAGCGCATAGATGGCCTGTACGATCTTATCGTACGTGCCTTCCTTTACGCTCTCTTTGTTGTTGATGGCGCGCGAAACCGTGGCGATGGAAACCCCCGCCGCGTCCGCTACATCCTGTAAGGTTGTTTTCTTCTTCAACTGAGACATGCCAGTTCCTTTTTTTCCAACGTCAGATTATCATATCATATTTGATCGGTTTTGTAAATCACGTTCGTTTTTATGCTTAAACGAACTTAAATGTAAAAAATGTAACGAAAAATTATATACAGTGTAAATAATGAAAATAATATTGACAGCCTGTGTAAGGAATGATAGATTTAAAACAAGACAAAACCATGAAACCGAGCAGTCTTTTTCATTCTTTCTCCTCCTTACTCCTGGTAGAATCGGCAGTAACACAGCAACTGCAACCCGAGAATTCAGACAAAAACGCAAAAGAGGAACCAAAACCATGAAGCTTGGATTTGCCAGCGCAATTTTGCCGGATCAATCGTTCGAGACCGTCGTTTCCTTTGCAGCAAAGCATGGCTACCGTTGCGTGGAGATGATGTGCTGGCCGGTTGGCAAGTCGGAGCGGCGCTATGCGGGCGTGACCCATATCGACGTGGATACGCTCGACGACGCACGCGTGGAAGCGATCCAATCCAAGCTCGCCGAGACTGGAGTCGAGATCTCCGCGTTGGGATATTATCCCAACGCGCTCGACCCGGACGCGGCAAAGGCCGAGACGGCCATCAACCACATCAAGAAGCTCATCGTATCAGCGCCCAAGCTCGGCGTGCGTACCGTGAATACCTTCATCGGCAGAAATCAGCACCTGAACGTTTCGGACAACATGAAGCTCTTTGCCAAGGTTTGGCCGGATATCATCAAACTCGCCGAGGATAACGGCGTGCGCGTCGCGATCGAGAATTGCCCGATGCTGTTTACGCAGAGCGAGTGGCCGGGCGGCAAAAATCTCGCCGTCTCGCCGCGCATCTGGCGGGAGATGTTTTCTGTGATCGACAGCGCGCACTTTGGCCTCAATTATGATCCCTCGCACTTTTTAATTCAGCAGATGGACTACATCCGTCCCATCTACGAGTTTAAGGAAAAGCTCTTCCATGTCCATATCAAGGACATCAAGCTATATCGGAACCTTCTGGACGACGTCGGTATCTTCGCGGCGCCCCTCGACTATCTGCAGCCGAAGCTGCCGGGTCTTGGCGACATCAACTGGGCGAAGTTCGTCTCCGCACTGACGGATGTCGGCTACCGCGGCTATATCTGCGTCGAGGTGGAGGACAAAGCCTTCGAGGATACGCTGGAGCGCCGCTATGAATCCCTGATCCAGTCCCAACGCTACATGAGCCAGTTTATCGTGACCGAATAACGCAATACAGTATGCCCGCGGCGTGTGCACGCCGCAAACGCACAAAGCGCATGTAATCCATTACATCGCACGGGACAAAGACCCGATGAACGCATCACGACCAACCGTTGCACGAGGGGGAGGATGCCGCAAAATGGTGAAGATTGAGGACGTTGCGCGCGCAGCCGGCGTGTCGGTAGCGACCGTCTCGCGCGTGCTCAACGAACAGGGCGGCGTGCTGCCGCAGACGCAGGACAAGGTGAAGAAAGCGGTGGAAGCGCTGCAATATGAGCCGAACCTGCTCGCGCGGAACCTGCGCAAGAACGAAAGCCGGATCATCCTGATCCTCGCGCCGAACTTCTCCAACCCGTATTATTCCAACGTGCTTGCCGGCATCTGTGATGTTTCGAGAAACCTTGGCTACAGCACCTTGATTTACAACACATATGACAGCAACGCCCTGGACGAGTCGCTCGTGGCAAGCCTTTTTCAGAAAAACCGTGCGGACGGGATGATCACCCTCGCGGTCAATCGGGACGACGCCTGGCTCTCCAAATACGCGGGAAAGTACCCGCTCGTGCAGTGCTCGGAATACGTCGAGCACGCGGAATTGCCGCATATCTCGGTGGATAACCGCCTTGCCGCGCGCGAATCGGTGCAGCATCTGATCACGCAGGGGCACAGGAGAATCGGTATTATCACGAGCGCAAACCGGTATCTTTCGAGCGAGAACCGCCTGCGCGGATATCTGGACGCGCTGGAGCAGGCGGGCATCCCGCGGGACGACGAACTGATCGCCTATGCCTCCGCCGATTATTCGTTCGCGAGCGGAAAACAGGCGGCGCGGGAGCTCTTGCAGCGGACGGCTCCGCCGAGCGCGATCTTCTGCGTTTCGGATATCCTCGCCCTAGGTGCGATCTCCTCGGCGGGCAAGCTGGGTTTGCAGGTGCCCTGGGATTTGAGCGTGACGGGATTTGACGACGTCGATTATACGACGATGTTTCACCCCTATCTGACGACGGTCGCGGTGCCTTGCTACGAGCTCGGTCGCAGCAGCATGATGCTGCTCTATGAACACATCGCACAAAAGCCGGGCGCGCAGCAGGCGGTTTATCTGCCGCATACCATCATGCTGCGGGAGACGACCGCGCAGCATCCGGCCAAGGATGCCGGGAAAGCATAAACACGCATACGGCGCAACAGGACTCCGCATAAGCGAACAACATATATAGAAGAGAAGACACAAAGGGGAACACAAAGCATGTTAAACGTAGGCATCATCGGCTGCGGATCGATCGCAAGACAGCGCCACGCGGCAGAATACAAACACAACGCGCACACCGTCATCGCGGGCGTATACGACGTCTCCCGCGCGCGTGCAGAAGAGATGGCGAAGGATTTCGGCGGCAAGGTATACGACTCCGCCGAGGAAATGATTGCGGACGCTTCGATCGATGCGGTCAGCGTCTGCGTGGCAAACGCGTTTCACGCGCCGATCACGATTGACGCGCTGGGCCACGGCAAGCATGTGCTCTGCGAAAAACCGATGGCGATCACGCTTCAGGACTGCGAAGACATGCTTGCAGCCGCGATCAAAAGCGGCAAGCGGCTCCTGATCGACCATAACCAGCGCCTGACGCCGGCGCACAAGAAGGCCAGGGAGATCATCGCCTCCGGCGAACTCGGCCGCGTGATCAGCTTCGCCGCCACCTTCGGCCACAAAGGGCCGGAGATGTGGAGCGCGGACAAGAGCAGCAACACCTGGTTTTTCAAAAAGAACGCGGCGGCGTTCGGGTCCATGGCGGACCTGGGCATCCATAAGATCGATCTGATGCGCTATCTGATCGGCTCGGATGTGAAGAACGTCTTTTCCCGCCTTGCGACGCTGGATAAGAAATTCCCCGACGGCACGCCGATCGAGGTGGATGACAACTCCGTCGAGATTCTGACCTTCGCCAACGGCGCGCTGGGCACCGTGACCACGAGTTGGACGCACTATGGCGAAGAATGCAACTCCTCGTCCCTCTACTGCGAAAAAGGTACGCTCAAGCTCTACCATGACCCGCGCTATGCGCTTCAGGTGGTGTATGCGGATGGAACCAAAGCACATTATGAACTGGATCGCATGCAGACCAACGAAGACGCGCAGCAGGCGAGCAGCGGCGTGATCGATCTGTTTGTCGAGAGCATCCTCACGGGGAAGAAGACCGTGCTGGACGCGGAGGATATCGTCAACTCGATGCGCGTGGTCTTCGCATGCCTCGCCTCCGCCGAATCCGGCAGGATCGTCGAGCTCTGATCCCGCGGAATGCGTCCCCCCGTCGGGAGGACGCGCAAAACACACCGGTAATAACCAGAAACTGGTTGTTATAAATCAAAAAAGGAGAGAAATCATGAAAAAATTCCTAGCGATTCTCATGTGCGCCATGATGCTGCTCAGCGTTGCGGCATGCGCAAGCACCCCGGCGCCGGCCGCGGAAGAACCCGCAGCCGAACAGCCCGCGGCACCCGCCGCGGAGGAGACCACGGAATCTGCCGGCGGCACCATCTACGTGCTCGGCCCCACGCCGGATCATGGCTGGACCGCACAGGCCGGTACCTATGCTGACAAGAAGGTTGCCGAAATCAACGCCGAAGGCAAGTACAAGGCCGTCTACATGGCAGCTTCCACCGGTGAAGAGCAGGTTGACCAGGTGCAGACCATCCTCGCCAACGGCGATGCGGTCGGCGTGGTGTTCTTCGCTCTGG
Organism: uncultured Christensenella sp.; assembly: GCA_964409605.1. Classification (GTDB taxonomy): domain Bacteria; phylum Bacillota; class Clostridia; order Christensenellales; family CAG-138; genus UBA7703. The sequence continues at coordinate 47,140 of CAYPEV010000001.1, read as the reverse complement.
AAGACTCCGCCAAGGCAGGTCAGGAAGCCCTGATCGCCGCGAACGTCCCGTTCATCTCCTTCGACCGTATCATCGAAGGTCCGGACAAGTACTCCATCCTCAACGCCTCCGGTGACAACTGGCAGTGCGGCGCGGGCATCGCGTACTGGCTGCAGAAGAACGGCATGGCGCCCGGCGCGACCCTTGTCACCCTCATCGGCGACAACGGCACCGTCTGCTCCCGCCGTCAGGAAGGCTTCGAGCAGTTCCTCCGCGGCGAAATCGAGTATTTCGACAAGGACAAGAACGAGTCCTACAAGACCACCGAAGTTTGGACCCAGGAGCAGATCGATGCTCTGACGGCCGACTATAAGACGGTCTGCAACTGGAGCGCGGACGGCGCGTATCAGTACCTCGAGCAGAAACTGCCTGAAATCGTCGCCAAGGCGAAGACCACGGGTGGCTCCCTGTACATCTACTCGATGGACGATGAAATGACCTTCGGTCTCATGAACCTCCTCGAGGCGAACGCCATCGACGAAGCGACCAAGGCCGACTTCGCAGCCCTGAACGTCTACACCTCCGCCATCGGCGGCATGGCCGAGCTCTATGCGGTCATCGACGGCACCTCCGCGCAGGCTGCCACGGCGCAGACCTACTTCGACGGCCTCATGTCCGTCTACTTCTCGCCGAAGATGTTCGAGAACGTCATCAACTACATGCTCGACTACCTCGCGGGCAACTGGGATTACAAAGTCGGCGACGGCAAGTATGAGCCGGTTTGGATCGTTGATTCCGGTAACGTTGCCAACTACGAAGGCTTCACGGGTCACGCGTCCTAAGGGAATCCAAGCGGTCTTTCCTCGAAAGACTGAACTTACTTGACTGCGCGTACGGATGCAGGCAACCCCTGCATCCGTACGTGAATGTTGGCCAGATGCGAGCGAAGCGAAACGACGCACAAATACGCTCTTTTCGCAACGAAGAAATCCGATTATACTGGTTGCAGGAACCATTCTTCCCATCGCGGCCAAAATCGGCAATATGAACCAATCACCTCACCAAAAACGAGGGAAACGGGGACACAAACTATGGCAATCCTTGAAATGCAGCACATTTCAAAGGCATTCGGCGGTGTGATTGCGCTTTCTGATGTGCATCTCACTGTCGAAGCGGGAGAAATCCACGCGCTGCTTGGTGAAAACGGCGCGGGCAAATCCACGCTGATGAACATCCTCACCGGCGTCATCGCAGCCGACTCCGGCGGAATCCACTTCGACGGCAAGAACTATCCAAACCCGACCATCACCGCGATGGAGCGGGCGGGCATCGCGTTTGTGCATCAGGAAGTGAACGTGGTCAACGACCTGAGCGTGTTCGAAAACATCTTTTTAAATCGTGAAATCAAGACAAAAATCGGCCTGCTCGACCGCAAGCGCATGGTGGAGGAGGCAAGCGAACTCTTCACACGACTTGGGGTGGATATCGACCCTTGCGCGATGGTATCCGATCTCAAGACAAGCCAGAAACAGCTGCTGGAGATCAGCCGTGCGCTGCACGCCAACGCAAAGATGCTGATTCTCGACGAACCGACCACAGCGCTGAGCACGCAGGAGGTCGAGCATCTGTTCGGCATCCTCCGAAAACTGAAAGCACAGGGTCATTCCTTTATCTTTATATCGCACAAAATGCCGGAGATCTTCGAAATTGCGGATCGCTACACCGTGCTTCGTAACGGCATGTTTATCTCCAGCGGACGGATCGCGGACAGCACGCCGCATCAGATCGCCTCGGACATGGTGGGCGAGCAATATCTCGATAAGGACTACTATGAGCCGCGCCCGCTCGGTGAAACGATTGTGGAGCTGCGCAACGTGACGGGACACGGCTTTACGGACGTCAGCCTGGAGATCAAAAAAGGCGAAATCATCGCGTTCACCGGCCTCGCCGGCTGCGGCGCGAGTGAAATAATGCAGACGATGTTCGGTGTGCTGCCGTTTGAAGGCGGTACCATTCGCGTAGAAGGCAAAACGCTGCATGGCGGCATTCCGCAGTTTATGAAAAATAAGCTTGCGATGCTGCCCAGCAACCGCAAGGAAAACTCCGTCGTGCCGGATATGGACATCCTCGAAAACATCTGCATCGCGGAGCATTCCCTCTCGAAAAAGCGGCAGATGATCTCGTCAAAGCAAGAGCAGGATCGCTATGAGGCGCTCAAAAAGCTTCTCTGGATCAAGTCGGAGTCGCCGAAGAATTCCATCCTGTCGCTTTCCGGCGGCAATCAGCAGAAGATCTTTCTCGCCCGCTGGCTGAACACAAATGCGGACGTGCTGCTGCTCGACAACCCCACGCAGGGCGTCGACGTCGGCGCAAAGGCGGAGATCTACCGCCTGATTTTGGAGTTCGCCTCGCGCGGGATGACGGTGATCATCAATACGCTGGAGATTCCGGAGATCAAGAAGGTTTCCGACCGCTGCGTCGTCTTCTTTGAAGGGCGTGTGGCAAGGGTTTTCCAGCACGACGAAATCAATGAGCATGACGTCATGCTGTATTCTACAAACGCGATCAATACGCGGAGAGGAGCCAATCATGCGGGCTAACAAAGGCGGTTTCGCCGGAATCGGATCTTTCGTCGCAAAGGCGTGGAAGCGCTACAGCTTCATTTTCGTCTTTGCCATCATACTGCTGGTGTATTCGTTCACCATCGAGGCGAACGGAAACGCGTTTAAGTGGGGGCACATCACTGCGATCCTCGCGAGCCAGAACACGGTCATCGTCGGCACGATGGCGCTGGGTATGGCGCTGGTCATCATCACGGGACAGATCGACCTCTCGGTTGGCTCCGCGCTTGTGCTGTGCAGCGGCGTTTCCATCATGGCGTTCAACATCACCAACAGTGTACTGATCACCTTGATTGCCGCAATGGCGGCCGGCGCGCTCTGCGGCCTTATCAACGGCGTGCTTGCGGGCTATGCCAAGATGCCGCCGTTCATCGTCACCCTCGGCACCATGCTGATCTATCGCTCGCTGATGCTCTCCCTCGTGCGCGAAATCGATCCCGCGATCACGGGCTCGTCGAGCAGCCAGTTTGCCATGCTCAGCGAAAACAGCTCGTATGATTTCCTGCGGATGAAGTTTGGCACGGGCAGCCTGCCGGGCGTCTCGATTCCGTATATCACGTTTGTGTTCGTCGCCGTGCTGCTGATCGTGCTGCTGATCTCGCGCCGCACAAAATACGGCAAGAGCGTCTATGCGGTCGGCAGCAATGAGAAGGCCGCGTTCCTTGCCGGCGTCAATGTGCAGGGCGTAAAGGTCTCCGTGTTTGTCATTACGGGTATCCTCGTGGGTATCGCGGCGTTTGTGCAGGCCTGCAAGATCGGTAACGTGACGCCCGCGTCCTCCGGTAAGAGCTACGAGATGTATGCCATCGCGGCGGTCGTCCTCGGCGGGGTAAGCATGAGCGGCGGCAAAGGAAACCTGCTGGGCGTTTTCTTCGGTGCGCTGTCGTATACGACGATCAACTTCATCATCGTCTCGATTCCCGCGCTGACGACGGATATTCAGGATACCTTCCAGGGCCTCGTGCTCATCGCGGTCATCCTGATTCAGACCGTCGGCCCGGTCATCAAGGAGCGCTTCATCGAGGCGCGCAAGCGCAGTGCCTCGCGCAGACTGGCGCGTCAGGAACGCGCGGACAGCAAGGGCTGACATAGCCCCTGAGAATGCATCAGAAAAGACCCGCGTTTCGCTTGCTCGCTGACGCGGGTCTTGCTATAAAGTATTCCGCCGCGCAGAGGATCAGAGCAGCGTCCGGTAATATAGGCCGGTGGTATGCATCTCCTGCGTCTTCTCCGCGGCGAGGAAGCGCGCCGTGACCTGCGCGATCTGTTCGGGGATTTCGCGGGTGAAGTAGAGAATCTGGTGATCCAGTCCCTGCATGTTACGCTCCGCGATGTCCAACGGTACGCTGTTGAGGAGCGAAACCGTGCGGAAGTGATCGCACTCCACCGCGAAACGCACCTGCATGCGATCGGTAAGCTCTCCCGCCTGTCCGCAGGCGGAGCAGCCGACGGAGGCTTTGATCGGGCAGTTTCTCAGCTGCATCAGCGGAAGCTTTCCATATGAGACAATGCCGCGCGGCAGGCTGCCGCCGAGAGATTTGGCCGCCGCCATCGAAAGCTCAAACGAGAGCGTCAAACTGGCGAGCTCCTGCGTTTCATAAAAGCGCAGCGCCTCGGTGTTGGCGCAGTTGAGGCCATATCCGCCGTGTACGGACAGCCCGAGCCGCTTTCCAAGCGCGACGCCGTAGACGTTGTTCGCCCAGACGGCGGAAAGCCCCTGCCCCCTGAGCGCTTCCAGCCTTGCGTCAAACGCCGGCTCGTCCTCGGGAAAGAGCACGGTCGGCAGTTGCGCAATCAGCCGCTCGCCCAGCGCGGCGAGAAGGCCTGTGTCGATCTCTTCTGCGGGGAGAATGATCTTTTCGAAGGGATCCGCGCAGGAGAGCTGTTCTTTTTTATAAAATCTGGCCCAGAGCGCGGGCTTATCCGGTGCGGATCGGTACCGTTCCGGCGATGAAAACGCAAATTCCTTCCGCTCATGCGGCGTGGTCTGTCCACGGAGCGCAAGCAGCGTGTCCAGCGCTTCCCGGCGCATGGCGTTCAGCGCGGAGGCGGGGAGGGTGTAGCCATCCTGCAGATCGGCGGTAAACCCGCGCACGAAAAACGGCGTTCCGCCCGTCTTTTCCAGATTTTTCTTTGCGCTCTGCGCATCCAGCGCGCGGTGGATGGCCCGCTCCGGCGCGGGGCCTTGTGCAACGATTTCGTGCGTGCCATCGCTGACGGCGAGCGTCGCCGCCTGCGCGTCCAATGCAAACGAAAGATCGACGGGGACAAGCGGCGTTTCGTTTCGGTATAATGAAGCAAGGGAGGCGAGCACGCCTTCCGCGCCTGTGACATCCTCCCTGGTGCGGTAGCCAAACATCGTTCCATCGCGCCGCGCCGCGAGATATCCGTCCGTAAAGCCGCTGCGCGAAAACACCGCGCGAAGCGATTCCGCATCATAGGGCTTGCCTTCGAGCGCGAGCCGGCAGGCCGTGGTCGCCGCGGCGACGTATTCCGGCCGCTTCATGCGCCCTTCGATCTTAAATGCGCCGACGCCCGCGCGCGCGAGCTCCGGTAGGTGCGAAAGCAGCGATAGATCCTTGAGCGAGAGCGCACAGGGATGCTCCCCGCTCATCCAGTTGAGGCGGCAGGGCTGCGCGCAGAGCCCGCGGTTGCCGCTCCTTCCGCCGAGCATGGCGGAAAGATAGCACGCACCGGAGACGCTCATGCAGTGCGCGCCGTGAACAAACGCTTCCGTCTGAATGGAGACGGAGGCGCAGATGGTCTCGATCTCGGCAAGGGAAAGCTCGCGCGCGAGCACGATGCTGTCAAACCCGATGCTTTCGAGGAACCGCGCGCCGTCGACATTGTGAACGGCGGTCTGTGTGGAGGCAAAGCGTTTGAGCGTAGGGTAGCGCAGACGAAAGAACGAAAGCGCCGCCATATCCTGCAGGATGACCGCATCCGCGCCCGCTTCCGCGATGCGCGCCGCTTCCTCCTCCAGCGCGGCAAGTTCGCCGTCGAGCACGATGGTGTTGACGGTGACGTAGACCTTTACCCCGCGCGCGTGACAATAGGAAACGGCTTCATGCAAGTCGGTTTCGGAGAAATTCGCGGCATTTCTGCGTGCGTTAAAGTTTTGTCCGCCGAGATAGACGGCGTCGGCCCCGCAGCGCACGGCAGCAATCAACTGCTCCTGGCCGCCCACCGGGGCGAGAATTTCGGGGGTTGACATGGGTTGACTCGGCTCCTTTTCGTCGGCGCATCGGTGTGCGCCAGCTTTATTGTATAACAGAAAGCGTGATCTGACGAATCTTTTCGCGCAAAAATCGAGCAAGAGGAAATGGTATGAGGGACGTCATCATCGGCATCGACATCGGCGGGACGCATTTGCGCATCGGCGCGGTCGATCGTTCGGGCAAGGTTGCGCAGCTCGAAAAGCGGCAAAGCCGGGAGGTCTGCGGCGAAGGCGGGTCCGCCCTGCGCCTCATCGCGCTGATTCGCGAATATCTCACACGGAACTATCTGAACGAGCGGGCCGCGGCGCTCGCGGTCGGGTTTCCCTCCACCGTCAGCCGGGACAAACGCACGGTCTACAGCAGCCCCAATCTTCCGTTGGGCGGAGACGACGGGTTGGACGGGCGGGATGTGGTCGCCCTGCTGGAAGGCGCGTTGGGCTTGCCGGTCTTTCTCGACAAGGACACCATCTTCCTGCTGCAATATGATCTTGTGCACCTAAACCTCAGGGACAAGGGCTGCACCATCGGCATCTATTACGGCACGGGCATCGGAAACGCCGTGTATCTGGACGGGAAATTTCTCACGGGGAAGCATGGCGTATCCTGCGAGCTGGGGCACATCCCGTACTTTGGCAGCACGAATATCTGCGGCTGCGGGAGCCGCGCTTGCGCGGAGACGCATGCTTCCGGCTATGTTTTGCGCAATCTCTGGCAGGAACATTACGCTGACGAGCCCTTCTGCGAACTGTTTCTGCGGCATAGCGGGGATGCGCGCATCCGCAGCTTCCTGGAAGCGATGGCGATTCCGTTTGCGACGGAGCTGAACCTGTTCGATCCGGATCAGATCCTGCTTGGCGGGGGTGTGGTGGAGATGGCGGGCTTTCCGATGGAAGCATGGCTTGGCTATCTGCGCGAGTTTGTGCGAAAACCGTATCCGGCGGATGATTTTACGCTGCTGCGCGCTTCCGCAGCGCCGGAGACCGGCGTGGTCGGCGCGGCCTATTATGCCATGGAGCGCCTGGCGGGTTTTGCCGCGGCAACGGAGGGAGAGAGCGTATGAACCGATTCAGCATCATTGGCGCCGCGCATCTCGACGCGCTGGTTGAAGGAATCGAGGAAGGCGCGCTCAGCGCAGGCTCCGCGCCAGCGGAGCGCATCCGCTTGGGCTTTGGCGGGGGCGCACTGAACGAGGCCGTCACGCTCGCGCGGCTGGGCGGAGACGTCGATCTCGTGAGTAAGGTGGGCTGCGACAGCGCGGGGGATATGGTGTTGGAGTTCTGCCGCGCCTCCGGTCTTCCGCTCGGGCACATCGCGCGGGAAGAGGGATTGTCCACGAGTATGAACATCGTTCTGATCGACCGCGCGGGCGAACGGAGATTCATCACCGATCCCAACAGTAGCCTGCGTGCACTTTCGCTTTCGGACGTATTGCCCCGCGTGGAGACGCTCGCGCCGATGGTCTGCTTTGCGAGCCTGTTCGTGTTCCCGCGGTTTCGCGCGCCGGAACTCGCTGCCCTGTTCTCCGCGGTCAAACAGCGCGGCTGCCTGCTTGCCGCGGACATGACCAAGCGAAAGAACGGCGAGAAACTCTCTGATCTGCCCGGCGTCTGGAACCAAATCGACGTTCTCTTTGCAAACGCGGAGGAGGCGGGGCTCCTGACCGAATCCGCTTCGGTGGAGGAGATGGCGCAGGAAATGCGGGCAAGCGGCGTCGGCTGCGTTGTGATCAAGACCGGTGCACGCGGGTGTTATCTCGCCTCCGAGGCGTATGCGGGCCAGATTGACGGCTGCGTCAGCCGCGCGTGCGTGGACACGACAGGCGCGGGGGACAACTTCGCCGCGGCGTTTCTCTTTGCATACGCGGCGGGCAGAAGGCCGGAGGACTGCGCGCGCTTTGCCAACGCGGTCGCCTCCATCTGTGTGGAACATCTGGGCGCAACGGCGCATGAGATCACGTTGGAGGAAGCGCTCGCGCGCTGCAGGGAGAACTACTGCGCGGGATTTGACGCGCTGTAATCACGCGTTCAGGCGCGAAGCATGCATAAACAAAAAAGGTTTTTGCGGCTTCACGCGCATATGTTAAGATGATAAGAATGTACCCAAATCCATTTGACAGAGGATAACATGCCGGTTAAGAAAAGAAATGAACTCTACCTGTTTTTTGCTGTGGTCGTGGCGGTCAATCTGGCGTTGGGATTCAGCGACGGGCTGTTTTCCAATTACTTCAAGGACGTTTACCACACGGACGGGTTTCAGCGCGGGCTGATCGAACTGCCGCGCGAGATGCCCGGTGTAATCACGTTTTTCCTGATCAGTTCTGTCGCATTTCTCGGCGACATCACGATCGCGATCTTCGCGCAGGCAATCGCCGCGGTCGGTGTGATGGTGCTCGGCCTTGTGACGCCGTCGTTTGGCGTCATGCTGATATTTCTGTTCATCAACTCCCTCGGCGTGCATCTGTATATGCCGCTTCGCGACAGCATCGGCATGTCGCTATCGGAGCCGGACCAGATCGGTAAACGCATGGGTCAGTTCGGCGGAATCAGCTTCGCGGTGCTGACGGTCTCCGGCCTTGCGGTATTTTTTCTGTTCCGCTTTGGCGTATTCAGCTTTACGAGCGGTACGAAATGGACGTTTGTCGTCTCCGCAATCTTTTATCTGGTTGCGATGGCGCTGATGATTCGGCTCAGATCGAAGACAGGGCAAATCAGCACCAAGCGCGAAAAGATCCGTTTGATCTTCCGCAAGGAGTATCGGTATTACTATCTGCTCGCCATCGTCTTCGGCGTGCAGAAGCAGGTAATGCTCGTCTTCGGTCCGTGGGTTTTGATCGAAACTCTCGGCCAGCGCGTGGATACTATCGTGCTGCTGGGCATCATCGCTTCTACGCTCGGGATGTTTTTCATGCCGCAGCTGGGGAAATGGATCGACCGTTTCGGCGTAAAAAAGCTGCTGTATGCCGATGCGCTGTCATTTATCTTTGTTTATCTGTGCTATGGCGCGCTTTCGCAGGGCTTCAACACGGGCGCGCTGGTCAAGGTTGGCCTTCCGGTGCTTCTGACGTGCGCCCTGTTCATCGTCGACCGCCTGTCATCACAGATGGGCATTATCCGCACGATCTACCTCAAATCCATCGCGCGGAATACGGCGGACGTGACGCCGACGCTCTCGCTTGCGATGATGATGGATCACGTGGTGTCGATCATCGTCGGCGTTGCGGGCGGCAAGCTCTGGGTCACGTTCGGTTCGCACTATATCTTCTATGCGGTCGCCGCGCTGTCGCTGATCAACCTCGTGGTGGCAATCCTGGTCAAAGATCCGCGCAAACTGGAAGTTCGTCTGTAGGACACAACAGCCGCCTGACGAAACGCGCGGATCAAACAACGCAGACAAAAACTGACGCCGTTCAACGGCGTCAGCTTTATTGTATTTTGTTGCGGATCTCGCTTATCGGTGATGGCGGCGGCGGCGCGGCGTATTGGAGATCTGCATGATCAGCAGCACGACGCCGAAGAGAAGTACGATTCCGCCGCAGATATAGATCCAGGAGTAGGTGCTGTTGTTGATCGGCTCCAGCATGTTGTCCACGGGGCTGCGGCTCTCTTCAAGATACCGCGCGGTTCCGCTCTGGCTGATCGAGGTCGGCGTATAGTTGCCGTCTCCCGCGCGCGTGGCGGAAAGGGAATACGGCTCGCCTTCCGGCGCGGTGATGGTGACGGTATACGAGCCATCCTCGGCGGGATCGACCTTGCAGCCGTTGGTCTCGAAGTCCAGCGCGCCGTCTCCGCTGCCGCCGGTCAGGCGGATATCGAATGTGCTGCCGGGGAACGCGTTGTTGTTCCAGCCGCTCATGGCGAGGGCGGACTGAACGGCGCCCGCTGTGGTGCCTTCAAACAGTGCGGTGGCGGAGGGCTCATAGGTGGCGTCGCCCGCCTTGCTGACGCTGACGGAGTAGTCTTTGCCGGCGAGCGGATAGACGGAGATGAGATAGACGCTGCTCTCGCCGTCCTTCAGCCGCGCCTGGCAGCCGTCGTTGGTGGAGAGCGTGGTGGCGCCCATTCCGTTGCCGCCGGTGACGGTGACTTCAAAAACACTGCCGGCGGGCGCATTTGCAATCCAGTTTTCGATCTGGAGCGCGTTCTGCGTGCCTTTGCCGGACTGACCGTAATAGGTGCGCGTCTGCTGCGATTCCACCGTTACCGTCTCGCCCATCACTGCGCTGAGCGAATAGCCGCCCGCGGAGGTCACGGTGACGGAGAACTTCGTATCCGGGGTACCGGTCGCGGGGGAAACGATACAGCCGCTCGCCATAAAGCTGATCGGCGCGCCGTCGATCGCACCCACGATTTTGATCGGGAATGTGTCGTTGCAGTTCTTTGTTTCCGACCAGCCGGAGACGGAGAGCGTATGGGGGCGCATCTTTTCGGAGACGCCGCTCTCGGAGGCGGAGACGCTGTTATAGCCGTAGTTGCCCGGGCGCGTCGCGGTGACGGCATATGGGCCGACCGCGTCCACGGTGATCTCGTACTGATCCGCGGAAAGTTGAACCGCCGTGCAGTTGACTGTGCTTAGCGTCGGCGCTTCGCTCGTGCTGCCGCCGCGGATGCGAAGCGTAAAGGTTTCGCCGGTCTTCGCGTCGCTGACCCAGTCTTCGATGCGGAGGCTGGATTGATTGGACTTGCTGGAGCAGCCGCTCAGGATTGCGGAGTATGCCATGTTATAGTTCTCGTTGCCGTCCATCATTGCGACGAGGGAATACGAGCCTACGCGGGTGATGGTCACTTCAAATTCGGTGCTTGCCGTACCGACCGCGGGGGAAACCGTGCAGCCGTCCGCCTGGAAGGAGATCGCCCCGCCCGTGCTTCCGCCGAGAATGTTGATTTTGAAGCGGTCGTAGTAATCCTCTCCGCCGCCCCAGCCGTTGACGCTCAGCGGCATCTGATCCGCTCTTCCGGCAACGCCCGTGCGTGTGTCGCGCGCAAGGTCGGTGGTTCCGTTCTTCGCGGCGGTCAGGGAATACGGACCGGAGCCCGTGACAGTGACGATATAGGTGTCAGCGCCCGTTCCGTTCTGGGGAAAGACGGTGCAGTTGTTCGCGCTGAAGGTGATCGGTTCCGTTTCGGAGACGCCATTGAGGGACACCTCAAAGCTCTCGCCGCAGTTCTTCGCGCCCTGCCAGGAGACGATCGAGATCGCGTTGGCGTCGCGAATGGCAAAATCGGACACACCGGGGGCGACCGGCGCATCCGCTGTCGGTTGAAATTCTACAATGTTTTCCGGAGCCGCCTGCGCGGACGCGTTCTCCTTGGCAGACTCGTCCACCTGGAAGGACTGCAGCAGCGTTCTGGTCGCGGCGCTTGCGGGCTTATATGCGAATATGACGGCAAGACCAAAGAACAAAATGAATGCGACAAGCGTGTACGCTCTTCTCTTTGCGCGGCGCCTTGCAGAGCGAACAGACCGATCGCGATTCGGCGAACGGCTGGGCGGAGCGACATTTGAAGATGTATACCTACCCGTCTGTCCCATTATCATTTCCCCCGGCAATTCGTTGCAACATGCAGCCATGAAGCGGAATCTTGCAGCGTCCGTCATCTCGTAACAAATGCGTTACGGTATATTCATGGAAATTTAATATTATACTATCGTGTTGAGTATACAATGTCAAGGGAAATTTTACAAACTATTGTATGAGAGACCAACTTCATGCACAATCTGTTGGGGCATAAACGCGCGTTCATAAATTATTTTTTTTCTCATTTTTTTCGCGTTTTGCATAAGAAAATGATCGAATTCAAACACGGTGGGGAGAGGATGTGCATTTTGCATCCGCTTTGGTATAATGAATCATAAATCCGTAAAAAAATACATGATTTTACATACCTTATGGGGTAGCTGCGAAAAAACGACAAGAAAGCTTGGAAAACGCGATGCTGCATGTTCATAGCCTGGAAGAAGCGGGCCGGATCCTGAAAAAAATGTCAGAAATATATGTGAAATCGACCGAATCGATTCCGCTCGGCCGCTCGGCGGGGCGCATTTTGGCGGAAGATATCGTTTCGGGTGAAGATTTGCCACCGTTTGACCGCAGCGCCGTGGACGGATTTGCCGTCGTAAGCCGCGATACGTTCGGCGCTTCTCCCGCGCAGCCTGCGCTGCTCCGCCTGGCGGGCGAAGTGAGGATGGGCGAGCGGGCGCAGTTTTCGCTGCGTGCGGGCGAGTGCGCGACGGTTTGGACGGGCGGCGAAACGCCGGAGGGAGCGGACGCAATGATCATGCTGGAGGAAGCGCAGGCGCTTCCCGGCGGGATGATCGCCGTCGAGGCTTCCGCTTCGCCGGGCAGGCATATCGTGTTTCGCGGGGATGATGTGCGCGCGGGGGAAACCGTTTTGTCCGCGGGCAGACGGATCGCCGCGCGGGACATCGGCCTTCTTGCCGCGCTCGGAACCGCGCGGGTTGAGGTTTCGGCGCGCCCTCGCGTGAAGATCCTCTCTACGGGGGATGAGCTGGTTCGTCCGGATGCGCAGCCCAAAGAAGGGCAACTGCGCGATGTCAACGGCGCGATGCTCTTTGCCGCGTGTCTGGAAGCGGGAGCCGAAGCGGAATTCTGCGGAATCGTACCGGACGATGAAGCGGCGCTGCGCGACGCAATCGCACGTGCGTGTGCAGAATGCGACCTGCTGTTGCTCTCCGGCGCAAGTTCGGCGGGGGCAAAGGACGCCGCGCCGCGCTGCCTTGCCTCGCTGGGCGAGGTCGCGTTTCACGGCCTTGCGCTCAAGCCGGGGAAGCCGGCCTTCGCGGGGAGGATCGGGCAAACGCTCGTCGTGGGGCTTCCGGGGCATCCGGCTGCGGCATATCTCGTGTTCCAAACGCTTGTGCGTCCGTTGATAGCCGCGATTGCGGGAGAAACCCTGGAGCGCAGAACCGTCTCGGCCATACTCGGGCAATCCGCGCCGAGCAACCACGGGCGGGAGGAGCTTTTGCCTGTTCGCGTGCTCGACGGCATTGCGGAGCCCGTTGCGCTCAAATCTGGCCTGATTGCGCCGCTTTGCCGCGCAGACGGATACATCCGCATCCCGCGGGACACAGAGGGCCTTCTCAAAGGCGCTTCTGTCGAAGTCGACCTGTTTTAACAATCATGCGTGCAAGCCAAATACCGGGAATCGAGGAAATCGGATGAGCAGACACGAATATTTAAGCAACACGCCCCTGCACGAGGCGCGCGCACAGTATCTCGCTTTTTTGGAACAGCGCGGGCTGTCGCCCCGTGAAGAGGAGGTCCCTGCCGCTGACGCGCTGGGGCGCATGAGCGCGCGCGCGGTTTATGCGCGGCTGTCGAGCCCGCATTATGCGGCCTGCGCCATGGATGGCATCGTGCTTCCGGCAAAGAAAACGTTCGGCGCCACGCCGACCACGCCCGTCCATCTGCGGGAGGGGGATTTCGTCCGCGTGGATACGGGCGATCCGCTGCCCGCGGGCTGCGACGCGGTCGTGATGGCGGAGGACTGCTTGGAGAACGAAGAAGGAATTCTGCTGTGCGAGGCCGCAACTCCCTGGCAGCATGTGCGCCAGATCGGAGAGGACCTCTCCGCCGGCGATATGATATTGCCCTCCTACACGGAGATCGAACCCGCGACCATCGGCGCGCTGCTTGCGGGCGGCGTGCGGAAGATTCCCGTGCTGGCAAAACCGCGCGTTTCCGTCATCCCGACGGGCGACGAGATCGTCCCCGCGGACACGGATCCGCAGGCAGGGGAAGTACTGGAGTTCAACTCCGCCGTGTTCTGCGCGATGCTTCAGCGCTGGGGCGCCGAGGGCGTGGTCTGCCCGGTGGTGAAGGATGATCCCGCTATGGTTCAGGCCGCGCTTCTGAAGGCTGCGCAGAGCAGCGACCTTGTGCTGCTCTGCGCGGGCACATCCGCCGGGCGGGACGACGGCACGGCCGACGCCATCCGCGCGCTGGGTGAGGTCTGTATTCACGGGGTTGCGATCCGTCCCGGCAAGCCCGCCGTGCTCGGTGCGGTCAACGGGAAACCCGTCGTCGGCGTGCCCGGCTATCCGGTCTCCGGTATACTCGTTCTGGAGGAGCTGGTCAAACCCGTGATCGACCGCCTGCTCAAGCGCGAGGGCGAACACGCAGAGAGCGTCTGCGTCAAGATGGGCAGGCGCATGGTCTCCTCGCTGAAATACCGCGAGTTTGTGCGCGCGTCGCTCGGTTTTGACGCGGAGGGGAACCTCAGCGCCGCGCCGATTCAGGCGGGCGCGGGCGTGATCACCTCGCTGACGCGGGCGGACTGCATCCTCGATGTGCCGCAGAACTGCGAAGGATACGAGGTGGGCGAGCGCGCGCATGTGCGGTTGCTTAGACCCATCGATCGCATCGCTCGCACGGTGCGCATCCTCGGCAGCCACGACCCGCTCATCGACGAGGCGGCGGACTTGCTCCGGCGCACGGATATCCGCGCGTATGTCAGCAGCTCGCATGTCGGGAGCATGGGCGCGATCCTAACTTTGAGCCGCGGGGAGGCGCAGCTCGGCGGCGTGCATCTGCTGGATGAAACCGACGGCAGCTATAACGCTTCCTATGTAGAGCGGATGATCCCCGACGGCGGCGTTGCGCTGGTGGAGTGCGTGCGCCGCGCGCAGGGGCTCATCGTGAAAAAAGGGAATCCCTATGGCATCCAGGGCGTTGCGGATCTTCAGAAGGAAGGCGTTCGCTATGTGAACCGGCAGCGGGGCGCGGGTACGCGCGTGCTGCTGGACTACCTGCTCCGGCAGGCGAATCTATCCCCGCAGGCGATCGAAGGCTATGACCGCGAGGAACTGACGCATACCGCCGTTGCCGCGCAGGTCGCATCCGGCAGCGCGGACTGCGGGCTTGGCATCCTCTCCGCCGCGCGGATGTACGATCTGGACTTCATACCCGTCTGTGAGGAGACGTATGATCTGCTTGTTTCGCTTTCCGCAATGGAAAACCCGCAGGTGCGCGCGTTCCTGCGCGTGCTGAGCAGCGAAGCATTCCTGCGCAGGCTGGATGCGCTCGGCGGTTACCGCTATGACAAGCCGGGCAGAATCAAAAAGATCTGGCCGGAGAAGCAGCAATAGGATACACAAAACACAAGGATCCTTATGCGAGAAAAACGGAATCAAAGGCGGCAGGCGTTATTCTTTTCAAAATAATATATCTCCTCAGAAAATCTGCATGTGCTTGCCAAATTTATTTTGCCGCCGTATGATAGAGCTATCCTGCGGCGGTTGTTTTAATGAAGAATATCGCTTTCAAAAGACAATCTCCGCCCGCGGGCATACAAACCGGAAAGGATGACGGCGTATGAACGATCTATTGACCCATGTCAACGCGCGCGGGGAAGCGCATATGGTGGATGTCTCTGAAAAAGACGTGACCCATCGCGAGGCGATTGCCGAGAGTTTCGTCGTCATGAAGCCGGAAACGCTCGCGCTGATTCAGAGCGGAACAGCGGCCAAGGGGGATGTGTTTGCCACCGCGCGGATCGCGGGCATCCTCGCCGCAAAGCGCACGAGCGAGTTGATCCCGCTGTGCCATCCCATCGCGCTGACCTCGGTTCAAGTCGACCTTGTCGCCTGCCCGCCGGAGCGTGTGCATATCATCGCGGAGGTGCGCTGCGACGAGAAGACGGGCGTGGAGATGGAGGCGCTGACGGCGGCGAGCGTCGCCGCTCTGACGATCTACGATATGTGCAAGGCGGTCGACCGCGGCATGGAGATCGTTTCCACGCGGCTCCTCAAAAAGAGCGGCGGCAAGAGCGGTATATTTACGCGTGAGGCGGGCGGATGCGAATCCAACGCCTGACGCGCGCGGAAGACGGTGCGCGGGCGTGCGTCGATTCGCTTCTGCTGAACGAGCGCCTCGGCGTCGTCGGCGACGACAAGAGCGCGAAGGACGGCTCTGTGAGCCTTCTTTCCGGCGAGGCGGAGGAACGGATACGCGGTTTCGGAGGACTTTGCACCGCGAAGTTTGCGGCGAATCTCGTTACGGCGGGGCTGGACTACGCGGCGCTTGCGGCGGGAACGCGCCTGAGCGCCGGAGAAGCCGAACTGATGATCACGCGCGTAGGAAAACCATGCTACGAGGCCTGCGCGCTTGCCAAAGGGAGCGAACCCTGTCCGCTGCCGCAAAACTGCGCGTTTGCGCGGGTCGTGCGCGGCGGCGCGGTACGGATACACGACGAAATGACGATTTGCACGTAACAAATGAAACACATCACTAACAGATCGGAAGCAAGATGAACGATCGCTTTGGACGTACCATCACATATTTGCGGCTTTCGCTGACGGAGCGCTGCACGCTGAAGTGCGCCTACTGCCGCGCGGCGGAGGGTGAATGCCCCAAAAAAGCGGAGCTGACGCGGGAGGAGTTTCTGCGCGTCACGCGCGCGTTTGCGGCCGTCGGCGTCAAAAAAGTACGCCTCACGGGCGGGGAGCCGATGCTGCGGCGCGATCTTTTGGAGATCATCTCCGGCATCCGCGCGATACCGGGCATCGAAGAGATCACCATGACCACCAACGGGCAGCACCTGCCGGGCATGAGCCGCGCGCTGAAGGAGGCGGGACTTGGCCGCCTGAACATCAGCCTCGATTCGCTTAAGTCCGAGCGCTATGCGGCGATCACCGGCGGCGGCTCGCTCGAGCGCGTCCTGACGGGCATCGAGGAATCGTATGCGGCGGGCTTTACGCCGATCAAGCTCAACGTTGTACTCCTGCGCGGGCAGAACGACGACGAGACGGCGGATTTCATCGCGCTGACGAAGGAGCGGGACGTACATGTGCGCTTCATCGAGTATATGCCGCTCGGCGAGACGGACCGCGCGGACCTGCGCGTGACGGGCGCGGAGCTGCTGAAAAAGCATCCGCAGCTGACGCCGGTTGAGCCGCTCTATCGCGGCCAGCCCGCGCGGGACTATCAGATCCCCGGTGCGCTCGGACGCGTGGGGCTGATCGACCCCGTGACGCATCGCTTCTGCGCGGACTGCAACCGCGTGCGCGTGATGAGCGACGGCATGATCCGTCCGTGCCTCGGCTCCAACGAGGAGTTTTCGCTCAAGGAAGCGCTGGAACACGAGAGCGACGATCTGCTTCGCGCGGTGATCGCGCGGGCGATCGCGCAGAAACCGCAGACGCATTGCTTCGACGATGGGTTTGCACCGGACAAGACCATGAGCCGAATCGGCGGCTGAACGCGTGTGCGCCGGTCACGGAAAACGGCGCGGTTACCAGCTATGGTAATCAATAGGAAATTGACGGAGGCGGGGAAGCGCTGTGGCAAAGATCACGTCCATCAACATCAGCCCCAAGAAGGGCACCTTCAAACAGCCTGTCGAGCGGGCGGAACTGCGCGTGGATCACGGCATCGTGGGCGATGCGCACGCGGGCAACTGGCACCGGCAGGTCAGCCTGCTTGCGCAGGAGAGCATCGACAAGATGACCGCGCTGGGACTTGACGGGCTCACGCCCGGCAAGTTTGCCGAGAATATTACCACGGAGGGTATCAATCTATATACCCTGCCCGTGGGTACTATTCTGCGCCTCGGCGCTTGCCGCGCGGAGGTCACCCAGATCGGAAAAGAGTGTCACCAGCACTGTGAGATCTATAAAAAGGTCGGCCAGTGCATCATGCCGCATGAAGGTATCTTCGTGCGCGTGCTCACGCCGGGTGAGATCGCCGTCGGCGACGAAGTTGCGGTTGAGGGATAAGAAAACGGTCATTCTGCGGGCGAAGCCCGCTTTTTTTCATCTGAAACAAACAAAAACGGAAGGAACGGAGGAAAAGCCGTTATTTTCTCGGGGAAAAGATTCATCAAGCGAAAATGGATGAAAAGCGTTGTTTTTTCGAAAAAATAATGGTATGATTCACGTATGAAGCTCATCGACACGAAAGATGCCGTAGGTCATGTGCTCTGTCACGACCTGACGCGCATCGTTCCCGGAGAAAGCAAGGACGCGCAGTTCCGAAAAGGGCATGTCGTCACGAAGGACGATATCCCCATGCTGCTCTCCATGGGAAAGGATCACCTCTACGTCTGGGAAGTGGACGAAAACACGCTGCATGAAAACGAGGCGGCGGATTGGCTCGCGCGGCTTTGCGAGAGCGCAAACATGCGGCGCGGCGAGGTGAAAGAGGGCAAGATCGAGCTCTTTGCCACCGAGGACGGTGTGTTTACGGTGGATGTTATGCGCCTCGACGCGCTGAACGACCTGCCGGATATCATGGTTGCAACACGGCACACCAACAGCCCCGTCAAAGCGGGGGACAAGCTCGGCGGCACGCGGATCATCCCGCTGTTGATCGACCGCCGCCGTATCGAGGAAGCGCAGGCTCTCGTCGGAAGCGAGCCGCTGATGCGCCTCACTCCCTATCGCAAGGGACTCAGGGCGGGCATCGTCGTGACCGGAAACGAAGTGTTTCACGGAAGGATTACCGATAAATTTACGCCTGTGGTCGAGCGTAAGCTCGCCGCGCTGGGCGTTCCGCTGACCGAGCGCCGCGTAAGCGACGACAGCACGGAACACATCGTCGCCGCGATCCGCGAGGTGCGCGAGGCGGGCGTGGACATCGTGCTCTGCACGGGCGGCATGAGCGTGGATCCCGACGACCGTACGCCCGCCGCGATTCGCGAAAGCGGGGCGGATATCGTCACCTACGGCGCGCCCGTGCTACCGGGAGCGATGTTTTTGCTCGGATACTATGAGGACGGCGTGCCCGTGATGGGCCTGCCCGGCTGTGTGATGTATTCCCGTGCGTCGATCTTCGATATCGTGCTGCCGCGCGTGGTCGCGGGCATGCGCATCACGCGGCGTGATCTCACGCGGCTTGGCAACGGCGGCCTCTGCCTGCAGTGCGAGGTTTGCACCTATCCCAACTGCGGGTTCGGCAAGGAGTAACGGAAAGAGTTTTCTTTCGCGAACCGTTCTTCATGCTTGTTTCGATGGCTCACGCGGGGTTCCCCGCGCACCATATATCAATCGAATATGAGAGGATCGAAAACATGAAGAAATGGATTGCCCTGTTTTGTGCAGTCGCCATGACGGCGATGCTCGGCGCATGCGCGGCCCCCGCCGCGCCCGCCGCAACGGAAGCGCCCGCCGCGACCGAAGCCGCGACCGAAGCGCCGGCCGCCACGCCCGAACCCACCGCCGCCCCGCTGGAAGCTGCCGAGGTGCAGCTGTTCATCGCGGCGAGCCTGGAAGGCGCGTTCAAAGAGATCATTCCGCTCTACAACGCGAGCCAGCCGAACGTCGTGATCACCTATAACGCGGATAGCTCCGGCACGCTGCTGACCCAGGTGCAGGAAGGCTTTGCGTGCGACATCTTCTTCTCCGCGGCGACGAGCCAGATCAAAACACTGGAAGAAGAAGGCTATATGATCGCGGGTTCGCGCGTCGACCTTTTGGCCAACAAGCTCGCGCTGATTACCCTCAAGGGCAGCGGCACCGCGGTCACCGGCTTTGCCGACCTCGCCAACGCCAAGAGCATCGCCCTTGCCGACGGCAGCGTGCCCGCGGGCAAATATACCCGGCAGCTTTTGATCAATCTCGGCGTGCTGGACGGCGCGAAGGCAGCTGCGGACTATACCACGGCGGAAGTCTCGGCGGCGCTCGGCGGCGTGGAGATCAACGAGTGCGGCAACGTCAGCAAGGTCAAGGAAGCGGTCAAGGAAGGTTCCAACGAAGTCGGCACCGTGTATTATTCCGACGCATATTCCGTCAAGGACGACGTGGATATCCTCGAAATCGCGGACACCACGCTGACGGGCGAGATTCTCTATCCCGTCTGCCGCGTGAACAACGCGGAAGCCACCGCCGCGCAGACCGCGGCCGCGGATGATTTCATCGCATTCCTCCAGACGGACGCGGTGAAAGCCATCTTCGAAAAATACATGTTCATCATCAATCAATAAGCATTCTTCCAACGTTTTTACGGGAACACGGAGAAAGCAAATCGATATCGCCCGCCGTCCAACCCATCTGGCGGCGGGCGATATCGCATCTTTGGATTTGGATTTCGTTGTGTTAAGATGAGACCGGATCCCTTTATTGCGCCGAAGGGCGAAACAGAATTTTCGAAGGGAGGCAGACGATGCAGGAGATTTGGGATATCCTCGGCACACTCGACTACAGCCCGCTCTGGATTTCACTGAAGACGGGACTGGTTGCGACGGTGATCTGCTTTTTCCTCGGCATCTGGACGGCGCGGTGCGTGATGCGCATGGGCAGGCGCGCAAAAGCGTTTGTCGACGGCATCCTGACACTGCCGATGGTGCTGCCGCCGACGGTCGCAGGCTTCTTTCTGCTGCTGATCTTCAGCCTGCGCCGCCCGATCGGCACGTTTTTGTATCAGGAACTGTCGATCAAGGTCGTGCAGACGTGGCTCGGCTGCGTGCTGGCTGCAAGCGTGATTGCGTTTCCGCTGATGTACCGGAACGCGCGAGCCGCCTTTGAGCAGGTGGATATCGAGCTATTGTACGCGGGACGCACGCTGGGCATGAGCGAACGCGCGATCTTCTGGCGAGTGGCGCTTCCCTCGGCGGGACCCGGCGTGGTCAGCGGTACGATACTTACCTTTGCCCGTGCGCTCGGCGAATACGGCGCAACCAGCATGCTCGCGGGGAATATCGCCGGCAAGACCGGGACGATTTCCCAGCGGATCGCGATGGTGATTCAAAACGGGGATTATCGTACCGCCGGGCTGTGGGTCGCGATCATACTGCTGATCTCGTTCGGCATCGTAGTGCTGATGAACATCTTCGCGGACGCAAAGATGAGGAATATACGCAGATGGTGATTCGGTGATTCGCGCGTGCGAATCGGAACCGGTCAGAATGGGACGAACGGAGAGAACATGCCGCTGAGCGTCAACATCGTCAAACGATTGCAGGGATTTACGTTGAACGTCTCCTTTCACGCGGAGGCGGGCGTCACCGCGCTGCTGGGAGCTTCCGGCAGCGGAAAGAGCATGACGCTGCGCTGTATCGCGGGTGTGGAGCGGCCGGACGAGGGGCGCATCGCGCTCGGCGGGCGCGTGCTCTACGATTCCGCGCGGAAGATCGACCTGCCGCCGCAGGAACGCAGGGTCGGGTATCTCTTCCAGAGATATGCGCTGTTTCCGAACATGACCGTGCTGCAAAACATCGACGCGGGCCTCTCCCGCGTGCGGGATGCGAATAGCCGCAAGGTGAAGCGCGAGAGCCTGATCGCGCGGTTTCGCCTTTGCGGATTGGAGCACCGCTATCCGCGCGAGCTCTCCGGCGGGCAGATGCAGCGCGTGGCGCTTTGCCGCATGCTCGCGGCCGATCCGGAGGCGATCCTGCTCGACGAACCGTTCGCAGCGCTGGACAGCCACTTAAGGTGGCAGCTTGAAGGCGAGGTAAAACAGACGCTTTCCGAATTTTCCGGCGCCGCGCTCCTGGTGTCTCACGACCGGGGAGAGGTCTATCGCATGAGCCGTCGCGTCTGCGTGCTCAACGCGGGCGTCTCCGAGCCGGTCTGCGATACCGAGGAACTGTTCGAGCGGCCGCGTACGCTCCAGGCCGCGCTGATCTCCGGATGCAAGAACTGTGTGCCCGCGGAAAAAACATCAGCTGGCACGGTTCACGTGCCGCAATGGAACGCCCTTCTCGCCTGCGCGCCGCAGGAGGGCACGGTCACCCACGCGGGCATCCGTGCGCACTTCGTTGCGCCTTGCGAAGCGGGGATCGAGAACGCGCTGCTCTGCCGCGTGGTGGACACCGCGGACGACGTCTTTTCGCGCGTGCTGACGCTCCTGCCCGCGGGCGGGACGGGCACCATCCGCGCCGAGCTGGGCAAGGCGGAGGGAGCGCGGTTTCTCATCGGGAGCGAGGGCTGGTTCTGCCTGCCCCGGGAGCGCGTGATGCTCCTGTGCGAAACGCACGAAGGCTAGACGAACGTGCGCGCGGCTGATAGACTGAGCATGCGCCCGGACACGCGGGCGGCAGGAGGATGAAACACATATGTTCAAGGCGTCCGTTATCACCATCAGCGACAAGGGGTTTCGCGGGGAGCGCGAGGACACGGCGGGCCCGCTCGCGGCGCAGATGCTCAAAGAAGCGGGGTACGAGGTGATCACGATCTCCATCGTGCCGGATGAACAGCCGCAGATCGAGGCGGAGCTCCGGCGGCACGCGGACGCACTCGGCGCAAACCTGATCCTCACGAGCGGTGGAACGGGCTTCAGCAAGCGGGATGTCACGCCGGAAGCGACGATTGCGGTCTGCGAGCGGATGGCGCCCGGCATACCGGAGGCGATGCGCGCCTATTGCCTGAATATCACCAACCGCGCGATGCTCTCCCGCGCGCAGGCGGGGTTATATCATGATGCGCTGATCGTCAACCTGCCCGGCAGCCCGAAGGCTGTGCGGGAAAATCTGGAGCCGGTACTGCCCGCGCTGGAGCACGGTCTCCATATGCTGCTCGGCACCAAAAACGAATGCGCAAGCGAGCCCAAGGCGCGGATTTGATCCATCGTGCGCGCAGACGCGCCAAACTTCAAGCAGCAAAAAACGAGCGCCCGAAAAAGGGCGCTCGCTGTATGTTTGCAGGATTGAGTTACATGCTCTCGGGCACGCCCAGATACTGAGACTGGTCAAACGCGAGGATGCAATAGAAGATGAGACTCAGGAAGATCAGCCCGACCGCAAAGCCGCCGCTCTTGCCGAAGGCTTTTGCGAGCTTGACCATGGTGATGATCAGAAACACGATGTTGGCCAGCGGAATCAGCAGGAACAGGAATTTCCAGCCGTTGCCCCAGGTGATTTTGAACAGCACGTAGATGTTGTAAAACGGGATAATCGCAGCCCAGCCGGGTTCTCCCGCTTTTTCGAAGATCTTCCACATGGCAACAACGCCAAGCACCAAAAATGCCAAGTACAATACTGTCATGGCGGGACTGGGTTGAAAATAATAGTCGGAATAATAGGATTCCATGGATTCAGTTCTCCTTTCTTTCAACGTTTGTTGAATCTGACTTGAGTATACCACTTCGTTTCCAAAAGAAAAGACAGAATGGTGCGTTCGTCACGAAAGATGATATTGTTTTTTGTAAAAGAAAACATAAAATGGTGCGTTCGCCGCGAAAGAGGATATTGCTTTTGTAAAAAAAACAAAATGGTGTGTTCGCTGCGAAAGAGGATCTCTATTCGCGACTGTAGAAGATCGGATCGCGGTCCTGCTCCGCAAAGAGCGATTCACTCCGCCCGGGCGCCCCCTGATACCGCGCTTCGCCAAACGCAAGTATGCTCATGAACACGACGCCGAGGAATACGAGCCCCAGCGCAAACCAGCCGTCTTTGCCGAACGCTTTTGCGAGCTTTATGCGGGTGAGTATCCCAAACGCGATATTCACAACCGGTACCAGCAGCAGAAGAAAATACCAGCCGCTGCCCCAGGTGATTTTGCAATAGAGAAACGGTTGATAAATCGGCACAAGCGCGCCCCAAGCGGGCTCGAAGGCTTTGTCAAAGATGACGCATAACACAATCAGACTGTAGATCGCGAGCATGACCAGCAGGTATGGGAAGTTCCCGGCTCCGGACAAGAGAAAGTGCCAGATTTCCTGATCATTAGACATACGAATGGCTCTCCCGCATATTTTGATGCAAGTATATCCGAGCGGCGGATGAATATCAAGAAAAACTGTCAGCGCACAGCAGAATCATGTGGATGATGATTCATCAACAGACAAATGCGTAATCAACGAAAATAGGATTGACAACAGGAGGATTCCGCGTATTCTGATGGTATCACATCGGATCAAATCAGATCAGGAGGCAGATCATGTCCGCATATTCGCTCAGCGCGCTGGAGATCTTGCGCGCGACCGCGCTCACGCTCAAATGGTATGTGATTCCCATGCTGCTTTTCGTCATGTACATCTACAACAAGGAGATCTCCGCGAAGAACTGGAATGTCGTTCTGGGCGGCGCCGCGCTCTGGGGCATGGATCTTTTCAACGAGATCTGGAACAGCATCGTCTTCCACGCGACGGGGTTTGCGCCTGTTTGGGGCACGCCGATGGGTGTCGGCGATACGGCGCTGCTTTTGCTGATCGGCTACAACATCGAGATTTCGTTCATGTTCGCGATGATGGGCGTTGTGGTCTGCCTGACGCTCCCGCAAGACCCGAAAGCGAAGATCCTCGGCATCAACAATCGCGTCTTTTGGGCGGCGGTCTATACCACGCTCGCCGTCGTCATCGAATGCTTCCTCAACTACGCGGGACTGCTTACGTGGGAGTATCCCTGGTGGAGCCGCTCGTTCCCGTACCTCGTCTGGCTGATCGGTTATCTTCCGTTTTTCACGATGGCGTTTGTGGTGCACGATATGAAGCGGATGAAAAACAAGCTCCTCACCCTCGGTATCATCTTCGGCGTGGATATCGCGGCGCTGGTGGTGTTCGGGCTGATGGGGTGGATGTAGGTCCTGCGCCAAACAGAACGTCAGAATCTGCGCATGCGAACGCGACAGACAACACGAACAGAAAGGAACGTCGGATATGAAGAAAGAATATGCCATCCAACTTGCGATCGGGGGCGGATTGCTTCTCATTGCGTTGATTTTGGCTCCGTTGCTGCGCTCCGGCGGACAATTTGATCCTTGGATTCCTGTGATCTGCGGGGCAATTGCGATTCCTCTCATATTTCCCGCACTTGCCCGATGGGCGCGAGACACAAAGGAACAACACAAAGCCCTTTCAACCGGCCTCGTGGTGCTCCTCGTTTGTTTATTGGTCGGCTGGTCCGCGTTTATGGTCCTGACCATAATCGGCATTTTCAAGTGAGGCGCGCACAGCACCGCCGGCATGCATCCGTCCCATAGCACAAAGGGCGCTCCCGTGGGAGCGCCCTTTGTTTGATGCAATGTTTTTACAGCGAAATTCCGAATAGATCCATCGCGTTTTGATAGGTGGCTTCAGCCGCATCTTCCAAGGAGATGGCGCGTACCTTCGCGAGCGTCTCCAGCGTGAGGTGGATCAAAAGCGGGCTGTTGCGTTCGCCTCTGTGCGGCTCCGGCGTCATATAGGGGCAGTCGGTCTCGATCACGATCCGCTCCAGCGGGAGTCTCTCCGCGATGGCACGCTGCTTGCTGGCGTTTTTGAATGTCAGCGCGCCGCCAAAGGCGATATAAAAACCCATATTGACATAGCGCACCGCATCCTCATAACTGCCGGAGTAGCAATGCAGCACGCCGCCCAAACGCCCTTTACGGGCGGAGAGGAGCGCCATGACGTCTCCGTGTGCCTCGCGGTCATGGATGATCACGGGTTTTTTTGCGGCGATCGCAACATCGAGCTGATTGGCAAACGCTTCCCGCTGCGCCTCGCGCGGGGAGAAGTCATAGTGGTAGTCCAGCCCGATTTCACCGACCGCAACGATCTTCTTCTGCTCCAGCGCGCGCTCGACGCGCAGCAGGTTGGTGTTGTCCGCCTTGCTCGCGGCGTGGGGGTGAATACCCGCGCTGCCGTAGATATAGTCATACAATAGCGTCAATCCCTGAATCTTCGGGATATCTTCCGCCTCGACGCAGGCCTCCACGAAGCCGCATACGCCCGCCGCCGGAAGGGAGGCGATGAGCGGGTTGCGGTCTTCTTCAAACTTGTCGTCGAGCAGGTGCGCATGGGTATCAAATAACTGCATGGTTCAACTTCCTGATTATGTGGATTGCGCCTGTTGCGCGAGGTCGAGATCCATCAAAATCTCGTCGTAGTAGGTTCCGCGTACGTTGATTCGCGCCTTGTGCCGCCCGATTTCCACGAAGCCGAAGCGGCGGTAGAGCGCGATGGCTCTTTCGTTCCCCTCGCGCACCTCCAGCGAGAGCGTGCGCAGCGCATCGGTCGATCTGGCAAAATCGATCATCGCCCGCATGGCGATATGGCCGATACCGAGGTGCCAGTAGTCACGCTTGATCGAGATCGCGAGGCCGGCGTTGTGCGCGATTCTGGGCCGTCCCGCGGCGCGGACATCGCATACCAGCACGATCTCGCCGTCCACAGTGCCTACGAACATCTTTGTGTTCGGCGCGGAGAGCGTGCCCGTGATCCAGCTCTGCTCGCCCTCGAGCGTCAGGCCTTCGATGCCGTTTTCGTCCGCGAGCAGAAAATCCGTCTCGCCGCCGACGGCCTTGAGATAGTCGATCATCTCCTGCGCGTCGGAGAGCATAGGATCGCGCAAAATCAGCGTGCGCCCGTCTTTCAGAATATGCTCGGACATCGGTTCCTCCTCTTTCGTCCTGGAGTTACGGGTTCAGCGCACCTTTAGCCCGCTCTCCATTGCGGCGAGCGTGGTCAGCGCGGAGAGGTTTTCGTCCGCCGCATCGGAAGCGCAGAGGATCATACCGTGGCTTTCCACGCCGCAGAGCGTGACGGGCTTAAGGTTTGCGACCAGCACGACTGTCTTGCCGACGAGGTCGTCCGGCGTGTACCACTGCTTGATGCCGGAGACGACCGTGCGCGTTTCCAAACCTACCTCCAGCGTGAGCTTGAGCAGCTTTTTACTCTTTTTGATCTCTTCGCAGGCGATGACTTTCGCCAGACGCAGATCGACTTTCGCGAAGTCGTCGTACTCGATCTCCGCCGGGGCTTCTTCATCGCCGTGCGCATGCTTTGCCGGGGCTGCAGGCGCTGCTTCCGCCGCGGGCGCGGGCTCCTGTGCGGGGGCCGTTGCTGCCTTGGCTTTCTCCGCCTCTGCCGCGAAATAGGCGAGCTCCGCTTCGACATCGATGCGGGGGAAGAGGGATTCGCCCTTGTGTACGACAGAGCCGGGGACACTGCCGCCCCAGGCGACGGCTTCGAGCGCTGCCTGCGCGGGCGCGGTGCCGAGCTGGGTAAACATCTTTGCGGGCGTGCTCGTCAAAAACGGCGTGAGCAGGACCGCGACGATGCGCAGGCTCTCCGCAAGGTTATACAGCACCGTCTTGAGCCGCTCCTGGCCCGCTTCGCTCTTGGCGAGCGACCAGGGCGCGGTGACGTCGATATATTTGTTGCAGGCATTCACGAGTTTCCAGATCTCCGCGAGCGCATCGGGGATATGCAGTTCCGTCATCTGCGCGTCCACCTTCGCGGGCAGCTCGCGGGCAAGCGCGATGAGCGCCGCGTCCTCTTCCGCAACCGCGGAAGGCGCGGGCAGCACGCCTGCGAAATACTTGTCGATCATCGCGACCGTGCGGCTTAATAGATTGCCGAGGTCGTTGGCGAGATCCGTGTTGATCCGCGCGATCAGCGCCTCGTTGGAGAACGTGCCATCCGAGCCGAACGGAACCTCACGCAGCAGAAAATAGCGGATCGCGTCCACGCCGTAGCGCGCGCAGAGCGCGACGGGGTCGACGACGTTGCCCTTACTTTTGCTCATCTTCCCGCCGTCCAGCACGAGCCAGCCGTGGCCGAAGACCTGCTTGGGCAGCGGCTCGCCGAGCGCCATGAGCATGATCGGCCAGATGATCGTATGAAAGCGCACGATCTCCTTGCCGACGATGTGCACGTCTGCCGGCCAGAATTTGCGGTAGAGCGAATCGTCATCGCTCCCCCACCCGAGTGCCGTAATGTAGTTAGATAGCGCGTCAAGCCAGACATAGACCACGTGTTTTCCGTCAAAATCGACCGGAATCCCCCACGTGAAGCTCGTGCGGCTCACGCAGAGGTCCTCGAGGCCCGGCAGGAGGAAGTTTTGCAGCATCTCATTTGTGCGGGTAACGGGCTGGATGAACGTCGGGTTGTCCTTGATATACTGAATCAACCGGTCGGCATACTTCGAGAGCCGGAAAAAGTAGCTCTCTTCTTCGACAAGCTCCACAGGGCCGCCGCAGTCCGGGCAGACGCCGCCCGCTTCCTCAACCTGACGATCGAGCCAGAAGCTTTCGCAGGGCGTACAGTAGTGGCCGGTGTATTTCGATTTATAGATGTCGCCCTGATCGTAGAGCTTTTTAAACATCTTCTGCACGGCCTTGACGTGATAGTCGTCGGTCGTGCGGATGAACTTATCATAGGAGATATCGAGGAGCTTCCAGAGATCCTTGAAGCCGTCTACGATCTTGTCGACATATGCCTGCGGCGTGACACCCGCGGCCTTTGCCTTGCGCTCGATTTTCTGGCCGTGCTCGTCCGAGCCGGTCAAAAAGAACGTCTCGTGCCCGCGCTGGCGGTGATAGCGCGCGATGGCGTCCGTTGCGACGGTGCTGTATGCATGCCCGATGTGCAGGCTCGCGCTGGGGTAATAGATGGGTGTCGTGATATAAAATGTCTTCTTCTCGCTCATAACGGTCTCCTCCAACCAAATCAAACTCTCTATATCGGTAGCAATCAAAAAAACGCGCCGCCCAATCGTAAGGACAGCGCGAACAATCGCAGCCGGAAAACCACCCTACTTCCCCGTAATCGGGGGCATAAGTTCCCGCTGTATCGGGCGGAGACCCGCCGCGGCTGAGGCAAATGGAGCGTTCACCGCGAGGAGCTCGGGAGCCATGTTCACAAAGCGCACGATTTCGGGCTTTCACCTGACCCCGAATCTCTCTTCAAACGCGCGGGTTTGCTACTCTTTCCGTCGCAGCTCATATCGTCTTGATAGCGTATCACCAACAATGCGCTGTTGTCAAGAGCGCGCGAAAGTGCTATGATAATTTGGCTTTCCGAAGAAGCGGGGAGCGAAATCCGGTTTTTTCTTGAGGTAGGTATGTTCATCGTCGCAGGGCTTGGTAATCCGGGATTGCTCTATCAGCGCACGCGCCACAACGCGGGCTTTCAGGCGCTGGAAGCGATTGCGGAGCAGCTCGGCATCAAGGTCTCCAAGCGCGGCTTTTCCGGCGTCTACGGCGAGGGAAGCTTCCAGGGAGAGCGTCTGGTGCTGATCAAGCCTACGACGTATATGAACCTCTCCGGCGATTGCATCCAGGCCGCGCTTCATTTTTACAAATGCCCTGTCGAGCATCTCGTCGTGCTCTACGACGACATCGAGCTGCCGGTGGGGTCGCTTCGCATCCGCGACAAGGGCAGCGCGGGCACGCACAACGGCATGCGCTCCATCATCGGGACGCTCGGCAGCGAGAATTTTCCGCGCGTGCGCATCGGCGTCGGCAATCACAACGGAGGCGACCTGAAAAAGCATGTGCTGGGTAAGCCCAGCAAGGACGAACAGAAGGAACTCGCAAGCGCGTTTTGCGACGCGGCGGACGCGGTTTCGCTGATTTTGCAGGGCAAAATCGGCGAAGCGCAGGCAAAATACAACAAACGGCACATCGGCGGGACGAAGACGGAGTAAGCACCGCCCGCGTCCCGACTACGCAGTACAATCGGGGGACGCTTGACGCCGAGTATGAACCACAACCCAATACTGAAGATTCTCGATTCCGCGACGGACTACCAGCGCATGAAGCAGGCGCTGGAGGGGGGCAAAGGCCCGGTCGCGGCGTTTGGCGTTGCCGCAAACGCAAAGGCGCATCTTTGCGCCGCGCTCGCAGAAAGACGCCAGGTGCTGTTTGTGACCGCGACGGATGTCACCGCCGTGCAGTTTCATGAAAGCACGCGGCTCTTCGGCGTGCGGGCGGAGTTGTTCCTGCCGCGCGAAACGCCGCTGACCTATGTACACGCGGCCTCCGGCGAGAACCGCAGCGCGCGCATCTCTGCGCTTTCCGCGCTGCTCGACGGCGAGCCTTGCGTCGTTGCGGCAAGCGCCGCGGCGCTTATGCAGGCGCTTGCCCCGAAGGGTGCGTTTGCCTACAGCCAGATGCGCGTCTCGGTTGGCGACGCGCTGGAGCCGAGGGCGCTCATCGAGCGCCTGGTTTCGGCGGGCTATGAGCGTGTGGAGATGGTCGAAGGGCGGGGGCAATGCGCCGCGCGCGGAGACCTGGTGGACGTATTCGCGCCGGGCGAAGAATACCCCGTGCGCATCGAATTCTTTGGCGACGAGATCGATCAAATGCGCACGTTTGACCCCGTGAGCCAGCGCAGCGTCGAGCAGACGCGCGCGGTGCTGATCCGCCCTGCGCTGGAGACGCCGCAGCCGCGGGAGCTCACGCAAAAGGCGCTGGGGCGCATCGCGGGACGGGCGGGGCTGAGCGATCAGGAGGACGCCTGGAGCGAGGGCATCGCGAGCGTTGGCGGAGACGTGCTGCTGCCGCTGCTGTATCACCAAACGGAAACGCTGCTGGACTATCTGCGCGAGGACGCGATCCTCATCGTGGACGAAGCGCTTTTGATCGACGAGGCGCTGCGCACGGAGCAGCTCCGCTTTGCGGAGACCGTCAAGGCTATGCTGGAACGCGACGAGGGCGTACCGGAGCAGGGCGCGCTGGAGCGCAGCGCAAACGAGACGCTCGAGCGGCTGCATACGGGCAGAACCGCGCTCTTCTATGCGCTTTCGCGCACGCATCCGCAGTTTTCCCCGCGCGAGATCGTCTCCTTGGAGTCGCGCGGCGCGCCGCAGTTTATGGGCGCGTTCGACGAGATCGCCCGCGAGATCAAGCGACTCAACCAGCAGGGCGAAAAGACGGTGATCTTTGCCGGCGAGCAGACGCAGGAGCTGCTGCAAAACCTCGCGGACTACGACGCGAAGGCCTCCGCGGCGAGTGAACTGCCGGATCCGTTGCCCGCGAGTCAAACGCTGATCCTGCCCGGGCAGCTTGCGCGCGGGTTTTCCTACCCGCAGCTGAAACTCAATATCTTCTCGGAATATGAGATTACAGGCCGCACCGAGCGCGCGGTGAAAAAGAGCAGATCCAAGAAGCACCTCTCGTTCTCCGAACTTTCGGTGGGCGACTATATTGTCCACGAGGCGCACGGCATCGGCCGCTTTGTCAAGGTGGAGCCGCTGACGGTGCAGGGCAACACGAAGGACTATTTGTTGATCGAATACCGCGGCGGAGACCGGCTCTATATCCCGACCGATCAGCTCGACCGCGTGCAGAAATACGTGGGCGGCGCGGAGGAGGAGACCGGCCCGCAGCTGAGCAAGCTCGGCGGCGCGGAGTGGAGCAACCGCGTCAACAAAGCGAAAAGCGCGGCAAAGAAGCTCGCGTTCGACCTGGCCGCGCTGTATGCGGAGCGGGCGAGCGCGAAGGGATTCGCGTTCTCCAGGGATACCGCGTGGCAGAGAACGTTTGAAGAGCGCTTCCCCTACGAACTCACGCCGGATCAGAAGCAGAGCATCGAGGAGATCAAGGCGGACATGGAGCAGATCCGCCCGATGGACCGCCTGCTCTGCGGCGACGTCGGCTACGGCAAGACGGAGCTTGCGCTCAGGGCGGTCTTCAAGGCAATTCAGGACGGCAAGCAGGCGGCGCTGCTGGTGCCGACCACGATTCTCGCGCAGCAGCACTATAACACCATGTGCTCGCGCTTCGCCGATTTTCCGGTGAAGGTCGCGTGCCTTTCGCGCTTTCAGACGACGAAGGAGCGGGAGGCGGTCAAGGACGGGCTCGCAAAAGGGCAGATCGACGTCGTCGTCGGCACCCACGCGCTGCTCGCCAAAGACGTCAAATACAAAGCCCTCGGGCTTCTGGTCATCGACGAGGAGCACCGCTTCGGCGTCAACCACAAAGAGCAGATCAAGGCGATGAAGAAGCAGGTCGACGTACTGACGCTGACCGCGACGCCGATCCCGCGGACGCTGAATCTCTCCATGACGGGCATACGCGATATCAGCGTCATCGAGACCCCGCCGGAGGCGCGCTATCCCGTGCAGACGTACGTGATGGAGTATTCCGACGCGCTGGTGAAGGACGCGCTCAGCCGCGAGCTTGCGCGAAAAGGGCAGGCATACGTCGTCTCCAATCGTGTGATCAGCATGGAGCAGACCATGCGCCGGATCGAGTCCCTCGTGCCGGAGGCGCGGGTAACCATCGCGCACGGACAGATGGGCGAAACCCAGCTGGAAAACGCGATGCTGGACTTTCTCGAACAGCGGTATGATATCCTGCTTTGCTCGACGATCATCGAAAGCGGGCTCGACATCGGCAACGCGAATACGCTGATCGTGCTGGAGGCGGACAGGATGGGGCTTGCCCAACTCTATCAGCTGCGCGGCAGAGTCGGACGGTCCAACCGCATCGGCTACGCGTATTTCACCGTGCAATCCGGCCGCGTGATGAACGAAAAGGCGGCGAAACGCCTGATGGCGATCCGCGAATTCACGCAGTTCGGCGCGGGCTTCCAGCTTGCGATGCGCGATCTGGAGATTCGCGGCGCGGGCTCCCTCTTGGGCGCGGAGCAGCACGGGCACATCACGGACGTCGGCTATGAATACTATGTCAAGCTCATCCGCAGGGCGGTGGACGAACAGCAGGGTAAGGCGCCCGAAGCCGTCACCGAAACGAGCGTGGATATCCCCATCGACGCGCATATTCCGCACGACTATGTGAGCAGCGAGCTCATGCGCCTCAAGGCATATCGCCGCATCGCGGAGATCGACAGCGCGGAGAGCATGATGGACGTCACGGAGGAATTCATCGACCGCTACGGCGAGCCGCCGGAGAGCGTGACAAACCTCATGCGCATCTCCGAGGTCAAGGCGTATGCGTCCCGCGCGTTTATCGAGAGCGTCGCCGTGCGAGAGGGCGAGGCAAAGCTGCGCTTTTCCGAGAACGCGCGCCTGGACGGCGGGAGGCTCATCTCGGCCGTCACGGGGTTCGAGGGCGCGCGCCTGATCGCGAGCGATCCGCCCGCGATTGAAATACGGCAGAAAAACGCCACTGCGGAGACGATTACAAGCAAACTGCCACAATTCCTTTACACAATTGTTCGTTGCGTTGACAACGATGCGGGCATATAATGAACAAAGCGGCAAATCGCCCGCGGCATGCGCGGGGGATATGGCCGGGAACACTTTTTGTTTTCATTGCGCTGGAGCGCTGAATAAAAAAGGAGAAATCAACCATGATGAACACCACCTGGAAAAAAGCGCTCTCTGCGCTGATTGCGGTCGCCCTGACGCTTTCGTTTGCGGCCTGCGGAAAAGGCGCGAATAACGCAAGCGCGTCCAATGCGACCGCTTCCAACGCGGCCGACCCGGACCGCGACAAGGTCGCCGTTCAAATCGGCGATGATTTTACCATCACCAAGGGCGATATTGCGGATCAATATGACTATATGGTCTCCATGTACTCGGCATACGGCATGAGCGCGCCGAGCACGGACGAAGACATCGAAGCCATGCAGGACGACGTCATCTCCTCTCTCGTAGCCGAGAAGCTCAAGCTCTATGAAGCGCAGCTGCTTGGCGTCACGCTCTCCGACGAACAGACGGCAGAGATCGAGAAACAGGTAGAAGAGCAGATGAAGAGCTACACGGATATGTTCCGTGAGCAGGCGGTTCAGGAAGGTGCAACCGACGCGGATGCGCGCGCGCTTGAGATCTTCCAGGAACAGATTGACGCCGCCGGTATGGAACTGGATATCGAAGGCTTCCGCAGCTTCATGAAAGACAGCTACACGGACGAAGCCGTGAAGGAAGCGCTCAAGGCGCAGATCACGAAGGACGTCACGGCGACGGACGAAGAGATCCAGACCTATTACGACGACCTGCTCTCCAGCCAAAAGGAAACCTACACCACAACGCCCGCGGACTATGGCTATGCCGCGGAGGACTTCCAGATGAACGGCGGGGACCCGCTGCTCTATACGCCCGAAGGATATGTGCGTGTGCGTTCGATCTCCATCTCGCCCGAGGGTGAAGTCTCCGCGGACTACACAGCCCTCAAAGACGAGCTGGCCAACATCGAAACCCAGTACGGTACGGCCGCGCTTGCCGCGCTCGCCGGAAAATATGCCGCAAAGGGCGCGGCGGCCACCGACACGAGCATCAGCGTGACCACCGGCGAAATCGAAGGCGGCGCGGAACTCGTGAGCGATTACATCACCAAGAAAGCCGCGGCGGACGCGCTGTATGAAGAATACATCAAGGATGCGCGCGAAAAGGCAAACGAAGCGCTTGCCTCGCTGGAAGCGGGCACGAGCTTTGAAGATGTGCTGGAAAAATACGGCGAAGACACGATGTATACCGATTATCCGTCGTTTGTCCAGAGCGGGCTTCTGATGTATGTCGGCGGTGAGGATGCCAACTGGAACGAAGAACTCGTCAAGGCGGTCGGCCTGCTCAAGGACGGCGAGCACACCGCGGTCATCCTGATTGACGACGTGTTCTACATCCTCCAGCTTGTCGGCGGCGAACCCGCGGGCGAACGCTCCATGAACGATGCGTATGACGCCATCAAGGCGGCCGTCGTCGCGAAGAACAGCGACACACTCTGGAACACCCAGGTCGAAAGCTGGCAGAACGACACGAAGATCGTGAAATATTTCGAGGACGTGTATCGCAGCATCGGCAAAAACTAATTTGCGTGATCACAAAGGGCGGCAGAAATGCCGCCCTTTGTCTTGCCCGGATTTATTCGTGAGAAGGGGGCGCGGTCTTCCGTATGAACCGTCGATCCCCGACAAGAATGGTGATTTTACTTGTCTTTACAAATTGTATTTGCTATATTGGAAACAGAACGAAACGGCCGAAGCGCATCCTTGCGTGTTAGAAGCGGCCGGCGGGTTCAATTCAAGCAGGAGGTGTTGTGTAGAATGAAGTATGAGTGCGTTTGCGGTTATGTATATGATCCCGAGGTAGGCGATCCCGACAACGGTATCGCACCGGGCACCGCGTTTGAAGACCTTCCCGAAGATTGGGTCTGCCCTGTCTGCGGTATGGACAAGGAAGCCTTCACGGCGATCGCATAACGAGAAAGAACCAAGACAGCAAACAACGCTCCGGCCTCGCCGGAGCGTTGTTTTGTTGCGATCGCGGGTTTCCCTTGCGACAGAAACGGGCACAGACCCATTTCCCGCGCGGAATTCTGTGTTACGGAAGCTCCGGCTGCCGGCTTTCGTAGAGCGCGGTGTAGAGCGCGTTGATGCCGTCTATGATGCGCGGGCCTGCGCGCGTAATCAGCGCGGGGTCGATGTAGTACACGCGGTTGTTCTTTACCGCGTCTACCTGCGCCCATTCGGCGCGTGCGAGGATCTCCGCGGGGCCCTTGAGCGCTGCTGGGGCGGCATCCGGCGTGGCGGAAGGATCCGGCGTAAGGAAAGGATCCTGCGTTGTTTCGGCTGCGGCGGAGTCCGCGCGCGCTGCCGAGAGGATGATGTCCGGCGAGCGTCCGACCACCTGATCCTGGGTCACGCTGAGCAGACCCTGCTGATCTTCAAACTCGTTGTGGTAGCCCAGCAGAGCGAGCAGCGCGGAGAAAATATTGCCGCCGCCGAGCGTCGTCATGCCGTCCGCAAGCGGCGAAAGCTCCAGATAGACCGTATCCGTATGCTCGGAGACCTTGGTCTGGAAGGCTGCAATCGACGTGATGAGCTGGGATACGAGCGCGGTTGCCTCGGTCGCATGGTTGGTGATCTGCCCCAGCAGCGAGATTGCGCCATACATATTGTTGACATCCGTCGCGTTGGTGACGACGATCGGAACACCGGCGGCGGTGAGCGCCGAGACCAGCTCCGCATCTGCCGCGTCTTCCGCGCCCATCACGACGAGCTGCGGCTCGCGCAGAAGCACCATCTCGGGATCGTTCTGCCCGTCCACGGTGACATAGGGCAGCGCGATCACCTCCGCCGGATAATCGCAGCCGAGCGAGCGGCCGGCGACGCTTGCCCCCGCGCCGATGGCATAGAGGATTTCGCAGTCTCCGGGATCGAGCACGACGATGCGCTCCGGATAGGCGCTCAAGCGGATTGCGTTGCCCGCCATATCCGTGATGTCCACCACATATGCGCCGGAGGACGAACCGGAAGTGCCGCTCGGTACAAAGTCGGAAGCGACGCTGGGGGCGCCATCCTCCAGCGGCACGGGAGAGGGCAGCGCGCAGCCCGCGATCGACAGCGCGAAAACGAGCGCAAGCGAAAGCGAGAGCGCGGACTTGGTGCGATGTGTCATATCGAACGATTCCTTTCCTGCCGGAGGCGATGGAGGGGGCTTGCGCGAAACCGCGCATCTTACCCGCGCGCCCGGCGGACGATACTAGCAAAACTGGCTACAGTATAGCACCGTACTTGGCGGAGGGTCAATTGACGCCGCGGGAAGGCGTAGGTTGCCAAAGCGCTGTAAAATAGAAAAGAATGGTTCTTGTTATCTGCCGAAACGATCGATTCTGCAATAGACAGATGATGCAGAGAAGATTGTGTGCAAGGATAGGGCTCTGTTTCGGGGAAGAGTGTTTACGGATTCGTAGCAGGAAGTTCACACATCCGCGCCGTGTGCTGTACGCGCCCGAAAAAAAGATGTAAGATAGAACAGACAAAATCGTCGGCACGGCCCGGCGCAAACGATGGCAGAAGGGGTGAAAAAATGAAGATGAAGTATCCCATCGACGAACATCATCGGCTCGCGCTCAACGGAACCCGGCTGGATGTTCGCATCCGCGGCACGCGGGCGGATAACCCTGTGCTCCTGTTCCTGCATGGCGGGCCGGGCGTTTGCGACCGGCATTTTGTGCTGGAAGATCAGGCCCCGCTTGCGGATATCTGCACACTGGTTTGCTTCGACCAGCGCGGCGCGGGCAAGAGCTACACGCACACGCAGGCGAAAAGGGCCATGGATATGGCCCTTGTACTGGAAGACGCGGCGGCGCTGATCGAGTGGCTTTGCGCGCGGTTCGGGCAGGAAAAGGTTGTTCTCGCAGGGTACAGCTACGGCAGCTACCTCGGCGTGCTCCTTTGCCAGCAGATTCCGGAGCGGATCGCGGCTTATATCGGCACGGGGCAGCTCGTAAACGGCGCGGAGAACGAACGCATCTCCTATGAGTTCGTGCTCGGCGAGGCGGAAAAACGCGGCGATCAAAAAGCGCTTGCCGCGCTTGCGCGTATCGGTACGCCCGTGAACGGCTTCTATCGCTCGCTGGACGATCTCACCGTCCAGCGCAATCTGATGACGAAGTTCGGCGGAGCCGCGCATGGAAAGAAGGAGGGCATGATCCGATCCATGGTGCTGCCCATCCTCCGCTCGCCGGAGTATTCGCTGCTCGACATCGCGCGCTATGCCAGGGGCGCTTACTACAATCTGCGCGCGCTCTGGCGCGAGGTCATCGCCTGCCGGTTTGACGAAACGGCGGTCAAGCTCTCCGTTCCCGTCTATATCATGGCCGGCCGGCACGACCGCAACACCCCGCCGGAACTTGCAAGACGCTGGTTTGACGCGCTGGACGCGCCTCGGAAGGACTGGGTCTGGTTTGAGGAGAGTGCGCATTCACCGATCCGCGAAGAAAAGGAAAAATGGAATCACGAAGTCCGCACGCGTGTGTTCGGCAAGTGAAGCGTTTCCAGGGAGGCGAAAAAGCCTCCTTTTTTGTGCAAAAGCGGCGTGTGTATCCTGTAACTTGTCTTGACGGTGAAACGAGTACGCAGGTGGGGCAAAGGCGATCATATTTGAAAGATTCTGAAAACAAATTGGGCGTGCTCTTTCCCTCTTGCGGATGATTTGGTATGATACACGATGCACCAATGTGGCGCATCGCCGCCGCCCCGCCTTTTTTCGGGACGCCGCGGTCGCGGATGAGCGGGTTGTTCCGCCGCCGATTCCCAAATCATTCGAAAGATTCGGAGAAAGCATGGAAAGACGCGCCGTTGCGAAGAAAAAACGCAATTTTGGCCATATCGATTATCCCATCGTGCTCATGGTCGGCCTGCTTTGCGCATTCGGGCTGGTCATGGTGTTTTCCGCAAGCTATTACTATGCGCAGAATACCGCCTCGGTCGGCTACGACGGATATTACTTCATCCGCAAGCAGGCGGTCTATCTGGCCATCGGTTTTCCGATGATGCTCGGCATTTCGTTTTTCGATTTTCGTAGGCTGGAGCAGTTCAAGCTCATCGCGATCCTGATTTCGATCGCGATGCTGCTCGCGGTGCTCGTGTTCGGACAGGAGACGAACGGCGCGCGCCGCTGGATTGTCATCGGCGGACAGAGCATCCAGCCCTCCGAGATCGCGAAATTCGGCATGATGCTCTATATGGCGTCCTTCGCTTCCAAAAAGTATAAGGTCATGCACAGTTTTACCAAGGGCATGCTGCCGATGCTGCTGGTCATCGGTATCATCTGCGGCCTCGTCATGCTCCAGCCCAACATGTCCATGGCGGTTATCATGGGTCTGATGGGTTACGCGCTGCTCTTCATCGGCGGCTGCGACACGAAGCAGATGTTCCTGCTTGCGCTCGTGCTCGCGGGGCTTTTTGCGCTGCTTGCGATCATCGAGCCATACCGTCTCGCACGCCTCACGTCGTTTGTCGATCCCTGGAAGGATGCGCTGGGCGACGGTTATCAGCTGATTCAGTCTTACTATGCGCTGGGCTCCGGCGGGCTCTTCGGCGTCGGCCTCAACAATAGCCGCCAGAAACTGCTGTACATGACGTATGGCGAGTCGGACTTCATCTTTGCGATCGTCGCGGAGGAGCTGGGACTGGTCGGCGCGCTCCTCGTGCTCGCGGCGTTCGGGTTCATCGTTTATCGCGGCATTCGCATCGCGCTTTTGTGCAGGGACCGGTTCGGTAGCATGCTTGCGGGCGGCATCACGGTGGTTTTCGGCCTGCAGGTGTTCGTGAATATCGGCGTCTGCACCGGCCTGTTGCCCACGACGGGGCAGGCCCTTCCGTTCATCAGCGCGGGCGGTTCCTCGATGATGATCTTCCTCGCGGCGATGGGCGTTCTTTTGAATATCTCGCGCTACAACAGCCTGCACGCGGCGGAGCCGGAAGTGGTGGAGAAAAAAACGCGTGGCGTAAGAAACGAGCGCGTGCGCGTATAGCGCCGCAGCTACCCACCGCGCAGACACGAAATTGACAAACAGAAAGTCTGGATAGATGGCAAAAGACAGGGGCAGACAATCGAACGACGAATCCGGCGGGACGAAGAAGAAAAGTTTTTGGTCGAACTTCTTCGAGCCCGTTCCTTCGGATGACGATTTTGACCCCGCTTCGGCGAACCGACAGTACGGAGAGCCGCCCGAACCGCCGCTCAAACACCTGTTCAGCGACGATGATGTGGATTTCTCGGACGAAGAGGATGCGGAGTATCTCGCACGGCTGACCTGGGAAGACGGCGAAAAAGTCGTTTCGGACACCGAACGCCTGCGCTACCGCGCGGGTGTTGAGGAACGCGAAAAACCGAAGAAACGCAAGGGCGAGAATTCGATCCGCCTCTTCGATCGCGTGGAAGACGACTTTGACGACGACGAAGAGGAGACCCCCGCGCACGGGCACACGACGCGTACGCGGATTTTCCGAACAGGTGCCTCGACCACCGCGCGCATCCACATCAACGAGACGGAAGAGACCATCCGCATGGCGGAGGCGCAGAAGAAAGCGCGTGCCCGGGAGGCCGCGCGCAAGCACGAAGAGTTTATTGAGCGTCAGCTGCGCAAAAAGCAGCGCACGGCGATGCTTTCCAAGCTCTTTAGCAATCTTGTGTTTGTGTTCGCAATACTGGCCGCGGTCGGTGTTGCGCTGTATTATGGCTTTTTGCTTTCCGATATCGTCGTGATGGGCAATGAAAACTATACGTCGGATTATATCATCGAGCGAAGCGGCCTCAAACTCGGCACGCATATGCTCTTTGTCGATCTGGACGAGGCGGAGGCGAAGATCGCCGAGGATCCGTACTTGCAGGTCGATTCGGTGACGTATATCTTCCCCGCTCGTGTGCGTATCGTCGTGACGGAGCGCAAGGCGGTCGCGGGAATCGTTGGTCTCGACAGCAACGTGATCATCGATAAGAACGGCTTCGTGCTCTCCATGGCGGGAGGGACGGATCTCTCCGACCTGATTCAGGTCACGGGCGTAACCGTCTCCGGCTTTCAGCTGGGTCAGCGCCTGGGTCAGGGGAACGATTTTTCAACCGCGACGCTGGTTCAGATCATCTCCGTGCTGGAGCAGTTCGATCTCGCGGGTTCGATCAAGACGATCGACCTGACGACGCCGCTTGCGATTACCATGACGGCGGAAAACGGCCTGAAGATCCACGTCGGCCAGGCGACGGATCTTGAGACGAAGATGGACGTGCTGGCGAAGCTTCTTCCGCAGTTTTTCAGCAAAGGCATCAATGTTGGCACCCTGTTCCTTTCCGCAAAGGGCGGTACGACGTATTCCAAGACGTCCTATCTGGATATTACGCCGGTCGAGGTGGCCGATGAAGACACGGGCGGCGTCCTGCCGGTCGATGAAAACGAAGACGGGATCAACGACGTCACCGGCTTGCCGATCACAACGCCTGCCACCACCGACGCTGCGAACACAACGCCTTCGCCTTCCCCGACACCTGCTGG
Source organism: uncultured Christensenella sp. (assembly GCA_964409605.1). Taxonomy (GTDB): domain Bacteria; phylum Bacillota; class Clostridia; order Christensenellales; family CAG-138; genus UBA7703. The sequence goes on along the minus strand of CAYPEV010000001.1, from coordinate 6,987 downwards.
TGGAGGAGACGACTTCCAGGGGTAATTTGATGGGGTCTATCTTTAAAAAAGATAGCCTGCGACATATTCAGTGGAGGAGACGACTTCCAGGGGTAAACTTCTCTATAGTTGAATCGAATAGAACATCAAGGGGCTGCCGAGGGGCAGCCCCAAATGCGCTTGTCTGTTTCCCAAAGGGAAAGGAACACCTATTTCCAGCCTTTTTCCGCGTGGCGGCAGATGGCGGCGAAGGTTTCCGCGGAGATATCGTGCTCGATGCGGCAGGCATCCGCAAACGCGGTTGTCTCCTGCACGCCAAGGCGCATCAGAAACTGCGCGAGTACGCGGTGCCGCTGATACATGCGCTCCGCGATCTCCCGCCCACTGTCCGTCAGCGTGATGCACTTATCATCTGCCATGTGGATATAGTCGTTTTCGCGCAGGAGCTTCGTCGCATGGCTGACGCTCGCTTTGGTGACGCCGAGGCTCATGGCGATGTCTACGGAGCGCGCGCAGCCGTTTTTTTCCTGCTGAATCAGAATTTGTTCCAAATAATCTTCGATGGATTCGTTAACCTGCATATGCGCACCTCCGCTTCATTTCTCTATGCTACACCCCGGACGGATTTATTTCAAGTTGAAATCAAACAAGGCGCTTCCCCGGCTTTCAACCTGCCGGCAGAGGCAGGGCAAACGAAGACGCGGAAACAAAAAATTTGGGGGATTGACAAGCGCGGGCAGAAGCAGTAGACTCCTATCGCTAAGTTAGAGAATTCTAACTGCCTGCGTCGGTAAAACGGATCTTTCGCGCCGGAAACCGGCGCGCATCCTGGACGCGGGCAGAGACACGGAGCGGACACATGACGCTGGACGAACTGAAAATCGGACATACAGGAACCATCACCGCAGTCGGGGGCGAAGGCGCGCTGCGGCTTCGGCTCCTCGATATGGGGTTGATTCCAAAGACAAAAGTCACCATGGTCAAGATGGCGCCGCTGGGCGACCCGATCGAGATCTGCGTGCGCGGCTATGAGCTGACGCTGCGAAAGGACGACGCGCGGAATATTTCGCTCGCGAAGGAAGAGGGAGACGGACATGATATTTGCGCTTGCGGGAAACCAGAACTCGGGCAAGACGACGCTGTTCAATGTGCTTACGGGGTCCAATCAGCGTGTCGGAAACTTTCCGGGCGTGACGGTGGATCAAAAAAGCGGAGAGATTCGCGGGGTAAAGGACGCTGAGGTTGTAGACCTGCCGGGCATCTATTCCATCCGTCCGTATACGCAGGAGGAGATCGTCTCGCGTGATTTCATACTGGATGGTAAGCCGGACGGCATCATCAATATCGTCGATGCGACGAATATCGAACGAAACCTGTACCTCACGCTTCAGCTGTTGGAACTGCGGATCCCGATGGTCGTCGCACTCAATATGATGGACGAAGTGCGCGATAACGGCGGCTCGATCGACGTTCAGCGCATGAGCCGCCAGCTTGGCGTGCCGGTCATACCCATTGCGGCTGCAAAGAACGAGGGCGTATCCGAACTGGTCAATCAGGCGATGAACGCGGTGAAGCGCCGCGCAATCCCGACGGTGCAGGATTTTTGTCCGGACGGCGCGGTGCACCGCTGTATCCACGCCGTTGCGCACGTCATCGAAGACCACGCGCGCGCCATCGGCGTTTCGGCGCGCTTTTGCGCGACAAAGCTGATCGAAGGCGATCAGCCGCTTTCCGAACGGCTGGAGCTCGACCAGAACGAGCTGGAGCTGATCGAACACAGCGTACTGGAAATGGAGCGCGAGACGGGGTTTGAACGCAACGAGGCCCTTGCGGATATGCGCTATACATTCATCGAAGGCGTGGTTGCGACATCGGTCATCAAGAGCCGCGAGAGCAGGGAACACCTCAGAAGCGTGCGGATCGATAAAATTCTCACGGGAAAATATACGGCGCTGCCCGTGTTCTTCGGCGTGATGCTCCTCGTGTTCTGGCTGACGTTCAACGTCGTGGGCAGCTCGCTTTCGGATCTGCTGACCGCCGGCATCGACGCGCTGACCGCGCTGGTCGACCGCGGCTTGACCGCTTATGGCATCAATCCCGTGGTGAAGAGCCTCGTGGTCGACGGAATCTTCGCCGGCGTCGGCAGCGTGCTGAGCTTTTTGCCCATCGTCGTGACGCTGTTCTTCTTTCTTTCCATATTGGAGGATACCGGCTATATGGCGCGCGTGGCGTTCGTAATGGATCGCCTGCTGCGCAAGATCGGGCTTTCCGGCCGCAGTTTTGTGCCGATGCTGATCGGCTTTGGCTGCTCCGTTCCCGCGATCATGGCGACGCGTACGCTCGCGAGTGACCGCGACCGGAAGATGACGATCCTGCTCACGCCGTTCATGAGCTGTTCGGCGAAGATTCCGATCTATGCGGTGTTCTGCGCGGCGTTCTTCGCGCGCAATCAGGCGCTCGTGATGACGGGGCTCTACGCTGCGGGCATGCTCTTCGGCATCCTCGTCGCGCTCCTGCTCAAGAATACGGTGTTTCGCGGGCAGCCCGTGCCGTTTGTGATGGAACTGCCCAATTACCGCATGCCTTCGCCGAAGAATGTGCTGCTTCTCCTCTGGGAAAAAGCGAAGGATTTTCTGGAGCGCGCGTTTACGATCATTCTGCTCGCGAGCGTGATCATCTGGTTTTTGCAGACGTTCGATCTGCGGCTGAATGTGGTGCAGGACAGCGCGAGCAGCCTGCTTGCGATGATCGGACGCGTAATCGCGCCGATCTTCCGGCCGATGGGCTTTGCGGATTGGCGGGTTGCAACCTCGCTGATCTCCGGCTTTGTCGCAAAGGAAGCCGTGGTCAGCACACTTTCCGTGCTGCTCGGCACGGGGATTGCGGAGCTGCATCTCGCGCTGCCAACCCTTTTTTCGACACTTTCCGCCGTGAGTTTCCTGCTCTTTACGCTGCTGTATACGCCCTGTGTCGCCGCGGTGGCGACCATTCGCAAGGAGCTGAGGTCCGGCTGGGCGACGCTTGGCGTGGTGGTGCTGCAGTGCGCGGTCGCGTGGATTGTCGCGTTTGCGGCGTACCAGATCGGAGGATTGTTCTAGATGCGCGTCGAAGACTACGTCGTTCTCGCACTTGTTGCGCTTATCTTGTTTTGCGCCGTTCGGCGCTCCGTGCGAAGGAAGCGCGCGGGTACATCGTGCTGCGGCGGCTGCGCGGGCTGCGGCGCAGCCGAGCGGTGCGAGGAACACGCGAAAAGAAGATGATGGGTTCTTTCCGCCGGATATCCGGCGGTTTTTTGTTGGAATTTCGTCTGTGACATATCCTATTGACTTTTACCGGAACATCGACATAAACTTTATCATCATGCAAGGAAGCTCTATTCCGGTCCACTTGCGCTTTCAGCACGATTGAATTGCACACATGATTTTTGTGGGAAAAACAACAGACGAAAAGGAGTTTACAGAATAATATGGAGAAACGGCAGGCAGACCTCCTGGAAGAAGAGAAGAACGCTTGCTTCGGCAGCGGCAATTTTCCGCATTATGACCTGAAAGCAGAGCCGGAGCAGACAACGCATACGGCGCGCATCCTCATCCTCGGCGCGGGCTGCCCGAAATGCCGCGCGCTGGAGCAGGCGGTCAAGCGGGCGCTGGACGAGATGAACGCGAATCTCTCCGTACGCCACGTGACGGACTATGCCGAGATGGCGAAATACGGCGTGATGAGCACGCCTGCGCTGGTCATCGACGGGCGCGTTGTTTCGGCGGGGCGTGCGCTCAACCAGAGTGATGTATTGCGATTGCTGAAAGAAAATTTATAAAAAACCGGCGGAGGAACGCGCATTGTTTACCTACATACTCTATGGACTCGCGATAATCGGTCTCGCGGTTTCCTTTTTCAAGGACCGCAAGAAGACCGGGGCCGCACTGATGAAAGCCTGGAAGTCATTTGAGAACATCCTGCCGCAGCTTTTGACAATATTCCTGGTTATCGGGTTTGCGCTTGCGATCTTTCCGCCGGAGGCGATACAAAAACTGCTCGGTGCGGAGAGCGGGTTTCTGGGTGTGATCGTTGCGGCGCTGATCGGCTCCGTGACGCTGATGCCGGGGTTTGTCGCGTTTCCGTTGGCGGCGGCGCTGCTCAAAAGCGGGGCGGGATATATGCAGCTTGCCGCGTTTGTCTCGACGCTGATGATGGTCGGCATCATCACGATCCCGATCGAGCGAAAGACGTTTGGCCTGAAGGCGACGCTCACGCGGAACATAGCCGCGTTTCTCTTCTCCTTTGTGGTCGCGGTTGTGATGGGGGTGGTGTTCGCATGAACGAAGCACAGAAAAATACGCAGGCGGGCGGCGAAAAAACGCAGAACGCGCCGCAGAAACCGTTTCTCAAGCGCTATGGCGCGTTCTTTCTCCTGCTGATTGCCGGCGCTGCCGCGGGTTTGATCCTGCCCGATCTCGGAAAGGCCGCGCTTAACAACACACTCGGCAGCTTCAAGGAGATGATCTCTGTTTTGCCGCCGATCTTTGTCCTGCTGGGATTGCTGGACGTCTGGGTCGACCGGGCGACCATGATGAAATACACCGGCAAGGGATCGGGATTCAAGGGCGTTCTGATCGCATTTCTGCTTGGTTCCGCCGCGGCAGGCCCGCTTTACGCAGCGTTTCCGTTTGCAGCGGTGATGCTCAGAAAAGGCAGCAGCCTGATGAATGTGCTGATCTTCATCGGCGCATGGTCGACGACAAAGATCCCGCTGCTTGCGTTTGAGGCGTCCAGCATGGGCCTGACGTTCACGCTTGTGCGGCTTGGGCTCAGCCTTGTGGGTATACCGTTGATTGCGTTTATCACCGACCGTGCGCTCGGGCAAAAGGGCATTGCAGAAATCTATATGCTGAACGACGCGGAGCAGGGGAAATAGGGCCCTTTTCGGCAAGTATACACGGCCGCTTCGGCAAGCTCTGCTTTAAGCACGTTTGAACAGAGCGCCCGGGCAAAACAAACCAAAGAAACAAATCAATCCAAGGCGAAACGCGCTGCGTTTCGTCCTTTTTTCTACAAAAATAGAGCGTGCATTCAGAACGAATGTTCGGTATAATGAAAAAAATGCGCGTTTTGCGTTTCTGCATTATCGGAATTGCGAAAAAGGGGAATTGTAAGAATTTTGGGGGTTTCATAGGGGGTATCCTTTTTTAATAAAAAGAAAGGATACTCAATATGAAAAACGATTTTACGAATCCCACTGCTTATGAAGAAGATAGGTTGGTCAAAGCCTTGAAAGCGGCCGCGAAATTGTCCAAGCCGGGTGGCAGCGCAACGGCGACAAATGCTGCCGCAAAAGCAGAGCAATTGATGCTCAAACAAAAGGCGGCAAAACGCGACTCTATGCCTGACGGGATGCTGCAGACGGACGCAGATATTGCAAGAAAGTTACCGCCTGACTTCCCTGTTGACAACTGGGAAAGCATGAGGACGGCTGCACAGCAGAAGGCCATTTCGAAAACGGACTTAACAAAGCAAGAACAGTGGAGGCTACTCAATACAAACTCCACAATGCGAGATCTCGTCGCGCAAGGCAAGCCAACTACAACGGCGACGAATTCAGATGAGGGGAATAGCAAGGCGAGTGGAATATTCACGGGAGCCGATGCGAAAACGCTTAAAACAGAACAGAATGCTTTGAGAAAGCCATCATCTACGCGTACCTATAACGACACAAAACCCTTCATGAAAGCAGATGCGCAAACGCTGCGTGAGGAGCAACGGGTACATAATGAAATAGCCCGGGGCAACACATTTCTGAATGATGTATTGACCAGAATTGATCTGGATTTGGCGAATCTGACGCCGGTGCAACAGAACGTTGTTGGGTTTGCTCGGTTAAAGCTTACGCAACAGGCGTTGGACGGTGTTCTAACGCCAGACAGCCTGAAACAGATCACATATGATGCGGCGCGCATCATCGCTACACAAACAACGCCCCCGGAGGGAACGACTTACAAGATTCTTATTGATGTCGCCGACCCGAACAGAAAGACGAAACCCATTCTGCCCGAGCTTGGAACGATGCAGTCGGACGTCCTAAACAAAGAAGAATGGGAACTTTTCATGCAGAATACAAACAACGGGTATAAGGATTTGCTTTATCAAGAAGCGATAAACAATTATTACACTGCTCTTGAGGATGGGTCCGTTCGCAAAGGCGAGGTTCAGGAGTTTTATGATCAGGCAGTGCGGAAATTCTATAACATGTGTGTTAAGCCGGTTTATATTGAAACAATAGTAAACGACAAAAAAGTGAAAGCGTATATTCCGATTGGTGATTTAATCCCGCCGGAAGATGATAGCTTCGGAGCGCAGTTGGTGAGAGAGGCGATGCGGCTTATGGGGCTAGGATACAACAAACCGGCAGCGCAGGGAGAGGAACCGGGCATCAGGATTGATTGTCAAGGCTTCGTTCGATGGGCTATTGCTCAAATTAATCCAGAATGGGGGAAATACGGGATTGGTAAAGGAGCAAGATATCAGATAAATGACTCAATAAAAATATGGAATGTTGAAGGCGGAACCTCCTTTGATCAAATAAAATTACAGATTGGTGATACCCTTTTCTGGAGGGGCGATGAATCTGGAACAATAAAACACACGGCAATTTATATCGGAAAACTTGATGATATCAAACTAATGATTGAAGCAGGGGATACTGTGCAAATTGTTCCGCTAAGAGAGAGTACAACAAACAGCAACGGCGAAGATTCCACATTATATCAAGTGAACCGAGTGACACCGGAGAGGTTACAAGAAAATGTTGAGACGTACTTACAAACGCATACTCGGTAGAGTATGCAGCATTCTACTAATCGGGATATTATGCTTCTCGCTATTTCCATTTTCTTCGCTTGCCGAGACCGATATATTCGGTCTCAATGGACCCTTCGACGGCGACGGATGGAGCTTGTCGGCTGAAAAAACCTTGACGCTTGAGAGCAATCAGGGTTGGTGGAATGCGATGAA